>NZ_JACDXT010000013.1 GCF_016464015.1 Psychrobacter sp. bablab_jr014
CGCCGCCTGAAGTTTTAGCCGCTACCGTTGCGATAGCTGCAGTTAGGGTTGTTTTACCGTGGTCAACGTGGCCGATTGTACCGACGTTAAGGTGTGGCTTGCTGCGTTCAAACTTGGCCTTTGCCATGGGTTATTCCTCTTTATTTGGAGTCAATGTCCGAATAGGTCTTATCATTGACTAAATTAAGATAATTGTAAAAATGATAAATACAATGTGCAAATATTATAAGAAAATCTTGACCAATAACAAGCTTTTTCACCCGTTATTGGTCGATTTCATACAAACGGTAGCACAATTTTGTACGCCCGTTGTATTTAGTAATATTTACTCGTCGTCATCTTTTGCGTTGTATTTAGAGATGATCGCGTCTGATACTGACTTTGGAATCTCCGCGTACTTTTGGAATTCCATTGAGTAAGTCGCACGACCTTGTGACATAGAACGCATCTGTGTCGCGTAACCGAACATTTCTGCTAACGGTACTTCAGCACGGATTTGCTTGGTGCCACCAGGTAGATCGTCCATACCTTGAACCATGCCACGACGACGGTTTAGATCGCCCATGATGTCGCCCATGTATTCTTCTGGGGTCTCTACTTCAACTTTCATGACAGGCTCAAGAAGTGCAGGATTTGCATTCATGAAGCCTTTTTTGAACGCCATAGAGCCAGCCATTTTGAACGATAGCTCATCAGAGTCAACGTCATGGTATGAACCGTCATATAGAGTCGCTTTTACGCCAACAACTGGGTAGCCTGCTAGAACGCCGTTTTTCATACGCTCTTGGATACCTTTGTCAACCGCACCGTGGAATTCTTTTGGTACCACGCCGCCAACAACTTCTTCAGCGAATTCGTATTCAGTTTCGCCCGCTGGATCAAGGGGCTCAAGACGTAGCCATACGTGACCGAACTTACCACGACCACCAGTCTGACGTACAAATTTGCCTTCTTGCTCAACGGTTGCACGAATCGTCTCACGGTAAGCAACCTGAGGTGCACCGATATTAGCTTCAACGTTGAACTCACGCTTCATACGGTCAACCAAGATCTCAAGGTGCAATTCGCCCATACCGCTGATGATGGTCTGACCAGACTCTTCGTCAGTGTGTACACGGAACGATGGATCTTCTTTAGCCAAACGGCCAAGCGCGATTGACATTCTTTCTTGGTCAGCTTTGGTTTTTGGTTCTACCGCCAAGCTGATTACTGGATCTGGGAATTCCATACGCTCTAGGGTGATGATGTTGTCTTCATCACATAGCGTGTCACCAGTAGTCACGTCTTTCATGCCCACTAGCGCAGCGATATCACCTGAACGGATTTCTGGTAGCTCTTCTTGAGAGTTTGCCATCATCTGTACAATACGGCCTACACGCTCACGCTTCATTTTAACTGGGTTGTAAACGCTGCTGCCTTGAGTGATAACACCTGAGTACACACGTACAAAGGTTAAGCTACCAACGTATTTGTCGTTCATGATTTTGAACGCAAGTGCTGAGAACGGTGCATCGTCAGATGCTTCACGAGTCGCTTCGGTCTCATCTTTGTCATCTAGGATACCGCGGATTGCTGGTACGTCGATTGGTGCTGGTAGGTACTGAATAACCGCGTCCAACATCTTTTGTACGCCTTTGTTTTTAAAGGCAGTACCACAAAGCATTGGGATGATTTCGTTATCGATAGTCAACTGACGAATCGAAGCATGAATCTGTTCTTGGCTTAGATCACCGTTTTCTAGGTAGTCATTCATCAACTCTTCTGATGCTTCAGCCGCTGATTCTACCAAGTACTCACGATACTCTTCGGCTTTGTCTTGAAGCTCTGCTGGGATATCACGCTCATCAAAGTTCATACCTTGAGACGCTTCGTCCCAATAGATGGCTTTCATAGTGATAAGGTCAACAACACCTTCAAAGTCTTCTTCTTTACCAATTGGGATAACCAGTGGTACTGGCTTGCCGCCTAGACGTGTTTTGATTTGGTCGATAACACGGTAGAAATCGGCACCAACGCGGTCCATCTTGTTAACAAACGCAAGACGAGGTACTTTGTATTTGTTCGCCTGACGCCATACGGTTTCAGACTGTGGCTGTACGCCGCCTACTGCACAGTACACCATGCACGCGCCGTCAAGTACACGCATTGAACGCTCTACTTCGATAGTAAAGTCAACGTGGCCTGGGGTGTCAATGATGTTAATGCGATGTTCGTCGAACTGTTTTGCCATACCAGACCAGAAACAAGTGGTCGCAGCAGAAGTAATGGTAATACCACGCTCTTGTTCTTGTTCCATCCAGTCCATGGTAGCTGCGCCATCATGAACTTCGCCGATTTTGTGACTGACACCTGTGTAAAATAAGACACGTTCAGTTGTGGTCGTCTTACCAGCATCAATGTGCGCTGAGATACCGATGTTGCGATAGCGCTTTAGGGGAGTTGTACGAGCCATAGTGTTTTCCTAGGGAAAGTCGTGTATGTAATATTTTGCCTACCCCTCATGCGGTAACACGCAATGTCAGCAAAAGCGATAGGTTATCGCGGTATGCCACAGGTGACCTATAAACCGGGGGTATTCATTGGGGACAACATATAATCAAACAAAGCCCATCCTATATTTTAAAAAATAACGCACCTTTAGGAACGTTATTTTAGATGAGCTTTGCGTTAGGGGTATCTATCATATCACTGACCCTTGCAGATACAAAATCACGCAGGCTAAGACCTTTCGATTTTGTACGGCAAGGATGATACCTCTAAAAAGCGGATGTTTTATGACAACCCATCCGCTTTGTTGCAATAGTGGCTTAGAAGCGGTAGTGCGAGAACGCTTTGTTAGCGTCAGCCATACGGTGGACTTCGTCACGCTTCTTCATAGCGCTACCTTTACCTTCAAAGGCATCACCAAGTTCACCTGCAAGGCGTAGAGCCATTGATTTTTCAGAACGCTTAGCAGCAGCTTCAGCCAACCAACGCATTGCCAAGGCAGTACGACGGGAGGGACGTACTTCCATGGGTACTTGGTAGGTAGCACCACCAACACGGCGGGCTTTTACTTCTACCATTGGGCGTACGTTTTCTAGTACTTCTTCAAAGAAAGATACTGGATCTTCGATGTTACGCTTTTGGCTTACTGTTTCAAGAGCACCGTATACGATACGCTCAGCAGTAGATTTTTTGCCATCTTTCATAACGTGGTTGATGAATTTTGCAATGGTTTGGCTACCGAACTTAGGATCTGGAAGAATCTCACGGGCAGCAACGACGCGACGTCTTGGCATAATAAATTTCCTTGTCTTCAGGAGTGTCTGACATTCACAAACAGTACGCTTATACAGCAACGCTAGATTGTCAGTCAGCCTTACTGCATGGTGGTATGCTGGGGCAGTTTTGCTTCATCAATACTTGCCACTATCAGCACCAAGCCCATGCACAGTTAATGGGGTGGTACAGCTAAACGCTAAGCTTATGCTTTAGGTTTTTTCGCACCGTACTTAGAACGACCTTGCTTACGGTCTTTTACGCCAGCACAGTCAAGTGCGCCACGTACGGTGTGGTAACGTACACCTGGCAAATCTTTTACACGACCACCGCGGATAAGTACAACACTGTGCTCTTGTAGGTTGTGGCCTTCACCACCGATGTAGCTTGATACTTCATAGCCTGAAGTCAAACGTACACGGCATACTTTACGCATGGCTGAGTTTGGTTTTTTAGGTGTGGTGGTATATACACGAGTACATACGCCACGACGTTGTGGGCACGCTTGCAACGCAGGAACTTTTGATTTTTCCTTGATGGTTTTGCGACCCTTACGAATCAATTGGTTAGTTGTTGCCATAAGGCATCCTTCTCCCGTTTGGTATAAAACAAAAAAATGGGCGTCACTCGCACGACCTATTGTAAAAACAATAATCGGCGTCACCCATTTTTAGGACACTGTATTATAAAGATATGTTACTGCTATTTCAACCACTTATCCACGTTTTGACTTTACAAACTCAGGCAAGTGTGCTTTGAGATAACGGTATGCGCTGTTATATGGTGCTTGTCTTAAACTTTTCAAGCCGTTATCTATGATATTCGCAGATAATAACCCAACAGCGCTACGTTCTATTTGAAGCGCTCAGGCCGTTTGCCTGTGCGCATTTTAACTTATTTGCTGTCTTTGGCGTCTGTTTCTTTATGCGCTTTTCCGACGACCACATCAGTGACCGCTTTATTGGCAATGTCAACGTGCTTTGATTCGCTGTCAGCTTTCTTACTGTCTGCCTTCACTGCTGCTTTGTCTGCTTTTACATCGTTTTTAGCATCATCAGCTTCAGCGTTATGCGTTTTTTCGACAACGACATCCGTAACCGCTTTATTAGCAATATCGACATGCTGTGAGGCATTGTCACTCGTGTTTGGCTTTGCTTCTTTTGCTGTTTCTGATTTTTCTGGTGTGTCTGCTTTTTTGGTATCAGCTGTTTTTGAATCAGTGGCTTTGGTGTCTTTTGTATCGTCTTTATCTGTAGCAGACTTATCCGTATCAGTCTTGCCAGCATTTGCCTTTTTCTCACTGTCTGCTGATTGAGTATCGTCCGCGAGTAGTGGCTGGGCAAGCTTTGGCTCAGGCGCAAAGGTGGCTTGGGCAACGCCAATCACTTCGTCGATCAACTGGCTGTTATAACGCATCCCAATACCAACAGCGGTAATCGGTAAGAAACGGCGAACCCATGTTAAATCGATATTGTCTAGGTCGATACCCACTTGGCTGGCGATGCTGTCCACTTGTTCGGCGTAATAGTTGACGTTTTGATTTTTGAGACCAAGGTTTTTTAGCTCGCTGTGTAGGCCATTGCTTTGTGCGTTGTCCAACAAACCCTTACCCATGCCAAGACCTGCTAGTATGGCCTGCTTTTCTTGCATTTTACTTAAATCAGCGCTGCTTAGTAGCTCATAAGCCATTTTGATGCCTTGTTTGCCTGTCAATGGCTGGTCATATACGGCAGCCAACTGATAAACGGTACGCAGTGACACCAGTAGTAACCAAAGCGTATCTGCCAATAACCCTGGTAAACCTGCTAAGCCCGTAATACCACCTAGGGTTGCTAAAGCGCGGTTTTGATTGGCGATGTCAGTCGCTAAGGCATAACGCTCTTCGTCATCAAAATTGGCAACGTCAGCAAAACGATGCTCATTAGGCAAATCAAGTTGACTCCATTTTGCGGCTAGTTTGGCAACTTGCATAAAGGCATTATCTACAACCGATTGAAACAGGCTGTTAGGCACAACTTTTTTGGCGTATTTGCCATACGTAGCAAAACGCGTTCCTATCAGCTGCTGGGTGGCTTTGAGCGTTTGGTCACTGAACAGGTCACGCTGATATGCTTCTTTGCCCAAATCAACAGCATCGTATTTACGTGCTTTGCTAGATTTGCTGTTTACCGTATCAAGAAGTGCGCCCATACGTTCAAGATTGTTACGGGTAAAATGACCGACCATGCTGATACTGCTTGATAGCGCGTTGCGTTTTGCCATGAGGTTATCCTTAATATAAAAATTGATTTATTATAAATAGTACGACCATTGCGATGACGACGTGTCCGTTTTTCTAAGCGTCTGCGGTCTGTTATTCTGCGGTAATAAAATAGCGCTTAGTCATGAACCAACGCTCTTTTATCACATAGACCTACAATTATAATAGACTCCCTGCCCTGTTGTCAGTGTACGCTCTGTTATTGATAGCATGAGTTTGTATCTTTGTTTATGCGTCATTTTATAGGTCGTTATAAGTATCTGTGGTATTGATGGCTGTGTTTGTCTGCTATTGGCTGCCTGTTTTTTATGCTTATTTTACAGTTCAGCAAAGCTTTTGCGGTGTTGATACGGTATGATACCGCTCATGGCTTTTGTCCACCAAGTTTTGGCAGATTACGACCGTATTTAACGGTTATTTGACATATATGCTGCGAAGCGTTTGGACAAAGGCAAAGGGTATCTGCCCTTTTAACACGTTTATTTTTTTATCGTTATTATAAGGAATACGCTATGCGCCGAGTCGTCATCACTGGAGCAGGGATTGTCTCTTGTATCGGACACGATTTAGCGACCGTCACTGAGGCTTTATCGCAAGGGCAGTGTGGTATCACATTTAATGAGACGTACGCTGAGCATGGTTTTAAATCGCAAGTCAGTGGCAGCATTGATAAGTCTGCGCTCGACACCTCAGGTATTGATCGTAAGCTTAAGCGCTTTTTTAGTGACGCAAGCCTTTATGCCTATGTCAGCGCATTGCAAGCCATTGAGCATTCAGGTCTGAGCCTAGATACCATCAATCACAACCCACGCGTGGGTCTGGTGGCAAGCTCAGGCGGCTCGTCCACCCAAGATGTGATGAACGCCGTTGATGCCATGCGCGAAAAAGGGCTGCGCGGTGTGGGCGCGATGGCCGTACCCAAAACCATGGGCAGCTCGGTATCGGCAGCACTAGCAACAGGTCTAAAAATCCAAGGCATCTCCTACTCTATCTCGTCTGCCTGCGCGACCTCAACGCATTGTATCGGTCACGCGGCGGAACTGATTCAGCTCGGTAAAGCGGACGTTATCCTTGCAGGCGGTAGTGAAGCGGAGCATTGGACACAGTCGTGCATGTTTGACGCGATGGGCGCAATGAGCACGCAATACAATGAGACGCCAAAACAAGCGTCACGCGCGTATGATAAAGACCGTGATGGCTTTGTGATTGCTGGCGGCGGTGCGATGGTAGTGGTTGAAAGTTTAGAGCATGCTCAAGCACGCGGCGCAACTATCCTCGCTGAAATCGTCGGCTACGGTGCAAGCTCAGACGGCGCAGAAATGGTAGCTCCAAGCGGTGAAGGCGCGGTACGCTGCATGAAGCAAGCACTGGCAGAAGCAGGTCTGTCCACGGTTGACTATATCAATAGCCACGGCACGAGTACGCCACTCGGTGACATTACTGAGCTAAAAGCCATTGCTCAAGCCTTTAGTGAACATGGCAGCGGACGCGTGCCGCCTATCAGCTCAACCAAGTCAATGACAGGTCACAGCTTAGGCGCGGTCGGCGCTCAAGAGCTGATCTACTGCCTATTAATGCTCAAAGAAGGCTTTATCGCGCCAAGCATCAACATCGAAACGCTAGACGAGCGTGCGGCTGATTTTGACATCGTCACTGAAAAGCGTGATACCAAGCTTGAGACGATCATGAGTAACAGCTTTGGCTTTGGTGGCACCAACGCGACCTTGATTGTTAAGCGATTCGACGCGTAATTATGCCAGTCGTACCTGAAAACAAAAATACCTCCACAGCGCCATCCATGCCCCGTCATGGGTGGCGTTTTGGTGCGTTAAGCGCCGCCGATATCTTGCCGCGTTTGCAAGCGTATTTACCACAAATGGACGCGCAAGCAGAGTGGCAACTGGCATGGCTACACAATGATGGGCAACCTGTCATCGGGCTGCTACCGAAACGTGCATGGACGCTCTACCCTGTCGGCGACAGTGATAATAGTGGTGAAACGCCGCAATATCGCGTCTATGAGCATGGACGTGATGCAGATAACCACGAAATACAAATGAGTTACGAGAGTTGGCAAGCGGCGCTGATTAATTATAGTGAAACACAAGCGGACGCCTCTCTTGACGTTCACAATGGCGCGCAAGAGACCCCTTGCTATAGTCACGGTTTGATTGGTTTTATTGGTTATGACATTGCGGCGCGGGCAATGAGTCCGCAAGCCGTTACAGTGCTCAGCAACCAGCCTGCTGCCTATATGGGGCACTATGATATTTGTCTGATACAAAATGGCGCGCTATGGCAGCTGTATTACGCAGGCGCGCCCTATACTAAGGCTCATGATGCGCCAGCGATTGTACACACCATCGCAAATGCGCTGAGCAATTTTGATGCGGCATTATGCTCACAAGGCAGTTATCTCGCACCTCCTGCCCTACACTTACAAGCGACTTGGCAGCCAAAAGAGTACGAGGCAGCATTTAAGCGCACACAAGACTATCTGACACAAGGCGATTGCTATCAGATTAACTTGACTCAAAAATGGCAAGGGACATTGCCCGCGCCACTTACCCAAGAAACGGCGCAAACGCCTACCCTATTAAGCTACTTGCCCAGCTTAAATGCCAATACGCATGCGCCGTTTGCAGGCTTTATTGGCTTGAAAAACGCTGATTCTGCGGCGCTAGATTTTGAGCTGTTAAGCTGCTCGCCTGAGCTGTTTTTTACGTTTTATAACCATAACGACCAGCACAGCATCTGCACCAAGCCGATTAAAGGCACGCGTCCGCGCAGTCAAGATGCGGACACCGATGCGGCGTTAAAACAGGCGCTCAGCAACAGCGAAAAAGACCGCGCTGAAAATGTAATGATTGTCGATTTGCTGCGTAATGACTTAGGAAGATACGCCAAGACAGGCAGCGTTAAAGTACCCAAGCTGTTTGCCATTGAGAGCTTTAGCAATGTGCATCACATGGTCAGCACCATCACTGCAACGCTGCATGACAAGGCGCATCCACTTACAGTACTGTTTGGCAGTTTGCCCGCAGGCTCTATCACTGGTACACCGAAGAAACGCGCCGTTGAGATTATTCATGAGTTAGAAACCACTCCGCGCGGCGCGTACTGTGGCACGCTCGGCTATATGAACTTTGATGGCAGTGGGCAATGGAACGTACTGATTCGCACTTTGCAAGCACAGCAGCAAGGCGAGTCGCGTCATGTCAGTCTATGGGCAGGCGGCGGCATTACTATCGCCTCAGAATGTGCGGCAGAATATCAAGAGTGCTTAGATAAAGTAGGGAACTTATTGTCGATACTGGCGCAGCCTGATTAACGACTTTTTATCTTTTAAATTAGGGTGTGTTGACATATATAGAATAATTGATAATCATAGTGTTATGACTAGATTAACCCTAAGTGATGCCCAGTGGGCAAAGATAGCACCGTATTGTTCAGGTAAAGAGACCGATGTTGGTAGAACAGCGGTAAATAATC
>NZ_JACDXT010000014.1 GCF_016464015.1 Psychrobacter sp. bablab_jr014
GTCCCTGCGGGCTGATGCTAAAATTGCCCCATACTGCGTTACAAATCTCGCTAAGGCATCTGCATTATCGTCGCTTTGTGCCTTGTCTGGAACAATTTTAGCGATCAGCAGTGCCTATTTGCGAATGTTCAACACGCCCTAAGCGTCATTAAAAATGCAGCACAAAAAAGCGTACCTAATTTGGTACGCTTTTTTTTAGTTCTTGCCTTTACTTAGCAATCAATCTCTTTAATCAAGCTGCTGATGGTCTTAAACGCAGGGTCCTCACTGCTGCGACACAGTTCAAACAAAATAGATTCTACGGTCGTAATCACACCACCAGCGCGGCGAATGCGGCGGATGGCTTGTTTTTTATCATAAGGAAAGCGCGAACCAACGGCATCCGCGATAATCACAGGCTGCATACCATTGTCTAACAAATCAAGCGACGTCTGCATCACGCATACGTGGGCTTCTGCACCATAGACCAGCACCGTACTGCGGTTTTGCTGCGCCAAATAATGCCATGCGTCATTATTGTCACACGCACTAAAAGTCGTCTTATCAAAGCGCTCGCGGTTCTTATCCTCAAGGACATCTATAACCTCAGGCAATGTACTGCCTAGCCCTTGGCTGTACTGCTCATTAAGCATGATAGGGATATTTAACGCTTGCAAGCCTTTAGTTAATAAAATAATTTTTTTGGTAATTTGTTCGCGCTCATTAATATGCGGCATTAAGCGCTCTTGCACATCTACCATCATGGCTTGGGTGTTTTCGCGGGCAATGCGGTACGTGCGGTCAGAAATCATTGTGGACATAATACACTCCTTGTACAGACGAATCTTGCAGGGTTATCGTACTTATTATCGGTATTGTTATTGATTTGCTTGTCTTCTCATTTATTCATAATTTGTTGAGTACGTCAATTAAGATACGTTATCGATGCCATAAAATGAATAATAAAAAAGGTCTGACAATCAATATCAAACCTTTTGTGTTGCATGCCATTATCTTAACTGCTGTACATACAGACTTTATGGGTAAGCAGATATCACGCCGCTATCTTATCTAAACACCATACCGCCATCGGTCAAGATGGTTTGTCCCGTGATGTAGTCGGAATCTTCTGAGGCTAAAAATGATACTAAGTTGGCGACATCATTGGGCTGCTGAGGACGACCTGCCAAAATCCCGCTGGTAAACTCTTTCCATGCTTGTTTTGGCTCATAGCCTTTGTGCTCAACGAATGCCTGATCAATGCGCTCCCACATCGGCGTGTCAGCAACTCCTGGGCAATAGGCATTGACGCGAATGTCATACTTTGCAAGCTCCTTTGCAGTCGTATAAGTAAACGCCCGCACCGCAAATTTACTGGCACAATAAAGACTGAGCATTTCGTAACCTTCATGCCCTGCAATACTACAGGCATTGATAATCTTGCCCACACCGTCTTGATGCTTCATCTGTTCGGCAGCGGCTTGGGTACCAAAAATCACGCCTTTGACATTAACATCAAAGACCCGATCAATCTCAGATTCTTCAATCTCTAAAAATGGTTCAACAGATTCGACGCCTGCGTTGTTAACAAAGACGTCGAGGCGACCGAATGTGTCTACCGCATGTTTTGCGACCTTAAACTGATCCTCGCGCTTGAGCACATTGCCGACGACCGCGCTCACATCAAAACCTGCGTCAGTGAGTTCTTTTTCTGCTTTTTTCAGGTTGTCTTCATTAATATCGTGTATGACCACTTTAAAGCCGTCGTTTGCTAGGCGTTTGGCAATGGCGTTTCCGAGTCCAACGGCTGAGCCAGTGACCACGGCGACTTTTGTGGCTGTTGTTTTAGAATCCTGAGCGTTCTGATTGTCTGACATAATCGACCTCATATTATTATCGTTCGTTTACCTAATGAAATAGCTAGGCGGTGTGGGCACTATGAAGATTCACAGCGCCTTCGGTCAGACTAGCACAAACAAACGCTCAATATTGAAAGCCGCATACGCTTTTAAACAAATCTAAATCTTGGTAATACATACGATATAATACTGCTATCATTACTTGTTCTTAAATAAAAAAGCGCCTGAAATATCAGACGCTTTTTTAACCGTATATTTTGTGGACAGTCGTCTTAAAAAGTTCGTTTTTTAATAGACGACGACTAGTACTTAGTTACACCCGCTCAATCACGGTCGCGATGCCTTGACCCAGACCAATACACATGGTGGCAAGACCGATTTGTGTGTCTTGTTGTTCCATGGCGTTCAGTAGCGTCACGGTGATACGTGCGCCTGAGCAGCCCAGCGGATGCCCAAGGGCAATCGCGCCGCCATTGATATTAACGATGTCTTGCTTGTCTTGCAGGTTCAGCGATTTTAGCACTGCCAAGCTTTGAGCGGCAAAGGCTTCGTTGAGTTCAATGGTTTGGATATCATCGAGGCTCATGCCCGCACGCTTGAGCGCTTTTTTGGTGGCGGGCACTGGACCGTAGCCCATAATTGCTGCGTCACAGCCTGCTACTGCCATGCTGCGGATACGCGCACGAGGCTTAAGCCCCAAGTCTTTCGCCTTTTGTGCGCTCATGACCAGCATGGCAGACGCACCGTCCGACAGTGCTGACGAGGTCGCTGCCGTGACGCTACCGCCTTTGGGGTCAAACACAGGGCGTAGCTTCTGCATTTGCTCAAGCGTGGCATCAGGGCGAATCACTTCATCGACGGTACACAGCTGCAAGCGCCCTTGCTCGTCATGTCCTTCGATTCCGACGATTTCATTGTCAAAGCGTCCTTCGGTGGTCGCTGCCCATGCGCGGCGGTGCGATTCTAGACCAAAGGCGTCTTGCTCTTCGCGGCTGATGTTGTTCATACGTCCGAGCATCTCAGCGGTCAAGCCCATCATATTGGAGGCTTTGGCGTAGTGCTTGGAGGCGGCGGGGTTTAGATCGATACCATGCATCATGCCGACGTGACCCATGTGCTCAACGCCACCAATGATAAAAACGTCACCTTGATTGGTCATGATTTGCGCGGCGGCGGTGTGTAGTGCCTGCATCGATGAGCCGCACAGACGGTTGACGGTTTGCCCGCCTGCCGTTTTGGGGATATCGGCAAGCAGACCGATATTACGACCGATATTCATGCCTTGCTCTAGTGTCTGGTTGACACAGCCCCAGATGACATCTTCGACGTCTTGCGGATCAAAGTCATTGCGCTCAACCAAGGCGCGTACCAGTTCAGCCGAGAGACTGTCGGCGCGCACATGGCGGAACATACCGTTTTTTGATTTTCCCATGGCGGAGCGGACACCATCCACGATGACCACGTCTTTTGGGCTTAATGTTGTCATATTATTATTCCTTATCCTTGATGCTTGTTGTTGCGTTTTTATGTGTGTATCGCGTGTGCTGCTGTCTAATCAGTGACACAGCTTTGTTACGCCTTAATTCACAGGGTAAAAACGCTCACCATTTGCTGCCATGTCGCGGAGTTTTTGCGGGGCTTCATAGGCTTTGCCCAAATGCGCGTATTTGTCACACAAGGCGATGTATGTATCCAATCCCACTTGGTCGATGTAACGGCAAGGACCACCGCGGAACGGCGGGAAACCCACACCCATAATCATTGCCATGTCTGCTTCCGCTGGTGTGGCGACGATGTTGTCCTCTAGGCAGCGCACGGTCTCATTGCAGAACGCCAGCATCATACGATTAACAATCGCATCATCATCAAAGCTTTGTGCGTCTTTATCGGTCACGTCTTTTAAGAGCGCGTAGGTCGCGTCATCGGTGACTTTTTTCGGCTTACCGCGCTTATCAGTTTCGTAACGATAAAAGCCTTTGTCGTTCTTTTGACCCAAGCGACCCGCTTCGTACAGATGCTCGATAGCGCCTTTATAGTCGGGCTTCATGCGATCAGGGTAGCCGTCCGCCATGACTTCTGCGCCGTGTACGCCTGTGTCCAGACCGACCACGTCAATCAGATACGCAGGACCCATCGGCCAGCCAAAACGCTCCATGACTTTATCCACGTGGGTAAAGTCCGCGCCTTGTTTTAGCAGCAAATCAAACGCGCCAAAGTACGGGAACAATACGCGGTTGACCAAGAAGCCTGGGCAGTCATTGACCACGATAGGGGTTTTGCCCATTTTGCTTGCCAGCGCAACGGTGGTGGCAATCGCCGCTTCTGACGACTTTTCACCGCGAATGACTTCAACGAGCGGCATACGATGCACAGGGTTAAAAAAGTGCATGCCGACGAAGTTTTCAGGGCGCTCAAGCGCTTCAGCAAGATAAGTAATAGAGATGGTCGAGGTGTTCGATGCCAAAATACAATCGTCTTTGACCAGTCCTTCGACTTCTTTTAACACGCTTTGTTTGATTTTTGGATTTTCAACGACCGCTTCGATGACGATATCGGTCTCACCAAAGTCGCCATAGTTTAAGGTTGGGCGGATACGGCTTAGGGTTTTGCCCATGTCGGTGGCGCTGATTTTGTCGCGGTCCACAAGTTTGCCTAGCAGTTTGCTCGCCTCACCCATGCCCAAGTCCAGCTGCTCGGCTTTGATGTCTTTCATGATGATTGGCAAGCCTTTGCTCGCCGCTTGGTAGGCGATACCGCCGCCCATAATGCCTGCGCCCAGTACCGCTGCTTCATTAATGTCATGAGCATCTTTGCTGTGTTTTTTCGCGAGCTTCTTAACCAATTGGTCGTTTAAGAACAAGCCAACGAGGCTCGCCGCTTGCGGGGTTTTTGCGGCTTTCACAAAATAAGTCGCTTCGACTTCAATCGCCGCATCACGAGGTTTATTGACGTGTTTTTCAATCGCTTCGATAGCAAGCGCGGGCGCGGGGTATTGTTTGGGATTGGCTTTGGCAAAGATCATGCCTTTGGCACTGTTAAATGCCATCGCCTGCTCAAGTTGATTGAGCTTAATCGGTTGGCGCTTTTCGTCACGTTTGGCTTGCCAGTCCAGCTCACCTGAGATACATTTTTTGACCAAGTCAATCGCCGCGTCTTGCAAGTCATCGTTGCTCACCGTGGCATCGACCAAGCCTACCTTGAGAGCGTCAAGTGGCTTTTTGGGTGCGCCTGTGGCAATCAGCTCCAGCGCATTGTCCACACCGATCAGGCGCGTGGTACGTACCGTGCCGCCAAAACCTGGGAAAATACCGAGCTGAGTTTCGGGCAGACCGATTATTGCTTTGTCGCCCATCACGCGGTAGTCACAGACCAACGTCATTTCACAGCCGCCGCCCAAGGCTGCACCATTAACCGCGGCAACTTTTGGAAATGGCAAATCTTCAAAGCGGTTAAAGACTTCGTTAATCTCGATAATCCAGTCGCGAATCTCATCTTCAGTTTGCGTAAAGGCGCTGACAAATTCGGTAATGTCTGCCCCTGCGATAAACACGCCTTTGCTTGAGGTGACGATAAGCCCTTTGATGTCATCGCTCGCCTCTAGGGTGTTGACCACCTCAGAAAACTGTTTGTTGGTTTCGGCATCGAATTTATTAACGCTTTCATTCTCAGCATTGAATTGCATGTTGGCGATGCCATCTTCTAGCATGGTCACCGTGATGCGGTTTCCTTGATAGACCATAAATCTCTCCTTGTTGTCGCATTTATTCTATTATTGATGTCTGGCGGCTATTGACTCAGCGCCTTTTAGGGCGTTGAGTCTTAAGCGTTTAAAGTGAAGACATGCCCCAGTGTAGGGGCTGTGCTTTGTGCTGTCACAAGCTATCGTAGGCGCGTAAGTCACTACGCACAAGTCACACTGAGTACGCAAAAGACACTTGCGTCAGATGCCCCTTTTCCGCTATAGCTGGGCGCGTGGTTTATCACAGCACATTTGCCCATAAAGTTATATCACGAATGCGTAACGAGATGCACTGATACGCCGCCTATAAAGCCCGCTAAAACCCTGAACGTGCTACACTAAGCGGGTTTTATTATTGCCTCATACCGTGGTGTATTTATGACCGTTTCTGTATTACCCGATAGCGCCCAAGCGCCCGCCAGCCCTGCCCGCCCCGCCACCAGCCATGATGCGATGCGCGCACAGCTCGACCAAGATATTGCCGCCTTACTCACTGCTGCCGAGCTGCCCAGCCCGCTACTCGATGCCTGCCAATATGTGATGACCGCGAGCGGCAAGCGCGTGCGTCCGCTGATGGTGTTTAGCACCTTTGCCAGTATTGATGGCAATGATGAGAATAAGAGCGCTGAGCAAGACCAAGCCGAGTCACGCTATGACATGGCGCGCCGTGCCGCCCTCGCGGTGGAGCTGCTCCATACTTATTCGCTGGTGCATGACGACTTGCCGTGTATGGATGACGACGCACTACGCCGCGGGCAGCCGACCTGTCATATCGTCTTTGATGAAGCGACCGCGCTACTGGCAGGTGATGTACTGCAAACGCTCGCCTTTGAAGCGCTACATGCCGAACTGCCCACCTTTCACCCCAGTGATGCGCTGATTGCCAGCCGTCTAAGCGCCGTTTTTGCCCCACGCGCCCGCCGTATGGTGTCGGGACAAATGCTCGACTTAAACGCCGAGGCCAGCAGCTCGATTGTACAAAGCGAGCTAGAAGCCATCCACCGCGACAAGACAGGCGCGCTGATTGAAGCGGCTATCTTGATGGGCGGCATCTGTGCAGGCGCAAGCGATACCCAGCAAGCGGCATTAATTGAAGCGGCAAAAGCGATTGGGCTTGCCTTTCAGGTGCAAGACGATATTTTGGACGTCACCATGAGTACTGATGATTTGGGCAAGCCTGCGGGCAGCGATGAAAAATTGGACAAGTCCACGTATGTCAAACTGATGGGCGTAGAAACGGCAACCGAATACGCCGAGTCGCTGTTTGCCACAGGTCGCGCCGCCGCCAATACCATCAATACAGGCAGCGATGCTGCCCAGCCATTAGTGACGCTGATTGATTGGCTGTGGGCGCGCAAAAAATAAGTGCAGCAGTAAATAAAACAATAATAAGAAAAGCGAGCAAACCATGAGCGCACAACGCATCTACCTCGGCACAGGCGGTTATAGCGACACGGATTTGCTCGGCACGCTGTATCCTACTGGCACCAAAAAAGCGGACTTTTTACAAGTCTACGCCCAGCAATACGGCGCGGTGGAGATTAATAGCACCTTCTATGCGCCCATCGGGCAAAAAGCCTTTGCGGGGATGATTGATAAAGCTTACACACAAGCTAATAGCCAGTTAAAATTTGCCGTTAAACTACACCAAGACTTTACTCATGCACGTAAAGGCAAGCCTGAACACGCCGAAGCATTTTTAAATGCCCTATCTCCGCTGGTGGACGCCGATGCCTTAGCGCCGTTACTGCTTCAGTTTCCGCACGGCTTTGACCGTACTCGCGAGCATCGTCTGTACTTAGCAGAGCTTGTCAGCTGGTTTAAGGACTATCCGCTTGCCATCGAGTTTCGTCATAACGCATGGCACACGCCGCAAGTGGTTGATAGCTTTCGCGAACAAGGGCTAATTTGGTGCAGTGTCGATTATCCCAAAGTCAGCGGGTTGCCGCCCTCGCGCTTGATATTTACCGAGCGTACAGGCTATCTGCGCATGCATGGCAACAACCTGAATTGGTGGGATGCGATGAGCGCCGCTGATCGTCATGACTACCGCTATAGTGAGGCTGAGATGCAGGACTGGGCGCAAGCGATTGCCAATCAGCGTCAGCACTTTGACACGCTTTATATTTTCTTTCAAAACACCGTCAATGCGCACGCTTATTATAATATTGCGATGCTGCGTGAGGCGCTAATAGCGCACAACTTTGACGTATTGTAATTATCTAAACCCCTAATTGAATAAGAGCGCTATGGATTCACTCAGTCAAATTGTCTTAGGTGCGAGCGTCCAAGGGGCAGTACTTGGCAAATATCAGGGGCGCAAAGCCTACCTATACGGCGCGATACTGGGCACGTTGCCTGATTTGGATGTCCTGATTAGCTACCCCGACCCTATCAGCGACATGACCTACCATCGCAGCTTTAGTCATTCTTTATTTGTCCTGAGCGCAGTAGGTCTCGCAGGCGCTTGGCTGATCAGCCGCTATCACCACTGGCGCGATATGCCGCCTCCTTATTCAAAGCGGCGCTTAGCTCTTGCCATGACGTTGGTGTTGACTACCCATCCTATCTTGGACAGCTTTACCGTCTACGGCACCCAGCTGTTTTGGCCGCTACAAGAACCTTTGCAGATGACTCCCATCAGTATTGCTTCCGTCTTTATTATTGATCCCCTCTATACCTTACCGTTACTGATAGCGGTAATCGTGGGCGTCATAAAAGGGTGCAAACTTGCGGTATTTAAAGCAGGGATGCTGATCAACTGTCAACGCCTTACGGTTTGGATTCTGCTGCTCAGTAGCAGTTATTTATTATTGGGCTTAGGATTAAAATACCACGCCCAGTCGCAAGCGGAGCAAACCTTAAAAGCGGCTAATATCAATACCACGCGCATCAAAACCATGCCTGTTCTGCCGACGATACTCATGTGGCGTACCGTTACCGAAGATAATGAGCATAGACTGATTGAGATACGCGGTAGTGCCTTAGACAGCCGCTTGCCTGAATATCGCTACCTGACGCAGTATGACAACGCGCAGACGCTGCGGGCAAACCTGCCAGCGCAAAGCCGCCCTTATGCCCAGCGTCTTGATTGGTTCTCTGGTCACTGGACAGGGTATCGCGTCCAAATGCTACCCATCACTGCTACCACTGGCAATTTAGCCGAACAGCTGGTTGTCGATGATTTACGGATGATGGCAGGTGACACGGCGTTCTTTAGTTTTTTATTAGCGGAGAAAGCCAATGACAATGCGCAGTGGCAAGCCATCACCCCGATAGATGCACCTGTCGTTAAAGTAGACAACGAGCCTACAACGTCACGCTTTGAACTGATTCAGCAAGGCTTTAAACGCGTGTTTGATGCGTCGATGGTAGATGGGGATAGTGGTTGGAAAGTGGTTGAATAAAGTTGATTATTGGTGGTGGCAGGGGTTAGGTTTTTGGAGTAAAGTCGGTGTAGATATTTATTATAATATTGCGATACTGCGAAAGATGCTTGAAAGGTTGGGGTTTTAGGTGATATAAACTTATTGTTTGCTTAAAATATTGACTAAAAATTATACCTGCTTGAGGTGATATTAGTATGGATATGAAGGTTTACGCTGAGTTTAAAACTTTACCAAATGGACAAGAATTTAGAAAAAAGACGCTGATACAGATTGGTAGCTCTACCAAGCTTATTGGTAGCGCCATTTTAATCAACCCAGGCAGTGCAGAGCCAATTAGAGATATTAATCAAGACGCTGATACAGTGAAGAAATTTTATTTGGACAACCATAATATTGATATATCAGATGTTGATCTAGCTCGTTGGAAGTTGTTTAAAGCTGATCATACTATGTTGCGTTTGATAAAAATATTTAACGGTAGCTATATAAGCCGTGAAACTAAACTAGAAGGTATTATTCAATTATTTAACTGTTCTTATTACAAAGAACAAAGTCTTAATAAAGCAAGAGATAAATTGCTTACACGTCAAGATTATATTTTTGGTGAGCATGAGTTACTTTCAAACGCGCCTGTATATTTTGGTTGGGGAGATGAAGGAAAGTATGGAGTTGTCAATAATATAGCGGAAGAAATATTCAAAAATTACGACCTATCTCTAACACCCATCTATTCCGAAGAATTTTTAGAAAACACCTTTTACCATCCAACATATATCAATAGAAGTTATAATTCCAACGCTAAAACACAAAATCTTCTTAATAATTTTTATGAGGCTCTTCATAAGGTATGAATACTCTTATAGAGATGCCAATGTATGTATCTCTGTTAGTAAATATCTCACAACGAGTAGTAAATGATGCAAAGTATTGACTGTAAATAGATGATAGAAAAAGGACACCCACCGTGTCCTTTTTTCACATCATCCATACCCATCACACAGATTCAGGCTCAGACACTGCTTTCATATACCAACACGCACTCACAAATAACAATACCGCCAGCACCGCGCCACATATCTCTAGCATAAACAGCGTTTGACCCATCGGCTCTACCGAACGTGGAAAGATATTGGTAATGTCCGCCGCATATACCACAAAAAACTCCACCGCGAGCAATATCAGTATCTTACCACGCATCGCGTGACCGTCAATCCCCGCGAACAGCTGCCACACACTGAGCAGTCCAAGGGTAATCAAAAACACATTAAATAATGTCATCACCATGGGTGAATAATCAGGAAACGCCCGCATCCCTACCAAGTTGCTAAATATCATAAAGCATAGATTAATGACCGACAGTGTTAATATGGCAAGTACAGCAATGCGCGCTTTGTTCACGAGCTCCCTCCGTGTTAATTCCATTTTTTATTGAAAATCATTATAGCGCTGCTGAACATTTTTTTGCTGATAAAGGTTGGCTGGCGATCACTTACTTTCTGTAATGCATCGATAAAGTGTTCTAAAAATAACCGCAATTTTATCTCGCCCACAAAAAAAAGAGCACCAAACGGCGCTCTTTTTTTATATCAAAACTTAAGCGTCAAGATTACTCTTCAACGCCTGCGTCTTGGCCTTTGTATTTTGCGTTTGCGTAGTCCCAGTTTACGAGCTTGTCTAGGAAGGTATCTACGTAGTCAGGACGACGGTTGCGGTAGTCGATGTAGTACGCGTGTTCCCATACGTCACAAGTCAATACAGCCACTTGGTCGTGCGCTAGTGGGGTGTCTGCGTTGCCAGTTTTGGCGATAGACAGTTTGCCGCCGACTTTGTCAGCGACTAGCCATGCCCAGCCTGAACCGAACTGTGAAGTTGCCGCATTTTTGAACTCTTCGCGGAACTTGTCATAGCTGCCAAAATCTTCTTCGATTTTCGCTTTTAGATTGCCAGTAGGCTCACCGCCGCCATTTTCTGGCGTCATGCAGTTCCAGTAGAACGTGTGGTTCCAAACCTGAGCGGCTTGGTTAAACATGGTTTGCTTGCTGTCATCTTTGGCGGTTGCTTTGATGATTTCAGGTAGGGTTTTGTCTTCTAGACCTGAACCTGGTAGCAAGTCATTGAGCTTGTTCACGTACGCAGCATGGTGCTTGTCGTGGTGGTATTCTAATGTTTCTGCACTGATGTGTGGCTCTAGTGCGTCTTTTGCGTAGGGTAGTTCTGGCAATGTAATGTTTGACATAATTATTGTATCCTTGCTGGTTTAGTCATAAAAAATGTCCGCCTCGGGTTGTTATTATGCTATCAAGCATTTGACAGACAATAAAAAAGCCCAAAAGCAGCGAACTAAATTGGCTAAGTGGTTATAGGTGAACGATAATTCTTATATACTGTGCGCCATCTTACCAAACCCAGTATACTTGGTTAACAATAAAAGCAATACGTAACGCTGTATTGTTAATCTTTACTTTATAGTTAGTAAGATACCATTCACTGTAGCTTGAGTGCTATTATAGCAACCGCTACAAATAATATCCGTTACCGAATGTTATGTCCATCATCAAATATCCATAACTGCCCTAGGTAACCTGAGTATGCCCGTATGAGAGTTCTATTATGAGTTCATTATCCCAAACCCCTACCGACTGCGCCGAACGCCCCACCAAACAATGGGTCATTGCCAGCAATAATAAAGGCAAACTTGCAGAGTTTCAGAGGCTGTTTGCCAGCGCCCACCTTGATGTGGATGTGGTGCCGCAAGGTGAGCTTGGGATTGAGGACGCGGTTGAAGACGGCAAAAGCTTTGTTGAAAATGCCCTGATTAAAGCCCGCCACGCCAGCCGCATTAGTGGTCTGCCTGCGATTGCGGACGATTCAGGACTGTGCGTCCCAGCGCTTGGCGGCGCACCTGGTATCCACTCAGCGCGCTATGCAGGTGAGCACGGCAACGATAGCAAAAACAACACCAAACTGCTTGAGACGCTCGCGCCGATGCGTAGCGACAGCCCGATTGAAGGTGTGTTCGTATGTGTCCTTGTGATGGTGCGTCATGCCGATGACCCCTTACCGCTCGTCGCTCAAGGCTTATGGCGCGGCGAAATCTTGGACGCGCCTGTGGGTGATGGCGGCTTTGGTTATGATCCGCTGTTTTGGCTGCCGAGCCTAAAGACCAGCGCTGCCGAGCTGAGCGCCGTGGACAAAAACGACATCAGCCATCGCGGTAAGGCGATTCGTAAGCTGCTGACACAGTTGCCCAGTTTGTAAGCATCTATTTGTAAGCACCTGTTTATAAGTACCTATGTCACAATCAATCGTCACATCTCATCTTATGGTTCATAGACGCGCCGCGCCCCTAGGCCGCGCCCCTAGATAGATGGCTTTTACTTTGATTGGCAGATAGATTATACTTATCTACTTTTAAAATTTAATAAAAAACCCTATTCACTCCATGGCAATCGCCCGCAGCCAAGCGGATTTTTTTGTGCGCGGTTGCCCCTTATTTTAACCTTAAAGGTGTAATGAACATGGCTACAGATTTACAAGTAACCACCAACAAGTTGTCAAACAAAGAAACCCAACTGACGGTTAAAGTTCCTGTTGAAAAAATTCAGCAGAAAGTTGACGGTCGTATCCGCCAAGTGGCAAAAACTGCCAAAATCGACGGTTTCCGTAAAGGCAACGTTCCTGTGTCACACATCCGCGCTCAGTACGGCGCTGGCATTCAGCAAGAAGTCATCAACGATGTGATTCGTGACACCGTATTCGAAGCCATCAAAGCAGAAGACATCCGCGCGGTTGGCATGCCAAACATCGACGACGTAAAACTAGAAGACGACTTCTTGGTCTATCAAGCGACCGTTGAAATCTTCCCAGAAGTAGACGTACAAGGCATTGACGAAATCGAAATTGAGCGTCAAACCGCAAGCGTTAACGATGACGACGTTGACACCATGATTACCAACCTACAAAAGCAGCGCGAAGAGTTCGTTGAAAAACGCGGTAAAGCCGACAAAGGCAACCAAGTGATTTTTGACTTCGAAGGCTCAATCGACGGCGAAAAATTCGAGGGCGGCTCAGCTGAAGACTTTAAATTGGTTATCGGCAGCAACCAAATGATTCCAGGCTTTGAAGCGGGCATCAAAGGTATGAAAGCGGGCGAAGAAAAAGTTATCGACGTCACTTTCCCAGAAGACTACCAAGCAGAAGACCTTGCAGGTAAAGAAGCACAGTTCAAAATCAACGTAAAACGCGTTGAAAAATCAAAACTGCCAGAAATCAACGAAGAATTCCTAGAGCAATTCGGCGTGACTGAAGGCGGCATTGACAAACTAAAAGAAGACGTGCGTAAAAACATGGAACGCGAAATCAAAAATGCTGCGCGTAACCAAGTAAAACAAGCGGCTTTTGATGCGCTACTAGAAAAGAACGAATTTGATGTACCAAGCGCGATGCTAGAGCAAGAGATTGAGCGTCAGCGTAACATGATGATGCAGCGTTTCGCGCAGCAGTTCGGCGCAGGCGCAGACAGCTTTAACAAAGACATGCTGCCAGACGAATTGTTCGAAGACCAAGCACTACGTGCAGCGCGTCTGGGCATCATCGTAGCACGCCTAATCGACACTCAAGGTCTAGAAGTAGACCAAGAGCGTGTTGAGTGCTTTATCCAAGAAGCGGCTGAAAACTACGAAGACCCACAAGAGGTTATCGACTACTACACCAATGACAAGCAACAGCGTGCGAACATTGAATCTGTAGTACTAGAAGACCAAGTGGTTGACTACATCATTGCGCAAGGCAAAGTAACTGACAAAGAAGTCAGCTACCAAGACCTATTGGCATCTCAGCAGCAGCAAGGCATGTAATTTTTGCTTTTTGCCGCCTAGATGACTAAAGAATGCCCTAACGCGATGTTGGGGCATTTTTGTTTTGGCTTTGTGTCACCAGCTCTTGATAAATGCAGGCAAACGCCTTATTAATAGGAGACGTTTTTTTGCTGCCGGCAAGCTTGTGATATGGCGCTTGTCTTGTGATGACTCGGTACTCTGTGGCATTATCAATGCGCAGCAGGCACGCCCTAGCAATGTATTCTTATAACAACCCCTTTTAATGACTTTTCTTTTTTATCATCACCACTCAAGCACAAATCGCCGATGATGACTTTTTTTGCGAATGATATTGAGATATAGGAAATATTTATGACAGATTATGACCGTATTACCACCAATCCGCACTTTGATACCCTAATGAACGCGCACCAAGACGCGGCCCAAAATGCTTTAGTCCCGATGGTGGTCGAGCAATCGTCACGCGGTGAGCGCTCGTTTGACATTTTTTCGCGCCTATTGCGTGAGCGCGTGATTTTCTTGACAGGTCAAGTCGAAGACAACATGGCAAACCTCATTGTCGCGCAGATGCTGTTCCTAGAAGCCGAAAACCCAGACAAAGACATCCATTTGTATATCAATTCACCAGGTGGCGTGGTAACGGCGGGTATGGCGATCTATGACACCATGAACTTTATCAAGCCTGACGTATCGACTATTTGCATGGGTCAAGCGGCGTCTATGGGCTCATTCTTGCTGTCAGCAGGCGCAAAAGGCAAACGCTATGCCCTAGCCAACTCACGCGTGATGATTCACCAGCCCCTTGGCGGCTTCCGTGGCCAGGCGTCAGACATCGAGATTCACGCCCGCGAAATCATTGAGCTAAAAGCCAAACTAAACCGCCTACTTGCTGAGCACACAGGTCAGCCTGTTGAGCGTCTAGAAAAAGACACCGACCGCGACAACTTTATGAGTGCGGCAGCGGCAAAAGACTACGGTCTGGTTGATGAGGTGTTGGAGCGTCGTCCAGCGGCACTATAAGCCTGCGACCCGTTGCCCTGCGCGTGTGTCAATAAGCGTACCCTGTGGGCAAGATTTAGACACCCATATCTATGCCTGTTTTTGATTAAGAAAAGCAGGCAGCAAGCCGACTATTTTAGGAGTATCTTTCTATGGCAGATAACCAGCAGCCGCATTGCTCGTTTTGCGGTAAAGCCAAAGATGAAGTCAAACAGTTAATCGGCGCAGAAGACGCCAATATTTGTAATGAATGTATTGAGCTGTGTACCGACCTGCTTGCCGATGGCAGCATCGCGGACAGCGACGACGACAGCATTGACACCTCGTGGGTCAATAAAAAACTGCCCACGCCAAAAGCCTTGCGCGCGCACCTTGATGATTACGTCATCGGTCAAGACGCCGCTAAAAAAGCGCTGGCGGTTGCGGTATACAACCACTATAAGCGTCTAAAAGTCAGTCAAACGCTGGCAAAAGACAAAAAACAAGCCAAAATCGGCGCGGATGACGCGATGGTTGAGCTGGCAAAAAGTAATATCTTGCTGATTGGTCCGACAGGCTCAGGCAAAACCTTGCTCGCGCAAACTTTAGCGCGCTTACTGGACGTGCCTTTTGCAATGGCGGATGCGACCACCTTGACCGAAGCAGGCTATGTCGGTGAAGACGTGGAAAACATCGTACAAAAGCTGCTGCAAGCCTCTGACTATGATGTGAGTAAAGCCGAGCAAGGCATCATCTATATCGATGAGATTGATAAAATCAGCAAAAAAGGCGACAACCCGTCTATCACCCGTGACGTGTCGGGCGAAGGCGTACAGCAAGCCTTGCTAAAACTGATTGAAGGCACGGTCGCTGCGATTCCACCGCACGGCGGTCGTAAGCACCCACAGCAAGAGCTGATTCAGGTCGATACCAGCAATATCTTGATTATCGTGGGCGGTGCGTTTGCAGGACTAGAAAAAGTCATTCAGCAGCGTACTGAAAAAGGCGGCATTGGCTTTAATGCTGAAGTCAGCTCAAAAGACGACAGCCATAGCTCTGACTTGCTGCAAGAAGTACAGCCCGAAGATTTGATTAAGTTTGGTCTGATTCCAGAGCTTATCGGTCGTCTGCCTGTCATCGCAGCGCTCGAAGAGCTGGACGAAGCGGCACTGATACAGATTTTGACCGAGCCTAAAAATGCTTTGGTTAAGCAGTACGAGTACCTATTCGATATGGAAGGTGCAAAAATCAGCTTTACTGATGCTGCACTTACCGCTATCGCCAAACGCGCTGTTGAGCGCAAAACAGGCGCACGTGGTCTGCGCTCAATCGTCGAAAACGCGCTTCTTGATACCATGTACGAGCTGCCCTCAATGGAAGGCGCAACCTCGGTCACGGTCGATGAAGACGTGATTAATACTGGCAGCGCACCAAAGATTGTATAAACCGTCTTTGGCATTGCCCAATAAAAAGTCCAGCCTGAGCGCTGGACTTTTTTTATGTGGGTTACTTTGCCCGAGCCTTACGGCAATTTCATATCGCCATCAACAATAAGCCCTGCGCGGCGCATAATAAACGCCGTCCCCCACGCAATGAGCGCTGGTAAGACGAACATCAGCAGTATAATCGCCGTCCATATTTGCGCAGGCGGCATGATGTCTTTGGACGCCTCCAACACACCAAATATACCGACCAGCCCTGCCGTACCCATCCCCGCGCCTGTCGCCGTACACGCCAGCCCAAAACCCACCGTCGCGATTGGACCGACCACGGCACTGGCAACCACTGCGGGCAGTAGGATAATCGGCTTTTTAAGCACATTGGGAATCTGAAGCATACTCGTTCCCAACCCTTGCGAGATAACGCCGCTCATGCCGTTGTCTTTATAGCTTGCTGCGGCAAAGCCAATCATGTGCGCCGCGCAGCCCACGACCGCCGCCCCGCCAGCCACACCGCCCAAACCAATAGCGATGCAAATCGCCGCGCTAGAGGTCGGCATGGTCAATAAGATACCGACCACTACCGCAATCACAATGCCCATAAGTAGCGGCTGGAGTGTGGTCGCCGCATGAATGCCCTGCCCGATGGCATTGACTGCTGCCACCACAGGTGGATTGAGCCACGCGCAGACCGCGAGCGCCACCAAACAGACTACTAATGGGATGAGCAAAATATCCAATTTGGTTTTACCCGCTACCCATGTGCCCGCACGGTAGGCAAAAACGGCGCTCAGATACGCGCCAATCGGATTGCCAGGAACGGCGGTAAAGGTCGCAGGCGCACCCTCAACAGGGATGAACAGCGTACCTGCCATCAGCGCTTCAGAGTGCGCGCCCAGCATCCCCGCCACCAAGCAACTGAGCATCACCAGTGTCGGCGCTTTTAAATAATAGGCGATACCCACACCGATACCCGCGCCCATTAAGATGGAGGCAAGCTTACCAATCGCCATCAATGCTGGCAACTGCACAAAATTGCCTATCTGCGAGATAATCAGACCTGCAATTAAGGTAACGAATAAGCCAAGCGCCATCCCTGTAAACGCATCGATAAAGTATTTTTGAAAAAAGGCTTTGAGCCTAACCTGCGCACTTGTGTCCATAACTCATCCCTAATGACCCAATCAAAAGACCGCTTGTCTTATATTTTGTATGTTTAAATCTAAAAAAAGCGCCTTTACCAGACGCTTTTTTTATTTTATCTATCGGCTTATATTCTGCCACAACGTACCATCATTGAGCAGATTGACACGCGATAGCTTTTTTTAACCTCACCCCCCATTAACATCAGCGGCGCTGCTCAACGATGATGGAATCGATGCCGTTGTTTTGTAGGTTTTGCTGGGCACGACTGACCGCTTGGCGGCTGTTCATGGTACGCGAGATGACTTGATAAATCGGCTCACCGTTTGCGGTGGTGTTTTTAACCACTTTGGCATCAACGCCCGCCATTAACACTTGGGCGCGGCGGCGGTCGGCTTCATCGGCATTACTAAAGCTGTTGATTTGCAAGATATAGGTCGTGCCGCCTGCGTTTTGTACGCTGGCGCGCCCTGCACTGTTGTTACTGCTATTAGCACTGCTATTATTAGCATTGTTATTACTGGTAGTGCTGTTGCTGGGCGTACTTGGCGCATCATAGGTGGCGTCTTCTTCGACCACAGTGATCTGCCCGTCATCGCTGCTGTTGGCGGCGCTATTGCCCGCACTTGGCTCAATAGTGGTGGTTTCCGATACCCCAAAGTTGCCACTGTCTACAGGCGGCTCGGTCACGACCACATCAGGCTCAAAGCCATTGCTGCCGACTTGTCCTTGATTGCCATCACCAAACTGCTCATCAGGAATGGCGACCATTTCTTGATTGGGCAAAATGTCGTAAAACTCGTAGTCTTCGTTGTCCGTGTCGGTATTGACACGCGGCTGTACTTGTCTGTCCGCGTTTTCGGCATTGTCTGGTGATTTGTTAAAGTCAAACAGCGGCGATAGGTACAAAAACACGCCAATCATTAGCGTCAATACCGCACCCACAAACATCCATAATAAGCCTGCGACACTGCTACGCTCGCGCTTGGTGGTCGCGCCTTTAGGTTTTTTGGCTAACATGGACTTTTTCTCCTTACCAATAGAGGTCGTTATCCGTAAGACAGCACCTGCTGTCCAATCGTCGTGTGTCTGGGTCTGCCTCATTAAAAGCAGACCCGACAGCGCGTGATTTTCTTACATGCTGCTTGGCGCAGACAAGCCGAGCAATCCTAAGCCATTGCTTAAGACTTGCTGCACCGCTTTTGACAGACGCAGACGCGCTTGCATCAGTGCCATTTCGTCCGCACTTGGCGCGTCCCCTGAAGTGACGCTGACAGGCAGGATGCGGTTGCTGTCGTACCAGCCGTGGAACAAGGCGGCAAGCTCTTTGAGATAGTTGGTCAAGACGTGAGGCTCATAGCCTGTGGCTGCACGGCGCAAGGTCGCTGGATAGGCAGCCAATAGCTTTAATAGCTCGTCTTCGCTTGGCGCGTCGAGCAGCTGCTCGTGCTCAGCACCCGCCGCGTCATCGACCGACAGACCGAGGCTTGCCAGTTTTTCTAGTACGCGGCATGCACGCGCATTGGCATACTGAATGTAGTACACCAAGTTGTCTTTACTTTGTGATTTGGCCAGTTCCAAATCAAAGTCAATATGCACTTCAGGTTTGCGCGCCACATAATAAAAACGCGCCGCATCATTGCCGACTTCTGCACGCAGATCACGTAGGGTGACGAACTGACCCGAACGCGAGGACATCTGCACTTTTTCACTACCCCGCCATAGCGCAACGAACTGCACCAATACCACGTCCAAGCGCTCAGCATCAATGCCCAGCGCAGTCAGCGCTGCCTTTACTCGCGGCACGTAACCGTGATGGTCAGCGCCCCAGACGTTGACCACTTTATCAAAGCCACGGTCAAACTTGTTTTTGTGATAAGCGATGTCTGAAGCAAAATACGTGCTTTGACCATTAGCACGGCGCACTACGCGGTCCTTTTCATCGCCAAAATCGGTCGATTTAAACCAAATGTTACCGTCTTTTTCGTACAGATAACCTTTGTCTTCGAGCACTTGCAAGGCAGGCTCAATCTCAGCTTCGATAGACTTTTCGCTAAACCAGCGCTCGTAGCTGACGCCGAAGTCATTTAGGTCATCTTTAATGTCTGCCAAGATGCTGGTCAATGCCGCGTTTAAAAACAGCGCGTAGCCTTCGCCGCCCAATAGTGCTTTACTATTGGCAATCAAGCCATCAATGTGCGCTTCTTTATCGCCTGAAATGAGGACTTTTTCGCCCGCCTCATTCACTTCAAAGGTCGCATCTTCAGGCACGTCCGCTGCGATACTGGCAAACGGATGCACATAATCTGTGCCGTGCTGTGCTTTCACGCTCTCAGCGATATGGCGTACGTAGTCGCCTTGGTAGCCGTTGGTTGGGAAAGTGACGCTCTCGCCGTTTAATTCTACATAGCGCAAATAAGTACTGGTCGCCAAAATATCCATCTGACGACCTGCGTCATTGACGTAATATTCACGCGTCACATCGTAGCCAACCGCTTCGAGCAAGTTTGCTACACTCATACCAAATGCCGCGCCGCGACCGTGTCCCACGTGTAGGCTGGAGGTTGGGTTTGCAGAAACAAACTCGACCTGCACCTTTTGTCCATTAAATTCATCACTTAAGCCAAAGCGGTCTTGCTGCGCAAAAATATCGCTTAAGACAGCAAATTTAGCATCGGCGTTTAAAAAAACATTGATAAAGCCAGGCCCTGCGATGTCTACTTGGCGCACGTCTTTATTGTCAGGCAGGGCGCTTACGATACGCTCGGCTAGGGCGCGCGGGTTGGTCTTTGCCACTTTTGCTGCCACTAAGGCGATGTTGCTGGCAAAGTCACCGTGACTGGCGTCTTTGGTGCGGGTGATTTGACTGTTGTTTTGCCAATCGCTTGGCAAGGTGCCGTCGGCTTTTAGCGTCTCGGCAGCGGTATCAAACAGTGCGGCTAAGGTATCGATTTGCGCTTGTGACATAGATGATGCACTCAAATTTAAGAATAAAAACAGCCAACAGCTGATAAATCACGAATAGGACGTATCGCCGTCAAGCAAAATCAAAAAATAAATAACCTATAAATATAACAACCTTTACCCGCAATTGCATCATTTCACCAAAAAATAGCTGCGCGTGTTGTGTATTTATTATGGATTTTTAGTGGCGCGCTACTGAGTGTTTGGTAGCTTTGGGCGATATTGATAGGTTATAAAGCACAGATTGTCGTATTCCTGTGCCACCTTACCATTGACCGTTTATAGCGCGGCGTATCTGACGTATAATACGCCCTACTTGCGCGCCCACCGCCGAGCGATACGACGTTTACTTCGGGGCGCCTTTATATTTTATCAATAGGATGACGCTATGTTTGCGATTGCAGCCAGCACCATTACCGATTGGGGGCTTTACATTTTATTGCCCATTTTTATTACCTTTTTGTTTTTTATTATGTGGGATATCTCTAAGCAGTCTGAAGCAGGACGCGCAGGCACGTTTTGGATTTTCTTAGCCTTGGGCGCAGGCTCGGTCGGCTTTTTATTAAAACTGCTGCTTGAAGTGGTATTTGAACATTGGGTGTTGTAAAAAACTCCCCAATGCTCTGTTGTTTATATTCAATATTTCGCACTTTTTTATAACTTAAGCGCGTTTTGCAATTAAGGTTGCCCGCATGGGCGCAGGATAGCCCTCAACGGTTTTGGTCGGATCATTGGGATCTAAGAAGTCTGTCAACGAATGGTAAGTCATCCACTCGGTCTGTCTTTGCTCCTCAGTGGAGGTGACCGCAACGTCCACGCAGCGCACATCTGAAAAACCGACTTTTTCTAGCCAGCCTGTCAATGCGGCGACTGATGGCAAAAAATACACATTGTTCATCTGCGCATAGCGATCATGGGGCACCAATACCGTATTGGCATCGCCTTCGACCACCAAAGTTTCGAGTACCAGCTCGCCACCTTTGACCAGTTGCCCTTTGAGCTGCTGCAAATGCTCAAACGGCGAAGCGCGGTGATACAGCACGCCCATGCTAAACACGGTATCAAACAACTGACTGTGCTCAGGCAAAGCTTCAAGCGGCACAGGAATATAATGTGTGCGGTAGCGACCTGTCTCATGCGCATCTGCCGCGCCGACAAAATGACGTATCGCCATAAACTGATGATAAAACAAACAAGACGGGTCAATGATAATCACCGTATCTGCCCCAGCCCCAGCCATGCGCCAGCCGTGATAACCCGAACCGCCGCCCACGTCTAATACACGGCGACCATCTAGCCTGCTCAAATGCGGCGCGACCCGTTGCCACTTCCAATCGCTGCGCCACTCGGTATCGATAGTAATGCCTGACTCATTATCCCCAACCTGAAACGGCCCTTTGCGCCATGGCATGAGTTGTTTTAATAACGCTGTCGTTTGTTTATGCTGAGACGGATTAAGACTTGCATCAACCGTTAATGTATCGCTACTCAGATCGACACGATTGACCGTTAGGTTTGGCAGACGTGCTACCGCCGCTTGATAGGCAGGCGCGTGCGCGTAGTTGGCTTTGTCTTTGATCGCATTTAACCATGTAGGCAGGCGCGTCAGCCATTCATAAGCACTTGGATACTGCTGAGCCAGCTCTAATAGCGTTACATATAATTCGCGTTCTGCGTGCGTAATGGTGTTGTTAAGCATAAAAGCAAGTTACCGTATTGAAAAAAATAGCTTTAACAAAGACAAGCGTTATTTAAACGCCACAATGGACACAAAGTTTAAAAAGCGAAACCATGTGGTATGACGGGCAAAGCCCACCGCCGCCAAGCGCTCATGATGCGCCTCTAGCGTGTCGGTAATCAGTACGTTTTCAAGCGCATTGCGTTTACCGCTAATCTCAAGCTCACTATAGCCATTGGCGCGCTTAAAGTCATAATAGCGCTCAACCAGCCACGCGTCTTGCTGCTCATCAAAATCGTGCGTCTTTTCGGTCAATACCAAGATACCGCCCTCACCAAGTGCGGCATGAATCTTGTCCAATAAGGCGCGGCGGTCATCGGCGGGCAAAAACTGCAAGGTTAAATTTAAAATCACCATATCGCACGGCTCAAGTTGCAACGTGCGAATGTCCGCCGTCATCACCTCAATATCATGTTCAGGGTAATGGGTCTCAAGCAGCGTCTTGGCTTCCTCGGTCATCGCAGGCGACACATCGACCGCTTTGATTTGCAAATCTGTCGGCGCAAACTCGCCTGCTAGCGCCATACTTGCTGCCCCAAGCGAGCAGCCCAAGTCATACACTCGGCTGACGCGGCGACCGTCCGCTGTCTGCTGCTGATAACCACAATGGCGCTTGGCAAAAATCGGCAGCATCGCCAGCACTTGCCCATAGCCTGGCACGCTGCGGCGAATCATATCAGGAAAGCACGCCACCACCTGCTCATCAAACGAAAAGCGCGCCGCCTTATCAAGTGGCGTGGTAAATAAGGTATCGTGCTCGGTCTGCGGGGCAGCTTGCTCAAGCGCTAATGGATTCATAAAAAAGCTCGTATTATCGGACAATATCGGACAGGCGCGCAGCATAAATCGCTACTGATGGTGACAGTCACCACGACCTTTAAAAAAGTATGCCAACCCACAAGTGACCTTGGCGCTTTTGTTTAAAAGTAAGCGCAAACTGTCAGCGTGGCAGGTAGCAAAAGCCTAGTATAACATTACCATTTGTTACTTCGCCCCTCTCCAAGCCCTGATAAGCTAAATATCACTATCTAATCTTTATTGTCTGCTTTGATTTACCAATGCAGCGTCCCAATATAATAAAAATGACGTTAAAGTCGGCACGATCCATAAGACGAACGCGAAAGACAATATACACAACAACATAGGACAGATTATGCAAAGTATTATTTTAGGCGGTGGCTGCTTTTGGTGCACCGAATCGGTATTTTTATCGGTAAAAGGTGTCAACGGCGTGACTTCTGGCTATATGGGCGGCGATGCGGCGACGGCCAACTATCAAGCGGTTTGCGGTGGTGACACAGGTCACATTGAAGTCATTAAAGTGGATTTTGATGAATCAGTTGTGCCGTTAGAAGTGATTCTTGATATTTTCTTTGCCACGCACGACCCCACGACCAAAGACCGTCAAGGCAATGATGTCGGTAGCCAATACCGCAGTGTGGTGTTCTATACCGACGAAGCGCAAAAGCCAACGGTTGACCGTACCATTAACAAGCTACGCGATATGGGCGTTGATGTGGTGACTGAAGTGCACCCTGCTGAAACCTTTCATTTGGCAGAAGATTATCATCAAGACTTCTTTAACAAAAACCCAGGCCAAGCCTACTGCAACTTTGCGATTCCGCCCAAGCTTGCCAAGCTGCGTAAGGAATTTAGCAAATATATGGTGAGTTAAGCCATTATTGATGCAAATTGCGAAAAAGTATTGACCTTCAATTTGCCCTGCCGTTGTGTTTAGTAGTCACAGCAGCAGGGTTTTTTTATACTTTGAATTCGCTTTACGTTATAGTTAAGCCAAAATAAAAATGATATAGCGTTAAAAACACACTCGATTAAAGGCTATTTTCCTTGCTTGCTGTGACTTCGTCTCCAGAGGCTGCGAAAAATAGCCTTTAATCTCGCTGTACTATTTGTAGATTGACTTGACTATACCAAGCCTACTATTTTTTTTAAAAAACCGTTAAGCCGCTTATCATAAAGATCGTTATCTGTCTGCCATCTCGCACCACGTTTTAATATGGTAACGGCAAGATGGTTATACTTTAAATGTTTGTTGGTTTTCGCTACTCTTTTGTTACTTATCATAATGGTCAGCACTGATGCTGCTTATTGAGCGATTATAGGACATGGTTATGCGTTCACCTTCTTTATTTTCTTTTTCTGCGCTGGGTACAGCGATTGGTTTATTAACCATGAGCAGTGCGTATGCGGCCAGTCCGCCTGCGCCCGACTTATCCAATAGCGAGTTTCAACAGTGTTTAAACGGACTTAAAAACAGCAGTCAATTTAACGGCGTGTCAAACAGCACCTTTGAGCGCTATCGCCCAAGCGCGCCTGACCCCAGCGTGATTCAATCACTCAACTATCAGCCCGAATTTCGTAAAGACATTTGGGACTATCTGTCTTCACTCGTGGATAAAGAGCGCGTCGAAGACGGTATCCGTGCCAAGCACCAATGGGCGGACACGCTGCGCCGTATCGAATCGCGCTATGGCGTAAAAAGTGAGCACGTTCTTGGCGTATGGGGCGTGGAGTCAAACTTTGGACAGACACTCGGTAAAAAGCCGTTGTTCGAGTCACTCGCGACCTTGTCTTGTTTTGACCGCCGCCAAAGCTACTTTCGCGGTGAGTATGCCAATGCATTAAAAATCGTGCAAAACGGCGATATCAACCCAAGCGATATGACAGGCTCATGGGCGGGTGCATTTGGGCAAACGCAGTTTATGCCGAGTACCTTTTTAGAGTTGGCAGTCGACTTTGATGGCGATGGTCGCCGCGACTTGGTGAACAGTGTGCCTGACGCGCTCGCCTCGACCGCCAATTTCTTATCAAAACGTGGCTATCGCACAGGCGAGCCATGGGGCTATGAAGTGCGCCTGCCAGATGGCTACTGGGCAACCTCAAACCGTAAAAACAAAAAGTCGATGGACTACTGGCGTCAGCAAGGCTTAACGCTTGCCGATGGTCGCCCACTGCCGTATGACTTGAGCAGTGCAGGGTTATTATTGCCCGCAGGAAAAGAAGGTCCTGCCTTCTTGGTCGGCAAAAACTTCGATACCTTCTACTCTTATAACGCCTCAGAGAGCTATGCGTTGGCGATTGCCCATTTATCGAGCTTGGTTGAAAAAGAAGACAGCAGCAAGACCGATTTTATCACTGCTTGGCCGACCGATGACCCTGGTATCAGCCGTCAGCAAGCCAAAGACATTCAGCAAGCACTGCTTGATGCAGGCTACGATATCGGCGGCGTCGATGGCATCATCGGTGACAACACGCGTACCGCCATCCAGCAGTATCAGACCAGTCGCGGCGTCTTCCCTGCTGATGGACGCGCAGGGCAAAAGTTTTATCGCTTAATCGTGGGTGACGCGCCAAGTCGCAACACCAATAGCAGCGGCTACAATACGCCAGCGCGCAGTGGCAACGACAGCATGGGGCAGTTGATTCAGCAGCAAAACACGCAAACGACCATAACGCCAAGCTACAGTCAAAATAGCTACAGTCAGAACGGCTATAGCCAAAGGAGCAGTAATCAAAATAGCAGTAACCAAAATACTTATAGCCAAAACAGCTATAGCAATCAGCCAACCAGCCAGCCGCGCTATCGCCGCACGATGGACGCAGACGGGGTAATTCGCTTGGTACGTATTGATGATGGTGAGCAATAAACCGCGTTATTATTACCTATATCCTTAGAAACTGAACATAAAAAAAGGTCATACGCGATGTATGACCTTTTTTGTTACTTCATTCTTATGGCTACTTTGATATAAAAAATAGCGATAAGGCATTATACAAATGGTGGTGGGTTTGGTTTGCCTGTATCACCTGTCCAATCTTCACGCGCTTTTTCATCAAGGTCTTGGGCGGTTTTTGGTTCCCATTTGCCGTTTTCTAGCCATGTTTTATCGCCCCAATCCTCTTTGGCTTTCTCTTCGTCCCAGTCGCGATAGGCTTTGCTTGGGTCGATCCCACGGCGCTTCATGTCCGCCACTTGTTCTTCTAGGGTATGAAACTGGTCGGCATCATGCATGGCTTTTGATAGCTCATCAATTTCTTTGTTGAGGTCATCATGTTTTGGATTGCTCATTATTATCTCCTTAATCTTACGCTGTATTTTGGGCAATAGATAAGCCTATTATTACCGCCAAGGGCGCGCGACAGACGCTATTGCTATGCATTATTTTTATAATATTAGATATGAATACCATTTTATTATTTGATGTTTTAAAAAAATGCACAAGGGCGTGCGCGTAGGTTTTATATTACAAAACGTAGCAGCACATTGGTCAGAGAACAGCAGATGTGCTATAGCAAAAGATTAACGTGAGCGTAAGGTCAGTGCGCTATGCGCTTCTTGGGCTTTGATATCCTTGTATTGCTGCTTAGCGTAATAAGTGACTTTCCACAGCTCTTTACTAATACGACTGTTTAAAGGCGCTGTCAGTTCAATCCAGTTGGCCTTAATCAAGCAATGCTGCAATTTAAGCAGGTCTTCTTGAGTGATTTGACAACGAGCAACCGCATGAACATTCGGCATGACTTTTTTGATATCGATGTCAGCCTTTGGCGCAATCAAATTGTTGATACAGTTTTGTAGGCCATATTTAGAAAAGGCTGAGGGAATGTGTACCAGTGCGACTAGAATCTCACGCCATGTAAAATCTACCTTCATATGGACATCAGATAGGTTGCCGCCTTCGTAAGCTTGCGCGGTATATTCGACAATAAAGGTGTCATTTAAACCCAAACTGTCAGTAAGGCTATCGACAGAGGCATCAATGCGTCGGTCTTTATTGTATGTATTACTGACGATGCTGTTATAGCGAGCGTCTTGAGACGGATGATTTGATGTGTCTGTTTCGGCAGTTGTGGGTTCAGCGCCCTGTCGCCAACCAAGTGCAGGGTGTTTTTCGACCATGTTGTCATAGGCGTAGCTGAGCAGTTCATTCATGTCTGTCGCGCCATCATAATAGTAGACACGATTGGCTTGCTGCTCGACCAAGCGCATAAAATCTTGTAACTGACGGCTGATGTCCAAATCACTACTTTGCGTTTTAACCAGTACCATCATAGGCTTCATTTTTGCCTTTGCACTTAGATAGCTCAAGTGCATTTGACTGACGCCAATTTTGTGTGTCATACCATAGCTGTCACCAATGATAACTAAGGTATAATCGCACGTATCAATACATTGGCGGCTGTAGAGCGTCGCGGTCGGAATTTGACTGGACACATCGTAAGTCAAGAATGCACGTGTTTGAAAAAATATAGCAATCTCTTCTAGCAGGTGCAGTTGATCATTAGCCGCACATATAACGTGGATATGATAGCGATGCATAGACACACAGACCTCAGCGAATAATAAAAACGTTCAAATAGAGCACAGATATTTTATAGTCGACACAATAGGCTTGCATAGTAGCAAGTTGCCCGATGGCTTTCACCTAAAATTTACGCAAAATAACCCTATTAAAAGTGTGGTATTAAAACACAAATATACCGTAATGACACGCTAAATTATGCCTTCAACTGACTTATAGTGTGTACCAAAACATCATCGCCCAGCAAGCGTTTGACCACTTGTAACACCCTTGTATCGCATTTACTGGCATAGAACTGTAATGGGGGTTTAGACAAGACCGAACCTGCTGAAACCGCCAGCAATCCACGCATACTTAACAAATGCTGTACACGAGCTGCAATGGCTTGACCTGAATCTAAAACACGAATGTTTAAACGCTGAGCGGCAATTTCTTCTTGTAAAAACGCACTAAAAAAGGGGTAATGCGTGCACCCTAATACTAAATAATCGATACCGTCTCTGGCAAAGATACTAAGCTGATTGCGCAGACGTACAGCCGTCGGGTCATCTTCAGGCATACCCGCCTCAACCCACGGTACCAAATCTGGGTCAAAATATTTAACCACTTCAGCACCACTCGGTACGGCCACATCGTTAATAACGGTGTTAAGTAAGCTACCATTCAGGGTTGCTTTAGTCGCTAGTACCGCCATACGTTTGGTCTGACTCGCCAGCACAGCAGGCTTGAGCGCTGGCACAAGACCAACAATGGGCACATCAGGATAGCGCATCCGCGCCGCAGTGAGCGCATAAGCTGAGGCACTGTTACACGCCATCACTATCAGCTTACAGCCATGTTGGTACAGCCAATCAACGGCACGTAGCGTCAAAGCCTCAATCTCACTGCTGTCACGGTTGCCGTAAGGCACGTGTAAGGTATCCGCATAATACATATAGCGCTCGTATGGCAAAGCATTTGCCAAATGCTGATAAACCGACAATCCACCAACGCCTGAGTCAAACAGCCCTATCGGAGAGTGCATACTGAGCCGCGGTGTAGGTACAATATCTGCACATACACTATCTAAGCCAGTATCGTTACGCTCAAGGTTCGGTAATGCCATCCATCACACTCGTTTGTTCATATAGGTACGTACGCCAGTTGCTATCAGCGCTGTGTTTTAAAAAGTGACTATCAAAAAGTGACTATCTTAGCACTTTTTTAACAGGGTTTTTAGCGGGGCGGTAGTACGATTCAGTATCTCTTCTTTTAAAAAATGGCCAATAATCAAGATACTGGAGTATTTAGCGCCTCATTGGGCATGCTTATCTCGTAACGCGCACCCCCACTGTCTAACAATAAAACCGTTTGCCCGTCGCGTTCAATCAGGTCGCCAAGCGCAATCAGATGATAAAACACCGAGCGCGCAATTAGGGCATCAAGGGCTGAGCGCACACGGATATAAGGACGCACCTCGCCATCATCACGCGCGCGCAACGTCAAAGGGTGCGCGTCATCTAACCGAAATACGTCTTCTGTACTGCTGGTAAATTCTAGCCACTGTATCCCATCTTCTATCACGACGCCCACATCATTGATGAGCAAAGGCGCATCTTCAACGGAAATATACAGCTTTTGTACAGGTGTTTTTAGATAATAGACTGACTCACCAGATTCATTCGTTTCTGTACCTAAGATGGTTGCAAACAAACTGACTAAGGCCGGACGCTGGATTTTTCGTCCTTCATGCCACCATTCGCCATTGGCTCTGATGCACATATCCATAGTGGCAACCGACTTAGGATGCCATTGATCAAGAGGCGGTATACGGCGGCTGTTCTCTGCATTACTTGGGGTTAGATAAGCACTAAGTGCGTCCAAGTCAGGGGCTTGTTGGTTTGCTTTTGGAGTTGATGCCGTCATGGCGATTTTCCTTATCGTTGTAGGTATGTTGTCTTTGGCGCAGATAACGTGACTTTACAGGCATTTGGGATGACTATTGATTTTAGTTTGGGTTATGATAAAGCGTATCGCGCGTGACTTGTTGGATGTAAACCACCTTAACACCATGATGGCGTAATGCGTATCGTGTTTGTAGCAGGTTTCTTTTATAATAAGTAAGCACACAATACCAACGACCATAGTAATACTGTCTTTTGAGTCACCGATTGTGGTTCGTTTTATCAATCAAAAGCCGCTAATATGAAGCTGCGTGCATGTCTATAGGCATCATGGCACGCACATATGCTTTGCACCGTATCATTTGTACACTATAGACAGTACTAGTAAATACCCTATTGACACTGGATGTTATCAAAGGGCATGGTCAGCGCACAGAAGCCATTAACCGTTTAGGAGTAGCTATGCAAGAGCAAGACAAGCCAATGTATGCCACAGATTCAGACACCGCTCACACAGACGCGCCCACTGAAATACAGCCTGCCGTTGCCGAGCCTGAAATCGAGCGCGAGTCTATGGAGTTTGATGTGGTGATTGTCGGTGGTGGCCCTGCTGGTCTATCTGCCGCCATTCGCTTGCGTCAGTTGGCCATCGAAGCGGGCAACGAAGAATTTATGGTCTGTGTGGTCGAAAAAGGCTCTGAATTTGGGGCGCACACCTTATCAGGTGCGGTGATTGAGACCCGCGCCCTAGACGAGCTGATTCCTGACTGGAAAGAAAAAGGCGCACCGCTCAACGTCCCTGTGACCGAAGACCGCGTGTATATGCTCAAATCCGCGACCAAAGCGATGCAGCTGCCAGATGCTATTGTGCCAAGCACACTGCACAATGACGGCAACTATATCGTATCGCTTGGTAATGTGGTGCGTTGGCTGGCGCAGCAAGCCGAAGAGCTAGAGGTCATGATGTTCCCAGGCTTCCCTGCCTCTGACATTTTGTATAACGATGACGGTTCGGTAAAAGGCATTTTAACGGGCGATATGGGCGTGGCAGCAGACGGCAGTGAAAAGCCAAGCTTTGAGCCAGGTTATGAGCTGCTTGCCAAATACACCATCTTTGCTGAAGGCTGCCGTGGACATTTGGGTAAGCGCCTAATCAGCCGCTTTAGCCTTGATCAAGGTCGCGACCCGCAGCATTATGCCATCGGCCTAAAAGAGCTGTGGGAAGTGCCTGACAACCAACACGAACAAGGCGTGGTGATGCACGGCTCAGGTTGGCCGCTCAGCGACACGGGCACCTCAGGCGGCTGGTGGTTGTATTTTGATGAAAACAACCAAGTCAGCTTTGGTATCGTCATCGACTTGTCGTACTCAAACCCCTATATGTCACCCTTTGACGAGCTACAACGCTTAAAACTACACCCTGTCATTCGTAGCGTATTAGAAGGCGGCAAGCGCATTTCTTATGGCGCGCGTGCCTTGGTGAAAGGCGGCCTGAACTCTTTGCCCAAGCTGTCGTTCCCAGGTGGGGTGTTGGTCGGTGACAATGCAGGCTTCTTAAACCCTGCCAAAATCAAAGGCACGCACACCTCTATCAAATCAGGCATGCTGGCTGCCGAAGCAGTATTTGAAGCGCTAGCAGAAGGCCGTGAGCATGATGATGTGATTAATTACGCCACCATGTACAAAAAATCATGGCTCTATGAAGACAACTATGCAGCACGTAACTTTGCCCCTGCCATGCACCGTATGGGCAAATGGATGGGCGGCGCGTTCAACTTCGTTGAGCACAACCTATTAGGCGGCAAGATGCCGCTGACCATTCATGATACCCTACGTGATTACGACCAGCTAGAGCGCGCAGCACACGCCTATCAGCCAAGCTATCCAAAAGCCGACGGTAAACTGACCTTTGATAAGCTGTCTTCGGTGTTTATCTCAAACACCAACCACGCCGAAGACCAGCCTGTGCATCTTAAATTGACGGATGCAACCGTACCTGTGTCTATCAACTTGCCGCTATATGCTGAGCCTGCGCGTTTGTACTGCCCTGCTGGCGTTTACGAAGTGGTCAATAATGCTGAAGGCGCTAAGTTTGTTATCAATGCCCAAAACTGCGTGCATTGCAAAACTTGTGATATCAAAGATCCCTCACAAAATATCACATGGGTGACGCCAGAAGGCGGCGGCGGTCCAAACTACCCCAATATGTAAAGCTGTTTTTATAATAAGTACAAAAAAATCGCGCTACAAATAGCGCGATTTTTTATTAATTGTCTTTAAATGACTGCTAAAGATAAATGATCTATATGAATCCGTACGTTTAGGGCTGATACTGCTGCCACACCAAAACTAAAATAGCGGCAGCCACCAACCAGCCCACCATACCTAACAGTAGTGACTTATACAATCCCATATGGCTGAATGTAAAAAAAACCAAAACCGTATATATAAGATGAGGTATGACACCCAACATACTAAACACTAAAGCGATTTTAAAGTTAGCAACGCTGCGCTGTGTACCAATCAAAAAATGGCTAATCAACGTAAAGGTTGGAAACAAAGGTGCTAGTGCAGCTAAATAAAAAAAGCGCGTTTGGGTAAACAGTTGAATAACCAATACCACCAGTGCACCTATGAGCATTTTTAACCAAATCATGATAGATAAATCCCTTATCCTCTTAAAAACTTACTCATCGTTATTCTTTGTCAAAAGAATATAGAAAACTTATTTTAGAATGTGTCATCTTTTGGGCAGCGGTGCTTCAAACAGCTAAAGGAGCTAATTGGCAACATACCTTAATCTTAAAAAAGAAAGCATCAAGCCCCTTAGTCATCAAGCACCCTAAAGACACACGCTAATATGTTAGTCCGTCCACGCATCGCGGTTGGCTTCGTCTTTAAGCTTTTTAAATTGATTGGGATCAAATTTGATTTTGTCTGCCGCCTTCCCTTCTTTAAGCTGGCGCTCATAATCGCGCAATATGCGTAGTGCCACAGGCGACAGAATAATAATGGCAATCAAGTTGACCAGCGCCATGAGACCCATCGACAAGTCCGCAAAGTTCCAAATCGCAGGTAAGCTTGCGACAGAACCGACAAAGACCATAGCGAGTACCAAAAAGCGGAACACCATAATCATGACTTTGGCGTTTTTCTCACCTGAGATAAATTCAAGGTTAGACTCACCATAGCTGTAGTTGGCAATGATTGAGGTGAATGAGAAAAAGAAAATCGCAATCGCTACAAAGGTAATGCCCAAACTGCCCACATATTGTGACAATGCTTGTTGCGTAAGCTGAATACCTGTCTGCTCTGACGCAGGATCAACCACACCTGATAGAATAATAATGGACGCCGTTGCGGTACAAATGACCAACGTATCAATAAATACGCCGAGCATCTGCATAAAGCCCTGTACCGCAGGATGATCAGGATGGCTTTTTGCGGTGGCGGCGGCGTTTGGTGCAGAGCCCATACCCGCTTCGTTGGAAAACAAGCCACGTTTGATACCATTGATCATTGCTTGAGCAATACCGTAACCCAGTACGCCACCTGCCGCTTGCTCAAAGCCAAAGGCCGATTTTACGATATGAGCGACGGCTGCTGGAAATTGGCTAAAGTTGGTAACGATAATAAACAGCGCCAGCAAGACATATAAAATAGCCATCACAGGGACAATTTTACCCGCAATACGCGCCACCGAGCGCAGACCACCGAACACCACGGGTGCCACCAATACAACCAAGGCCAAGCCCGTTGCCCATGTTGGCACACCAAACGCTTCGTGCGTCGCTTGGGCGATGGTGTTTGACTGCACACCATTAAAAGCCAAGCCAAAGGCGATTAGCAAACAAATTGAAAAGAAAATCGCCAGCGCACGGCTGCCCAGACCTTTTTCAATATAATACGCAGGGCCGCCACGATAGACATTATCTGTGTGCGGTACTTTGTAGGCCTGCGCCAGTGTTGATTCAATAAAGCTCGTTGACATACCGACAATGGCGGTAATCCACATCCAAAATACCGCGCCTGGCCCGCCCAAATAGATGGCAATAGCCACGCCTGCCAAGTTGCCTGTACCGACACGTGCAGCAAGAGAGGTCATCAGTGCCTCAAAAGAGCTGATACCGCCATCTTTACGACCCTGATTGGAGACGCGCAGAAGTTTCCACATGTGCCCAAAATGACGAAACTGAATAAAACGAGTCGCCACGGTGAAGTAAAGTCCTGTGCCAATTAAGGTAAACATCAATAGACCGTACCAAGGGTTGCTGGCAATAATCCAATCATTATTTCCCCAAATAACACCAACCCCAAAATTTACCAACTCGTTAAACCACTGTGATAGTTCTTGACCCATATATTTACCTTATGTGATATTTGATGTTTGGCAACGCGTGTATTGTGCCTCCATGCAATCACACACTGCATCATAACGATGCTGTCTCACAGGGTCGATAGGCATAAAAGGGTGCTTGACACTCATATGCATATCAACCTACCTAGACCTGTCGCAACTCGCGCTGCGCTGGCGATATTCTAACCGAACATGGCGCATTTGGCTCTTGGACTTTTTGCTTATTCACTATTTTTTTTTGCAAAACCACCTTATCGAGACTGTTTTTAATGGTCATTATGTGTCATGGTAGACAGGGACCATCAAAATCATTAACCACTTTTGTATATCATTTTTTATAAAAATACCGAATATCAAAGAATACAACTACAATAAGTAAAACATTGTCTGTATACATAATAATGATAATAACGTCTTATCTGCTTTTCTTTATTTAGATAAATGCGTGTCTCAATGACATAAATGAGATGCTTTATGACTCAACATAAATGATATGGATATAGATAAGACAGCGTATAATCGTACTTTCTTGACTTAAGCGAATACTTTTATACTTTCGAGCGTTACCTTAGTACACATGGAATGTGTTTAGTAGTACGTGACCCTTGGTTAAATATTGTGCACCCATGTGTACTTGTCAGTCACTCTGCTTTTTCATAAGACAAAAGGAGTTTGTCGTATGCAAAATGAAAACGATCCATCAGGCTATTGGCGCGCCAATGTGCGTCTTATCCTTATTTGCTTGGTCTTTTGGGCACTCTGCTCATATGGCTGTGCGATTCTTTTACGTCCTCTACTCTCAGGTATTGCCATCGGCGGTACTGATCTTGGCTTTTGGTTTGCTCAACAAGGCTCTATTGCATCGTTCATTATTCTTACCTTCTTTTACGCATGGCGTATGAATAAGCTCGATAAGCAATATGGCGTAGACGAGGAGTGATACCATGAGTCAGTTTGTAATTAATCTTATTTTTGTAGGCTTGTCTTTTGCGCTGTATTTTGGTATTGCCATTTGGGCGCGTGCAGGCTCTACCAGTGATTTTTATGTCGCAGGCGGCGGCGTTCATCCTGTATTAAACGGGATGGCAACGGGCGCGGACTGGATGAGTGCCGCGTCATTCATCTCGATGGCAGGTTTGTTGGCTGCGGGCGGCTACGGCGCGTCCTCTTATTTAATGGGCTGGACAGGCGGCTACGTCTTACTTGCCATGCTGCTTGCCCCTTACTTACGCAAATTTGGTAAATTCACCGTACCTGATTTTATCGGCGATCGTTTTTATTCTAAGACGGCGGCGATGGTCGCGGTGGCGTGCTTGATTATCGCGTCGACCACGTATGTTATTGGTCAGATGACAGGGGCTGGGGTTGCCTTCTCGCGCTTTTTGGAAGTGGAGAGCAATACTGGTCTGATTATTGCCGCATTTGTGGTATTTTTCTACGCCGTTCTTGGCGGTATGAAAGGGATTACTTATACACAGGTGGCGCAGTATGTGGTACTGATTGTCGCTTATACCATTCCTGCCGTGTTCATTTCTCTTGAGCTAACAGGCAATCCGATTCCAGGTTTGGGCTTGTTCTCAACCCATACCGAATCAGGCTTACCGCTATTGACCAAGCTTGATCAGGTCGTTACCGATTTGGGCTTTGCTTCTTATACTGCCGATGTACCTAACAAGCTCAACATGGTGCTGTTTACCCTCTCATTGATGGTCGGTACGGCAGGTCTACCGCACGTTATCATTCGCTTTTTCACCGTCCCAAAAGTTGCCGATGCACGCTGGTCAGCAGGTTGGGCCTTGGTATTTATTGCCTTGCTGTACTTCACTGCCCCTGCTGTTGGTGCAATGGCGCGTCTAAACTTGATTGACACCATTTATCCTCAAGGCGTCTCTGAACCTGCGATTGAATATTCTCAGCGTCCTGACTGGATTAAGACGTGGGAGCAAACAGGTCTGATTAAGTATAACGACTTAAATGGCGATGGCCGCATTCAGATGTATAATGACAGCGGCTTAGGCGCAGCAGAGCTGGCTTTGACCAATGCTGAGACAGAAGGTGGTGACGTTGGCGCAGCGACGACAGCAGTTGAAACAGCTCGCGCCGCACACGACTTGGAAAATGATGGCCGTTTTGCCGATGCAGGCTGGGCGGGTAACGAGCTGGATGTCAACAACGACATCTTAGTACTGGCTAACCCTGAGATTGCACAGCTACCACCATGGGTCATTGGTCTGATTGCGGCAGGCGGCTTGGCTGCTGCCCTATCGACAGCTGCGGGTCTGCTGCTTGCCATTTCATCTGCCATCAGTCATGATTTGATTAAAGGTCATTTTAATCCAAATATTTCTGACAAAGGCGAGCTGATGGCGGCGCGTATCTCAATGGGTGTGGCGATTGTTATCGCAACCTATCTAGGTATGAATCCACCTGGATTTGCCGCACAGGTTGTAGCGCTGGCATTTGGTATCGCAGGGGCGTCACTGTTCCCAGCATTGATGATGGGTATTTTCTCAAAACGCGTGAATAACGTTGGTGCGATTGCAGGTATGCTAACAGGTCTGTTGACCACACTCGTCTATATCTTTATGTATAAAGGCTGGTTCTTTATTGCGGGTACTGCAAACCTACCAGACACTGCTGAGCACTGGATGTTTGGCATCTCACCCTTATCTTTTGGTGCGATTGGGGCACTCTTGAACTTCATTGTGGCGTTTGCAGTTTCTGCTATGACGAAAGCCCCACCAACAGAGATTCAAGATTTGGTTGAAAGTGTGCGCTACCCTCGTGGTGCAGGCGGCGCGATTGATCATTAAGTCGTATTAGCAAGATTGGTTATGGATATCACTCATGAGTCACAGCCACTTGTGAGTGATTTTTTCTCTCTATTGTTTACTCATCATGGACGATGCGGTTATAACAACCGACGAGACAAGGAATGGTTATTATGATTTATGAATTTATTGCCACGATTGCGGCAGGTTTTGGTCTTGCGGGACTTGCCCTTATTATCACGCATTTGAGTAAATTGGCAGGTTTACGTGCGCCCAAATGGTTAATTCCCTTATTTGCAGCTGTGGGTATTTTTGCTTTTCAAATCCATCAAGAATACAGCTGGTACGACCAGCAAGCCGCGCAGCTACCACAAGGCGTAACCGTGATTAAAACGGTTGAGGACAGCACATGGTTCCGTCCATGGTCGTATATTAAGCCGCAGACCGTACGCTTTATGGCAGTTGATAGCCGTCATACAGAAGCAAACGAGACCACACCTGATGTACATTTGGTAAACCTGTATCTGTTTGAACGCCGCATGAGCATTCAGCAGATTCCACAAGTCATCGACTGCCATGCGCCAGCGCGTGCCGATTATATGGCGGCCATCACTCCTGATACCACATTGAATGAGCACGTCAATCAGACGGCGCGTTGGTATCAGCTGACCACCGATGACCCGCTATATCTCAATGTCTGTACTCGTAATACGGCAGGTACTGCCTAACAGCTGTCGCCACTGTTTATCAATAACGGCGTAGCGGTTGGTAATCGTGTTTAGAGCTCGCGCCAAGTATGATGCCTGCAAGCAGCCCACCAAAATGCGCGGCAAAAGAAATACCAGGCTGCGGCATTAACCCTTGTTTAATGGTTAGCCAATAGCCTGTACCCATAATGATACACGCCAATAAGTAGCCCCAGCGTCTGGCGAACAGTGCGCCGCCAATCATAAAACCCAGCATCGCAAAGCACAGTCCAGACGCACCAATATGAATCGACATCGGTGAACCAATCAGCCATGTCATGATGCCTGAAGCGACAATCAGCTTAACCACCGTGCGATACGCATTGTTTTCAAACAAGCCAAACAAAAATAAAATTTGTAATAAAACCAGCGTATTACCCATCAGATGCGCAAAGTTACCATGCATCGTCCAGGATGCAAAAATACCTACGATACTACGTAAATCCAGTACACGCGGTGCAATACCAAACACATGCCATAAGCCAAACAGCAGCACTTTGTTTAGGACAAACATCACCCACATCGGAATCAATACAAACGCATATAACCCAATCACTTGTTGTAATCGGCTCATAGCTAGCGCAGTAATGGATTGTAGCTGCATATGCGTTCCTCTGATAAAACACGATATAAGCAATAGCGATTTATTTAATGGTTATGCACGGCGACGTTTAACCTTGCGATACATCGTCAGTGTTATGCGCAATAATTGGCGACCCTATCATTGATATTGAAGCATCAGTCATAGAGATGGGATTTTTCTGATTGAGCTGCGAAGTAGAATGATACGGCACCAGTGCCGAAGGCACAAAATCGCGGGCAGCATCAATGTGCTTAATCGAATCATCAAAGAAAATATGCGGCGCGAATGTTTTGAGTACCGCTGTCTTATCCAAACCGCCTAAAAAGAACGCCATATCAACATTCACACCCCACTCACGCAGCGTCTTAATCGCGCGCAAATCCGCTGGGGCATTACGCGCAGTTACTAGAGCAATGCTAATCGGGCTGTGCTGCATACGTGCAGGCAGACTTTGTTGTAAATGCGACAACTTAATCAAAAGCTCGGCATACGGTCCTTTTTCAATGGGTAAATCGCGCATTTTTGCTTCTCGTTCATGAAAGGCGCGTAACCCTTGCTGTTTATACAACAGCTCACCTGAGTCGTCGAAGAGCACCGCATCGCCATCAAAAGCAATACGCAGCTGATGTGTATCAAGCGTATAGGTGTTCACAGGTGTCGCATCCAAGATAGCGCAAGCGCAGATATCCGCATCGGTCACCTGCTGAGCATCTTCACGGTTGGTCGTCAAGAACAAATCAACATTGAAATCAGCAATATAAGGCGCAACTGAGCTGCCTGAAATAAACGCAGAGCGAGAGATATTAAGACCATGCTCGCGTATCGCGTTTAAGACCTGAATCCCTGTATCAGGGCTGCTCTTTGAGACAATGACCACTTCAACAAGTGGTGCTTCGGTCTCATAATCGTTTTGAACATACGTATTTAGATGCAGTAACGCCTTAATCAGCGGATAACCTGCGCCTGTCTGCAATGACTCATCTTCACGCGCCGCCATATATTCGCGAAAAGTTTTAATCGCTGTATCAGGAGTATCCTGAAGCAGCTGTAGCAGATAGTTTTCAGATTCGGACAAATCAAACAAAGCCGTCGCTGAGATAGCGACAATTAAAGTATTAGAAAAATCAACAGCCATACCTACTCTACTTTTTATAATCAAATAATAGCCATCATAAACCGACAAGCCTATCCGCAACCAGTAACACTGCGTATCTGGCAATCAAAACTATGGCAAATATCTAAAATAAGAATACATAAGCTAAAGAACAATTAAAAAAAGAGAAGACAAATAAGATAAATAGCTAAAAAATGCAGCATAAAAAAAACCCCCAACACATAAGTGTCGGGGGCTTTTAGGAAAAAGGAGCTGACGATGACCTACTCTCACATGGGCGAACCACACTACCATTGGCGCTACGATGTTTCACTTCTGAGTTCGGGAAGGGATCAGGTGGTTCCATCGTGCTATTGTCGTCAGCAAAGGGGGTTAGA
>NZ_JACDXT010000015.1 GCF_016464015.1 Psychrobacter sp. bablab_jr014
AAATTATCATTCATGATTAGCAAATAACTCAAGTTAATTCATATACGAACATACGAAAAGTTAAATGCGAGTGATTGAATGAGCCAAGATTAGGGACCATCTTAAAAGGTCTCAAGTAGATTAAACTGAAGAGTTTGATCATGGCTCAGATTGAACGCTGGCGGCAGGCTTAACACATGCAAGTCGAGCGGTAACATTGGTAGCTTGCTACCAGATGACGAGCGGCGGACGGGTGAGTAATGCTTAGGAATCTACCTAGTAGTGGGGGATAGCTCGGGGAAACTCGAATTAATACCGCATACGTCCTACGGGAGAAAGCAGGGGATCTTTGGACCTTGCGCTATTAGATGAGCCTAAGTCGGATTAGCTAGTTGGTGGGGTAAAGGCCTACCAAGGCGACGATCTGTAGCTGGTCTGAGAGGATGATCAGCCACACTGGGACTGAGACACGGCCCAGACTCCTACGGGAGGCAGCAGTGGGGAATATTGGACAATGGGGGGAACCCTGATCCAGCCATGCCGCGTGTGTGAAGAAGGCCTTTTGGTTGTAAAGCACTTTAAGCAGTGAAGAAGAAGTTATGGTTAATACCCATAATGGATGACATTAGCTGCAGAATAAGCACCGGCTAACTCTGTGCCAGCAGCCGCGGTAATACAGAGGGTGCGAGCGTTAATCGGAATTACTGGGCGTAAAGCGAGCGTAGGTGGCTTAATAAGTCAGATGTGAAATCCCCGGGCTTAACCTGGGAACTGCATCTGAAACTGTTCGGCTAGAGTAGGTGAGAGGGAAGTAGAATTCCAGGTGTAGCGGTGAAATGCGTAGAGATCTGGAGGAATACCGATGGCGAAGGCAGCTTCCTGGCATCATACTGACACTGAGGTTCGAAAGCGTGGGTAGCAAACAGGATTAGATACCCTGGTAGTCCACGCCGTAAACGATGTCTACTAGTCGTTGGGTCCCTTGAGGACTTAGTGACGCAGCTAACGCAATAAGTAGACCGCCTGGGGAGTACGGCCGCAAGGTTAAAACTCAAATGAATTGACGGGGGCCCGCACAAGCGGTGGAGCATGTGGTTTAATTCGATGCAACGCGAAGAACCTTACCTGGTCTTGACATACACAGAATCTTGTAGAGATACGAGAGTGCCTTCGGGAATTGTGATACAGGTGCTGCATGGCTGTCGTCAGCTCGTGTCGTGAGATGTTGGGTTAAGTCCCGCAACGAGCGCAACCCTTTTCCTTAGTTACCAGCACTTCGGGTGGGAACTCTAAGGATACTGCCAGTGACAAACTGGAGGAAGGCGGGGACGACGTCAAGTCATCATGGCCCTTACGACCAGGGCTACACACGTGCTACAATGGTAGGTACAGAGGGCAGCTACACAGCGATGTGATGCGAATCTCAAAAAGCCTATCGTAGTCCAGATTGGAGTCTGCAACTCGACTCCATGAAGTAGGAATCGCTAGTAATCGCGGATCAGAATGCCGCGGTGAATACGTTCCCGGGCCTTGTACACACCGCCCGTCACACCATGGGAGTTGATTGCACCAGAAGTGGATAGCCTAACGTAAGAGGGCGTTCACCACGGTGTGGTCGATGACTGGGGTGAAGTCGTAACAAGGTAGCCGTAGGGGAACCTGCGGCTGGATCACCTCCTTAAATACGACATTCGGTCAGCAAGAATTCACAGCAAGTTGTTCTTTAGTAAAAGCGAGTATTAAGCTTAAGAGGTTTGAGTTTGATGAAAATTCTATTAAAAGAATTTTCCTTGCGCTCGGGTCAAAGCAGTGCTTTGACGATTTCCTCGCTCAGGGTCTGTAGCTCAGCTGGTTAGAGCACCGTGTTGATAACGCGGGGGTCATAAGTTCAAGTCTTATCAGACCCACCATCTTTACTAGGTGAAGCACCAGAAAATTCTATTAAAAGAATTTTCTCTTGCGAAACGAACAAAGCAGTGCTTTGTTTAGATCGTTTCTCAGGGGCCATAGCTCAGTTGGTAGAGCGCCTGCCTTGCACGCAGGAGGTCAGGAGTTCGACTCTCCTTGGCTCCACCACATTGCTTAATACGATAAAATAGAAACAAGTGATTGATAGGTGTTTGATACCTTGATTATTTGCTTTCTGTTTTATACAGATACTGCGACTTGAAGAGAGCGTAGGTATTATTTAAAAACATAGATATGAGTCTGGGTTAGTGATGACATTTCACGTGTCGTCATTAACCTTGGTAACTAATCCTTTAATGACATCAGTTGTTATCCCAGGGGTTGGTTGCCAAAAGTAAAGAGAACTGAATCAAGCGTAAACATAGGTGATATCGTTATCATTCATGATGATGCAAGCTTTAGTGGTTGAAAGACTGCTTGGGGTTGTATGGTCAAGTAATGAAGCGCACATGGTGGATGCCTTGGCAGTCAGAGGCGATGAAAGACGTGACAGCCTGCGATAAGCTTCGGGGAGGCGGCAATATCCTGTGATCCGGAGATTTCTGAATGGGGAAACCCACTTAGCATAAGCTAGGTATCTTATATTTATATAAGAGGCGAACGAGGGGAAGTGAAACATCTCAGTACCCTTAGGAAAAGACATCAAATGAGATTCCCCAAGTAGCGGCGAGCGAACGGGGAGGAGCCGATGGACTTTAGTGTAGAAGAACAGCGTGGGAAAGCTGACCATAGTAGGTGATAGTCCTGTATTTTAAACACTAGAGAACACATATTAAGTAGAGCGGGGCACGAGAAATCCTGTTTGAAGATGGGGGGACCATCCTCCAAGGCTAAATACTCCTGACTGACCGATAGTGAACCAGTACCGTGAGGGAAAGGCGAAAAGAACCCCTGTGAGGGGAGTGAAATAGAACCTGAAACCGTGTGCGTACAAGCAGTGGGAGCACCTTTATGGTGTGACCGCGTACCTTTTGTATAATGGGTCAGCGACTTATATTCTGTAGCGAGGTTAACCGTTTAGGGGAGCCGTAGGGAAACCGAGTCTTAATAGGGCGTCTAGTTGCAGGGTATAGACCCGAAACCGAGTGATCTATCCATGAGCAGGTTGAAAGTGCCGTAACAGGCACCGGAGGACCGAACCCACTGTCGTTGAAAAGCCAGGGGATGACTTGTGGATAGGGGTGAAAGGCTAATCAAACTCGGTGATAGCTGGTTCTCCCCGAAAGCTATTTAGGTAGCGCCTCGGACGAACACCATTGGGGGTAGAGCACTGTTTCGGCTAGGGGGTCATACCGACTTACCAAACCGATGCAAACTCCGAATACCGATGAGTGATATCCGGGAGACACACGGCGGGTGCTAACGTCCGTCGTGGAGAGGGAAACAACCCAGACCGCCAGCTAAGGCCCCAAATTCCTAGTTAAGTGGGAAACGAGGTGGGAAGGCATAGACAGCTAGGAGGTTGGCTTAGAAGCAGCCATCCTTTAAAGAAAGCGTAATAGCTCACTAGTCGAGTCGGCCCGCGCGGAAGATGTAACGGGGCTCAAACTAGGAGCCGAAGCTGCGGATTTGAAAATTGTTTCAAGTGGTAGGGGAGCGTTGTGTAAGCCTGTGAAGGTGTGTTGTAAAGCATGCTGGAGGTATCACAAGAGCGAATGCTGACGTGAGTAACGATAATGCGAGTGAAAAGCTCGCACGCCGGAAGACCAAGGGTTCCAGTCCAACGTTAATCGGGGCTGGGTGAGTCGACCCCTAAGGCGAGGCCGAAAGGCGTAGTCGATGGGAAATCGGTTAATATTCCGATACTTGTTTATGATGCGATGGAGGGACGGAGAAGGTTATGCCAGCCTAGTGATGGTTATCTAGGTGGAAGGATGTAGGTAGACAGTTTAGGCAAATCCGGACTGTTATATACCGAGATCTGATAGCAAGCTGTACATGTACAGCGAAGTGGCAAATACCATGCTTCCAGGAAAAGCTTCTAAGCGATAGTCATAAACGAATCGTACCCGAAACCGACACAGGTGGTCAGGTAGAGAATACCAAGGCGCTTGAGAGAACTCTGCTGAAGGAACTAGGCAAAATGGTACCGTAACTTCGGGAGAAGGTACGCTGCTGATGGTGAAGGACTTGCTCCGTAAGCTATTGGCAGTCGCAGATACCAGGCTGCTGCAACTGTTTATTAAAAACACAGCACTCTGCAAACACGAAAGTGGACGTATAGGGTGTGATGCCTGCCCGGTGCTGGAAGGTTAATTGATGGGCTTAGCGTAAGCGAAGGTCTTGATCGAAGCCCCAGTAAACGGCGGCCGTAACTATAACGGTCCTAAGGTAGCGAAATTCCTTGTCGGGTAAGTTCCGACCTGCACGAATGGCATAATGATGGCAGCGCTGTCTCCAGCAGAGACTCAGTGAAATCGAAATCGCAGTGAAGATGCTGTGTACCCGCGGCTAGACGGAAAGACCCCGTGAACCTTTACTACAGCTTTACATTGAACTTTGACCTGACTTGTGCAGGATAGGTGGGAGGCTTTGAAGCCGAGACGCTAGTCTTGGTGGAGCCATCCTTGAAATACCACCCTGGTCATGTTGGGGTTCTAACTCAGGTATAACAATACCGAGGACAATGTATGGTGGGTAGTTTGACTGGGGCGGTCTCCTCCTAAAGAGTAACGGAGGAGTACGAAGGTGCGCTCAGAACGGTCGGAAATCGTTCAAAGAGTATAAAGGCAAAAGCGCGCTTAACTGCGAGACCCACAAGTCGAGCAGGTACGAAAGTAGGTCTTAGTGATCCGGTGGTTCTGTATGGAAGGGCCATCGCTCAACGGATAAAAGGTACTCTGGGGATAACAGGCTGATACCGCCCAAGAGTTCATATCGACGGCGGTGTTTGGCACCTCGATGTCGGCTCATCTCATCCTAGGGCTGAAGCAGGTCCTAAGGGTATGGCTGTTCGCCATTTAAAGAGGTACGCGAGCTGGGTTTAGAACGTCGTGAGACAGTTCGGTCCCTATCTACCGTGGGCGTTGGAAATTTGAGAGGATCTGCTCCTAGTACGAGAGGACCAGAGTGGACGAACCTCTGGTGTTCGGGTTGTTACGCCAGTAGCATTGCCCGGTAGCTACGTTCGGATGGGATAACCGCTGAAAGCATCTAAGCGGGAAGCCCACCTCAAGATTAGATTTCCCTAAAGAGCCGTTCAAGACTAGGACGTTGATAGGTCAGGTGTGGAAGTGCAGCGATGCATGTAGCTAACTGATACTAATTGCTCGTTTGGCTTGACCATACAACACCCAAGTGGTTTGTATGTCAATTCATGAATCTATCTTGTATATTAAGATAAAAAGATAAAATCGATATCACCATATAGCTTGATTCAAATAAGACTCATATCTAACCCCCTTTGCTGACGACAATAGCACGATGGAACCACCTGATCCCTTCCCGAACTCAGAAGTGAAACATCGTAGCGCCAATGGTAGTGTGGTTCGCCCATGTGAGAGTAGGTCATCGTCAGCTCCTT
>NZ_JACDXT010000016.1 GCF_016464015.1 Psychrobacter sp. bablab_jr014
CCTAAAATCTGATAGTCCAACTTGCAGCACAGAAAATATTTACACTGGTGAATTTAACGGAAACAAAAAACAAGGAGTAGGAATATTTTCAGCACTACTAATAAAAAACGGAATACAAGTTTACAACGAAAAAAATTATAATATTTAAATACCTTATTTTGTACTCACACCTTAATCACATAATATTATCACTATTTTCTGGCTATTCATTTTTGAATAGTCTTTTATTCTACATTTTAGGGGGTCACTTTTAAAAAACTTTACTATCAAATGATTTTGGATGAAATATAAATAAATGTTAAAGTAGAAATGTAAAATTATTCCCCATTCAGCATTGATTTTTTAACATGAAGTAATTCTCTATCTAAACCCATGGTCACTCATTTTTTGAGTGGCTTTTTTTATGCTTTATTCCAATTGCTTTATTGACGTTGAGCCTCTGAACCCTTAACAATCCCCAAACTTGTCGAATCGTCGGCTTAATAGCTCACGCTATGCCGACATTCGTCTTCAAGTTTAGTTAAGGGTTCCTCTCAACATCAATAAATTTTCTCGGCATAAATGCATGTGGTATCCTCAATACAGTGCTCCTTTTAATTGCACAATATGATAACTATTCTCCAGAAGACCACTCAAAAATGAGTGGTTCTTTTATTTTGCATTTTAAGCCCTTTCTAAGACATTTAATTATTTCGAATATAAAAACAAACAAAAATTTCTTTCGTTTAACAGAGAGGCTATAAATCACTTTAAAATTCATTTCTCAACACTTTCAGAAAGAAAAATATATTTTTAATCTCAATTGTTCTTCTTAGAAAAAAGCTAAAACCCGATTAATAATATTCAAAAAAGGCAGCAGTACATTTTGATTTTGGCTACCATTTGGTTACCGAAATTATTATTTTTAGCTACCAAATGGCTACCTTTTTATGTAGCCATTTGGTAGCCGTTTTTGATTTAGGGTAGCTATTCGGGAGCTTTTTGTGTAGCCGTTCGGGAGTCATATAACAATTTTTATCACATATATAGGAATCCCATTTGACACTGTCAAATCAATATTTTTCACAGAAATGGCTACCGAATGGATACATTTGGAGACATTTCTGTGCAGGATTCCTCTTATGCTCTTTAATAGCAATAGTTGCAATATTACACCTGTATACCCTCATATTTTTCATTTCAAAATCTCAAACCTTTTTCAGAAAAACATCTTTAATTTTTTCTAACAAAACAAAAAACGCTCACTCTTTTTTCGAGTAGCGTTTTGTTTTTTATTTTTCTTCTTCAATTTCATTTATCATTTTTTGATTCACTTCTCGTTTTTCTTCATCCGTTAAATCATAAAGTTCACTCGCTAAATATTCATTTTTATTCCACATGTAAAAAATCTGATATACATATTCTGTTGGATCAATTTCTTTAAGATAATCTAAATCGCCATCTTTCAATTTTTTACGTGCTTCTTTAAACAACCCAGAATAAACAAGTACTTGTTTTCCTTTCAACGATTTATAATACGTATCAAATACTTTTTGATTCGATAGATAATCACTATCTTTCCCCGTATATTTCGCCATCTCATACAATTCTTTTTGATTGTTCTGTTTTACACGTTGAACATGAACCTGTGTAATATCTGGATTTCCTGTTACATCACGCCATAAGTTTAACCATTCTTTTTGACTCATATAATAACGTTTATCTGTAAAATACGAACGATTCACTGCAATCAAGACATGAAAATGAGGATGATAATCATCTCGTTCCGCATTATACGTTACTTCTAATTTCCGAACATAACCTTTAGCAATAGACTTAAAATGCTTACGATTACTTAATCGTCTAAATGATTCATTATAATGCTTTATCTCATTTTCTAAATGGTCAGCTGTAACATTTGGGGTCGTAAGTGTTAAAAATATAAATAATTTTGACTCTTCTTGTTGAATATATTGCATCATCAACGATAAACCTAATGCATCTTTACGTGCTTTACGCCACGCACATACTGGACAAAATCGATTCTTACATAAATTAGATTTATATAATTTTTGTTTCTCTAACATCCTATCAGTCACAAAACTTAAAAACGTATTACAGTTTTTAATCAAATCCATTTGTCCCTCTTTAACATGCCGTTTAATAAATTTTTGAAATACTTGATTTCTTTGTTTTTTCTCTGTATACTTTTCCATGTTATAACACATAAAAACAACTTTGTTTTCTCAAACATTGTATATAAAAAAAGTTGCTTTTTCTCCTTTCTTGTATAGTTTTTTTCTAGTCAATTAAAACCTTACAATAATAGGTACGAAAAAGCAACTTTTTTTGTGCTTAAATCCAGATATGACAACGGATTTAAGGTTGTTACGCTCGCTTGTAATAGTTACCTATAGTATCAAGATAAGAAGAGACTCGTTTTTAACTCGTTTCCAAAAGCTAAAATCCGGAGGATAAAGTATGATTCTTATAAGTGCATGTTTAATCGGTCAAAATGTTAGATACGACGGAGGAAACAAAATCAACAACAATTTAAAAAAACTTGTAGACCAAGGTATAGCAAAACCAATATGCCCTGAAATTTTAGGAGGACTATCAACTCCAAGAAATCCTGCAGAAATCTTAGGAGGAGACGGCTTTGATGTATTGGAAAATAAAGCTAAAATTATTGATGATCATGGCAAAGACGTTACAAAAGAATATGTAATTGGAGCTATGAAAGCATTAGATACTTGCCAAAAAATGAATTGCAAAACATTAATCCTAAAATCTGATAGTCCAACTTGCAGCACAGAAAATATTTACACTGGTGAATTTAACGGAAACAAAAAACAAGGAGTAGGAATATTTTCAGCACTACTAATAAAAAACGGAATACAAGTTTACAACGAAAAAAATTATAA
>NZ_JACDXT010000017.1 GCF_016464015.1 Psychrobacter sp. bablab_jr014
CTAACATTCTGTGTCAGCAAAAATCCACACAAGTTGTTCTTTAGTATGCTTTTAAAAAGTAATATCACTGTCGTCCAGTAAATATTTATTACCCATTATAACTAAGCTAATACGCTTCGCCGTATGGGTGAGCCGACTAGTCTATCATAAAATCACAAACTGTCAAACTCTTTTTTTACTAACTTCGCAAACCAGCTCTTTAACAGCCGCTTTGCCTCGTCAGTGGGGCGTATTATAGAGAGTTTTGACTGAGTGTCAACTCTTTGTTGAAATTATTTTATCTTTTTTTTGATGCGCACATCGTAATGGTAAGTAAGGCGTTGATTTTGTAGCGCTTATATTTATTATTATATGCTTTGCCTCTAACGCTCTCTACTCTATGGTGAGTCATAAATAAAAGTAGCACAACATGATGATGTACTACTGACATAAATTTTACTCGCTTGCTGTGCGCTATGCGTTCCACAGGCTTCGCAAAATTTACGCCTATCACTACATTCATTCTATATTTGATTGACTATACTTATTAAAGCTTGCCCATCTTTTCAAAGAACGCTCGGTAAGCCGCGACTTTTTTATCGAGTGCCAGCGGGTATGCACGCGAGGTGGATGGCAGACGGTACAGCTCAAGCTCATATCCTTGTGGGTGCGGGTACGGATAGCTGACCGATTGATTGGTCTTGGGCTGCTTTGACTTTGGGGGCACAGGGTCGAGTAAGGAGCACAAGACTTCGGTCGCTTTGCCGCCTGTGGTAAAGAGCGTTTTGACTTGCGGTACTTGCTGGAGCACTTCGGTTAGGTTGACAGAGGTGACGACGGTGAGGTTTTTATCAGAAGCATTGCCTGTCTCACGAATGGCTTGTTTGACCGTGGGGCAAGAAGCGATGCGGCGCTCAAAGAAAAAGTCACGTATTTGCTGATGGTCAAAGCGCTTTTCTTTACCAATACGAAAGTGGTCGGGGTCATCAAAGAACACCGCGCCGTAGATGCGCCACATGTCATTATAGAAGTTAGGATAATGAAACGGCATTGCCCATTTGTCTTCGGTGGGCGGAAATGTGCCCATCATCATGATGTCGGCATCAGGCGGCAAGACGGGCGCAAATGGGTGGTCTTCAATCGAGCGCGTGTCTGATTCAGTGGCGGTGTGCGTATCAAATGGCGAGTCAGTCATGATTAATCCATCAGAAAGTTGGTTTTTTGTTATAATAGCACACGCAAATTATCCAGCTATTTGAAAGAGACCCGCTTATGACGGATTTGAACATCACGGTTATCGACCATCCTTTGGTGCGCCACAAGCTAAGCTTAATGCGTGAAAAAGACACCAGTACGTATAAATTTCGTACGCTCACCAAAGAACTTGCGCGCTTAATGGCGTACGAGGCGAGCCGTGATTTTGGTATTGAGACTTTCCCGATGCAGGGTTGGTGCGGCGAGATTGAAGGCGAGCAAATCATGGGCAAAACAGTGACAGTCGTGCCGATTTTGCGTGCAGGTTTGGGTATGCTTGATGGTGTGCTCGATTTGATACCGACCGCGAAGATTTCAGTCGTTGGCTTGCAGCGTGATGAAGAGACCTTGCAGCCTGTACCGTTTTTTGAAAAGTTCGTGAACCACATGGACAAGCGCCCTGCCCTTATCGTTGACCCAATGCTGGCCACGGGCGGTTCGATGGTGGCGACCATTGATATGCTTAAAAAGCACGGCTGTAAAAACATTAAGGCTTTGGTTTTGGTCGCCGCGCCTGAAGGTGTGCGCTTGGTCAATGACGCGCATCCTGATGTGCAGATTTTCACCGCAGCGCTTGATAGTCATTTGGATGAGCAAGGCTATATTATCCCTGGTCTTGGCGATGCGGGCGATAAAATCTTTGGTAGCTACGCGTCACGCTAAAGACGTTCGCTTTACCAATATTTAAGCCGTTAATATTGAAAAATACCCAGTGCCGAATGTGCTGGGTATTTTTTTGTCTTTAACTTTCCCAAACTGCTATTTTTAATGATGCACTTATAAGCGTCTTCATTTAACGCAATTCGTAATGGCGGATGCAGTAGTTTAATGGCGGCGCGCTACTGCTTGTTTTTGGCTCATCGAATTTTGATTTTGGCGTTAGCCAGCGTTGCCAAAAACCTGCGCTTGCTGGCTTATTGCCAACAGTCACTGGCGCTTGGGTCATCATGTCCTCACTGACCAAACGCAGACTGTGAAAGTCCAAAATCAGCACTTCGTTACGGATGCGCTCAGAGGTGCGCCGATTGTGTCGAATCGGAAACGCCGCCACATTTTTGCCCGTAATGGTGATATGGTTAATCACAGGCTGGACACTCATTTGTGCGCGGCGGATGGCGGTCGCAGGATTGACGGTGACGGTCAGTAGTTTTTCGCTGCGTGTCTGCTCGGGCAACGCGCCTGCCATAAAAAGCTGCTGCTGCATCGCTAACGGACGCGCGTGACGCATCAGCTCGGCGCGGAATAAATCGGGCATCTCGCTATTAAAGCTGTCTTCACTTTGCCGATAAAATGCGTCAAAGCTGCGCTGCAAGTAGCGTCCAAACACGCTAAAGTAAATCCACTCACGGTAGGCGCTGTCTTCTAATAATCTTGTGGCAATATCTTCGGCGCTGGCACTGACGTCCCCTTGCAGCAAGGCATGCAACAATGCCAAAGCATCGGTCGCGCAGTCCTCACCCCAACACTGCGGGTAAAAGCTGGCGTCTAATAATGCAAGCGGCTCTTGACTCATCGTCACCTCGGTGGCTGGTAGCTGTCGCAAAAGACAGGCGCAAAAAATAGGTCATAAAAAAGAATGTGCCCTCACTATAGCAGGTGTGGTTTTTGGATATAAGGAGCGTTTATGTATAAGGATATCAAGGCACGCTATCGGCTGACGTGTGACTATATACACGCTGATGATGGTACGCGCCTGCCTATGTCGGTCATCGGCACGGGCAAGCCTGTGTTGTTGCTACATGCCTTTGGAATGGATGCGCGGCAGTTCATCCCGTTTACTGTGCCCTTACTGTCGCGCTATCGCTTTTATTTACCGCATTATCGCGGGTTTGGTATGGCAGCCGATGTCAGCTTACCGCAATTTGATTTTATTGAGCAATATGCCACCGATACCCACGCTGTTCTAAATTATATCACCGCGACGACGCAAACCGAGCGCGTGCCTGTGGCGGGGATTTCTATGGGGGCGCTGGTAATGTGGGCGTATTTTGGGCGCTTTGGCACCGATAAGATCAGTCGGTTTTTAAACATTGACCAAGCGCCGATGATTCATCATCAGCCTGATGCTAAAGGCGGGGTGTTTGGCGATGCACAAGCACAGATGTTTGACCGCTTTCGGAAACTGATTGCCGCAAGCCAACCGTATATGGCGTTATCTGACTTTCGCCATGTGCCTGATGGCGTTAAAAAAGCACTTTTGGATACTGAGCGCGACTTTTCGTTATTGTCGGTGGGCAGCCGTGCCGCTTTTGGGGTGACGCAGTTATCTAGTATGCGCCCCAGCTATCGACGGGCGTTTTATAAACATCCGACATGGCAACACAAAATCCGCGCCTTGCACGCTTATACCACCCTGCCCTACGACTATCGCACAGTGCTACCGACAGTTGATATTCCTGTGACATGGCTGATTGGCGCGCGCTCAAAGCTCTACCCTGCCAATGAACAACGTAACCTTGCTGCGCTACTACCACAGGTAGACATTAAAACCTTATCAAACGCAGGGCACGCCATTCCGATGGATGCGCCGATTGCCTTTTATCAAAGTCTCAAAGCGTTTCTGGCCCAAAACTAAGCCAAAAGCTCTATTAACCTAATGATTTTTCAATAAAAACTTACAAAGGGCGTATAAAAAGTCACGCTGGATACGTGGGCTGTACAACCTTGTACCACAAGCAGATGCGCCGTTTTTTATACTGATACAGATTTACGATTTAATAGTATCTCCAAACCAATAAAACTTTAAAAAACATTTATTTAAAACAATACAAGGATAATAACAATGCCTTACGTGACCGTGGGACAAGAAAATAACAATGACATCGATATTTATTACGAAATCCAAGGTACAGGTAAGCCTGTCATCTTGATTCATGGCTGGCCGCTCAGCGGGCGAGCGTGGGAAGCGCAAGTGCCTGCCCTCGTCGATGCAGGCTATCAAGTAATTACCTATGACCGCCGCGGCTTTGGTCAATCGTCAAAACCGTGGGAAGGCTACGACTACGACACACTGGCTGATGACTTAAAAGCATTGATGGAAGCCTTGGATGTGCAAGATGCGACCATCGTGGGCTTTTCGATGGGTGGCGGCGAAGTGGCACGCTATATTGGCAACTATGGCTCGGAGCGCGTAAGCAAAGCAGTGCTTGCCTCTGCCGTACCGCCGTATCTGTTTAAAGCGGATGACAACCCAGATGGTGGTCTGGAAGAAGCGGATATTCAAGAGTTTTTGAATGGCGTGCGTGATGACCGTATTGCCTTTTTAAATGATTTTACTAAGAATTTCTTTACCCCAGCAGGCGGCAAGCTGCTCGTGAGCAAGCCTATGCGTCTGTACCATCGCGATATCGCGGCACTTGCCTCACCAAAAGCGACCTACGATTGCGTCAAGTCATTCAGTTACGATGATTTCCGTGAAGATTTAAAAGCCTTTGATATACCGACCTTAGTGATTCATGGTGATTCGGATCAAGTTGTGCCCTTTGAAGCCAGCGGTCAGCGCTCGCACGAGATGATTGCGGACAGCACGTTGCATGTGGTTGCAGGCGGTCCGCACGGTATCAATGGCACGCATGCTGATGAGTTTAACCGCGCGTTGATTGCCTTTTTAAACGGGCAATAAAAGGATAAACTTGAAGTGAAGTATAAAAAAAGCGACCGTGGTGGTCGCTTTTTTTGTACGGTGTTTTTGACTATCAATTATTTTGAATTGAGATTTTAGTCAGATAGCGCTTGCACCAAAGCAAAGCGCGGCTGGGTCTCACCATCAACGGTCACCGATTCGGTAAACATGGTGAGCGGACGCGCCCACACGCTGTAGTCACCGTACAGACAACGATAGATGACCAGCGCCTCTGCGGTTTCTGAATGCTGCGCGGTATGCAGTACTTGGTACAGACTGCCTTTGTAATGGCGGTAGATGCCTTGAGGGACGTTGGTCATGATTGTCTTCTTTTTTGTTAATGAAAAGGATTATGCAACCGTCACTCTTGCATACGCTTTTTTGCCCGCTTGAATGACGACGGTCTGACCTGAAGTCAGGCTAAAGCCTGCATTGACCACTTCGCCATCAACCTTGACCGCGCCGCGCTTGACCATGTCTTTTGCTGCCGCGCCATTTTTGGCAAGCTCGGCTTGGTTCAAGATTTGCGCGATAAACAAGGCGTCTTGGCCGTCAAGCTCAAGCGTGACTTCTGGCAAATCCACAGGCAGCTCACCATCAGCTAAGACATTGCCCGCTGATTTGTGCGCGTTCGCCGCCGCGTCTGCGTCATGGAAACGCTCAATCAACTCTTCTGCCAAGATGCGTTTAATTTCTTGTGGGTTGCGCCCTGCTTCCATCTCTGCCATAAGCGCTTCGACATCATCCATCGGCTTAAAGCTTAAGAACTCAAAGTAACGGCGAATCAGGGTGTCAGGCATCGATAGGATTTTTTGGTACATGGTGCCTGGCGCATCATAAATGGCGACATAGTTGCCAAGCGACTTAGACATTTTATTAACGCCGTCCAACCCTTCCAAAATCGGCACGGTGATACAGACTTGCGCTTCTTGACCGTAGCGCCCTTGCAATGTGCGTCCCATCAATAAGTTAAAAGTTTGATCGGTACCACCAAGCTCCACGTCCGCTTCTAACGCGACCGAGTCATAGCCCTGCACCAGTGGGTACAAAAACTCGTGGATAGAGATTGGCGTTTGCGACGCGTAGCGCTTAGAGAAGTCATCGCGCTCAAGCATACGCGAGACGGTCTGTTGACTGGCAAGGGCAATCATGTCGCCTGCGGACATGTCATTAAACCACGCGGAGTTAAACACCACTTTGGTCTTTTCTTTGTCCAAGATTTTAAAGACCTGCTCGGCGTAGGTGCGCGCGTTTTCGCGGATTTGCTCATCATTAAGTGGCGGGCGGGTGGTGTTCTTTCCAGAAGGGTCACCGATTTTTGCAGTGTAATCACCAATCAAGAAATAAATCTCGTGCCCCAAATCTTGAAAATGCTTGAGCTTGTTAATAAGCACCGTGTGACCCAAATGCAAATCTGGGGCGGTGGGGTCAAAGCCTGCTTTGATGCGTAGCGGGCGGTTTTGCTTGAGTTTAGCAATCAAGTCTTCTCGTGACAAAATCTCTTGCGTACCACGCTCAATCAGCGCCAGTTGTTCATCTAAAGTCAGTGCGTGCTCAGTCATAGGGATCTCAACTTATGATTATTGCTTAATGATAAGGGCCTGATGGCGGGATAGACCATCGAAGGCGGGCAAAAAAGTGTTAGAATTTGCCAGATATACTAGCGTTTTTTAAGGTAAATTGCCATGAGTAAGCCCGCCTTCGACCTCAATCACAATACTCACGCTGACTTAAATAGTGAGCTTGAAACGTCGCAACTGACTGACCACGACGCCGAGATGTTCTTTGAGCATTTTGACGACGGTTTGTATATCGGCATGATGTCGGGCACAAGTTTGGATGGGCTGGATGCGGTATTGTGCCGATTTACCGATGATATTCGTGCGCCATTACACATTGTCGCCACCTACAGCCAAGCATTTCCGCCGCGTCTGCGCGAGGTGCTACTTGCCTTGTGTCAGCCCAATGGCGTACAGACGCTCAATCCTACCGCCGATGAGCCCAATAACGAAATCGACTGGTTCGGCTGGGCAAGTCGCGCTTATGGCGAGTTTGCCAGTAGCGTGGTCAATAGTCTGTTGCAGCAGGCGGATACGTCAGCTGATGACGTGCTTGCGATTGGCTGTCATGGACAGACGATACGCCATCGCCCTGAGTGGGGTTTTAGCTTACAACTTGTGGATGCCAATATCATCGCCGAGCGTACAGGCATCAGCGTGGTGCATGATTTTCGTCGTCGGGATATGGCAGTCGGTGGTCAAGGTGCGCCCCTTGTGCCTGCCTTTCATGCGGCGTTGTTTTCGCACGCAACCGAGGCGCGGGTGCTGCTGAACTTGGGCGGCATTGCCAATATTACCGTATTGCCTGCGCTAAATAATGCGCAAACGGTGGTCGGTTACGATACAGGGCCTGCTAATTTGTTGCTGGATGCATGGACGATGCGCCATCTGCAGCAAAGCTTCGATGCCGATGGGCAATGGGCAGCTTCAGGGCAAGTGATTGCCCCATTATTAAAGCAGCTACTAACGCACCCATTTTTTGCCAAAGACTACCCAAAGAGTACGGGGCGCGAGGATTTTCATTTGGCTTGGCTGAATGAATCCTTAGAACAGTTTGCTGATAGCACCGATGCCTCGGACTATACGCCTGCTGATGTGCAAGCGACCTTGGCGGAACTGAGCGCCATCGCTGCGGCTGACCAGATTGCGCGCTTTAATAATGCGCACGCGGCACAGGTGTACGTTTGTGGGGGCGGCGCGTTAAATACCCATTTATTAGGCCGTTTGCGCGCGCATCTGCCCGAATGGACGATCAGCACGACTCAAGATTTGGGGCTTGACCCTTTGTGGGTCGAGGCCGCTGCCTTTGCGTGGCTGGCACGACAAACATTAATGAGCGAGACGGGCAACCTGCCAGCGGTCACAGGCGCGGATAAAAAAGTGGTGCTTGGGCAAGTGTGTTTTTGATGACTGGTTGTGATAAGCATTTAAGTTTACAGACGTGCACTTATGTGTTTTATAATGTGGTTGCTATAATGATGAGATAACGCTATAAATAACCTAGCAATCGTTCACCATTCGTCCATACACCTTTACGACGTTAATAAAGGACCTATCCAATGAGCCAGCAAAGCAGTCCCTCTACGCCTCAAGCCAGCACGAGCAGTGCGCCGCGTGCTAAGACACCGCACCATCAGCGTCCCGACGAGATGCGCGTGGTGGTCACAGGCATGGGCGCCATTACGCCACTTGGCTTGGATGTTGAGAGTACATGGACACGCTTGTTAAACGGTGAAAGTGGCATTTCAGAGATTAGCCACTTTGATACTGAAGATTTTCGTGCGCGTATTGCTGGTACGGTCAAAGGCTTTGACGCCAAGCTATATATGAATGCCAAAGACACCCGCCGCTATGATGAATTTATGCATTATGGTATGGCTGCGACTGGTATGGCGCTGGAGCAAGCAGGCTTTATTGATGCTGTTACCGCCGACAGCACACCCATTCAAAACGCGGATCCTGAACGCTTTGGGGTGATTTTGGGTTCGGGTATTGGCGGCATTCAGACCATCGAAGACAGCTGCGCGACATTGACTGATAAAGGCGCTAAAAGAGTCTCGCCATTTATCATCCCAGGCTCTATCGTCAATATGGCAGCAGGTCTGGTTGCGATTAAGCACAATCTAAAAGGCCCTAACCTTGCTACCGCCACCGCCTGTACTACCGCAACACACGCCATCGGTTTGGCAGCGCGTCTGATTGCGTACGGCGATGCCGATGTGATGGTCGCAGGCGGTAGCGAAAAAGGCTCAAGCCCGCTTGGTATGGCAGGCTTTGCCGCGATGCACGCGCTATCAACACGTAATGATGAGCCGACCAAAGCATCACGCCCATTTGATAAAGACCGTGATGGTTTTGTATTGGGTGATGGTGCAGGTGTGGTGGTGCTTGAAAGCCTTGCCCATGCAAAAGCACGCGGCGCCACCATTTTGGCAGAGGTTGCAGGTTTTGGTATGAGTGATGATGCCAGCCACATTACCGCGCCACCAGAAGACGGACGCGGCGCAGCACGAGCTATGAAAAATGCGCTACATGACGCAGGTATCAGTCCTGAACAAGTCGGCTATGTCAATGCGCACGGTACCAGCACGCCTGCGGGTGATGTTGCCGAGTCGCTAGCGATTGAAAGTGTTTTTGCGCCAGTAAAAGACAGTATTTTGGTCAGCTCGACCAAATCTATGACGGGTCACTTGCTGGGCGCAGCGGGCGGTATCGAAGCCATCTTTACCGTTATGGCGCTACAGAATCAGCACGTACCTCCAACCATTAACCTCGACAATATCGAAGACAACTGCAATCTAGACTATGTGGCGCATCAGTCGCGTCAGGTCAACAATTTGAATTATGCGGTGTCAAACAGCTTTGGTTTTGGTGGTACCAATGGTACGCTAATCTTTTCACGTTGGACGTAAGCCTTAACGACCATTAAGCGCGCATTGCTATTCATCACGCTGCGCTCTTTGGTCTCACATTCGCTACGTTTGTCCCCTTGCAGCCCCTTATCGTACTTCGTATGATAAGGGGTACTTTTATGGATAAAATAATGGATAACATCATGCCAGGCTATTCTTTTTCGCATCAGTTTTATCGGCACTGGACGCATACCCCAACCAGTGTGCGCGAGGCCATCGTTGACGAGCTGTCCGACATTATCGACCTGCTGCATCCCAATACTGCTTTAGCGGAGTTTCGTTTTACTCAGCCTGATTTAGATGCTCATATTGACAGTCTATATGCCGAGCATTACGCCGAGTTGGCAAAAGCACAGCAAACACAAATCAATCCAGCAAAACAAGCGGCACAAACCACACCGCCAGCGCAAACCGTAAGCGCACCTGTTTCGCCTGAAGCTACCGAGCCGACTGAGGGTCTCCCAACCGAAACGCGCACTGATGCGGCAACCACTGAGCGCACAGATACGGCGTCTACAGTTGATAATAGCGCACCCATCAATACCGCCTTTGCCGATGCGTTGGTACAAGAGCTGGGCACGCATATTGATGATTATTTAAGCGATCAAATGGCGCAAATCTCTGAGGATTTAAAATCATGGCTGCGCGATGAGATTGGGCGTCAGTTAAGTAACCTCTCGCCCAAAAACTCATAACGGTCTATCTTAAAAACCTCTTATATTAAAAAGTATCAGCGAGCGTATTAGATAGGCTGGGTGCGCTCGCGTAACCAAGTTAGGGCATCGCCTGAAACACGAGTGTGCAGCGCATCATAGACCATACGGTGATAGCTATTTACCCAGTCAAGTTCTTGCGTGGTCAATAGCGACTTATCCATGAGACGTGTATCAATCGGGCAATACGTCACGGTCTCAAAATGCAAGAATTGACCAAATTCCGTCTCATTTGGTGTCTCAACAGCATGACAGATGACCAAGTTTTCGATACGGATGCCCCACTTGCCTTCACGATACAGTCCAGGCTCGTTGCTAGTAAACATCCCTGCACGCATCGCACGCGCTTTGGTCGGCTGTCCACTGTATGAGATGACTTGCGGCCCTTCGTGCACGTTTAAGAAATAGCCCACACCATGCCCTGTACCATGACCGTAGTCCATTTGCGCTTGCCACAAGGGCGCACGGCATATGGCGTCAATCAATGGCGAAGAGATGCCCTCAGGAAAATGAGCAACTGCCAAAGCAATATGCGCCTTTAATACATACGTAAAGTCGCGGCGCTGCTCGGCACTGACGTTGCCAATACCCACCACGCGCGTGATATCGGTCGTACCGTTTTGATACTGTGCGCCTGAATCAATCAGCAATAAATTGCCTTTCTCTTCTGTCGCAGAAAACGTGCTAAAGGCCGCCTCAGTCGCACGGTAATGCGGCAATGCACCATTAGCAGCAAAGCCTGCAATGGTCGGAAAACTGGGTGATACATAATGCGGCTGCTGGCTACGTACCTCAATCAGCATGGCATCCACGTCCAGCTCGGTTACTTGCTCGCCAGCATCCAGCTTAGCTTCTAGCTCAGCGAAAAACGCACACAATGCCGCGCCATCTTGGCGCATCGCCTCACGAATATGCGCAATCTCGCTGGGCGATTTAATCGATTTTAAATACGTGCTGGGCGCGATTTGTTCAATAAAGCCCAAATCATCAACCACGTGCGCCAGTGTTCCGACAGCGACTTTGTTGGGGTCTAACAATAAAATGTCATCAGCGCTTAACTGACCAAGTGCTGCTTGCACCTCTGCATAGTCTGCCAGCGTGATACCACTTTCTGCCAACGTGGTCGCAATCTCGTCACTGACCTTGTTTTGATCAACAAACAGTACCGCGCTATCACTACTGATGAGCACATGCGCTAAGAAAACAGGGTTGTAATCCACATCGGCACCGCGTAGGTTGGTGAGCCATGCAATATCATCAAGGCTAGACAACAGATGATGCGTTGCACCCGCCTCTATCATTTGTGCCCGTACCGCAGTGAGCTTGTCTGCTGAGGACTGGGCCACAAACTGACCGTCATGTGGATACAGCGCCGCCGTTGGCAACGACGGACGCTCCAGCCACACGCTGCTAAGCAAATCGCGCTCTGTGATAAGCGTAATGTCTTTGGCATCAAGCGCTTCTAACAAGCGGTCTTGCTCAGTAATCGACAATACCTGCCCATCTACCGCCACATTATCGCCCGCAGACAAATGTGTCACCAACCAATCGACATGCGTAGGCTCGGATGGTGCAAGCTTTTGTAAATGAATGCCTGTTTCAGCCAGCTCATCGGCGGCCTGCACCCAATAGCGACTGTCTGTCCACAGTCCCGCAAAGTCAGCGGTCACGACCAAAGTTCCGACCGAGCCTGTAAAGCCTGTGAGCCATTCACGCGCTTGCCAATATTCTGGTAGATATTCAGATAAATGTGGGTCAGCAGTAGGCACAATAAGTGCGGTCACATCCTGCGCGGCCATTTCAGCGCGTACGGTTTTTAGGCGCTGCTGTATTGTTGTTTTTGATATTGTCATAAGACCTCTTTTTTAGGGTATGTCCCTATTTTAAAATAACAGTAAATAACCGTCTGTGAGCCACTAAGCTCAGCAGACGGCTTAGCACAGTCGCTTAATACATCCTATAGTAACATGCTGCCAAAAATGACAACCAGTGTCCTTGTAGCTGTGACTTTATAGCAATAATGCGTTTGGCTAGAGTGCGGTATCTGTGTTCTTGTTCAGCATATTATTAATCGGTTTTGACAGTAACAATAAAATCACCGCAGTCACAATCAAAAAGATCATCATGGTGGTAAACAGACTGGGCAGCCCTTCAATCTTGTCTGCGGACACATGACCGCCAAAGAACGCTGCGACTAAGTTACCAAGCGCGATGGAGGCAAAAAACAGCCCCATCATCTGACCTTGCATACCTGTTGGTGCAAGTTTGGTCATCGCAGACAGACCGACTGGACTGAGTGAAAGCTCACCGAGTGTCAATAAAAATAAGCTACCTACCAGCCATAATGGGGAAGCCAGCGCGCCTGGGGTGACCAAAATACTTTTTGACGCCATAATCATCAAGCCAAAGCCTGCGGCTGCGAGCAACATCCCGATAGCAAATTTGACCATACTGTTTGGCTCAAGGTTTCGGTCTGCCAATTTAACCCAAATAATACTGACTATCGGCGCGAGCAATAAAATAAAAAGCGGGTTTAATGACTGAAACCAAATGCTTGGAATACTAAAACCCATCACATCAAGGTCGGTATAATTATCAGCAAATAAGTTAAACGAGGTGGGCTGCTGCTCAAAGCTTGACCAAAACAGTACTGAGCCAATGATTAATAAAAAGCAAACGAGCAAGCGTTTTTTGTCCGCGGCATCCAAGCGCGGTGAGACAAACATGACCAAGAAATACAGTATCACGACCGCAGCAATCGTATACGTCATATACTCAGCGACCAAGACTGCATTGAACGGCAATATCTCAAAACCAATAGCAAGCGCCATCAGTGCAACCGCAATCACAATGCCTGTAACCCAGCGTCCAACATGACGGTAGCCCTCATTAGAGCGCTCCCATTCTGCGCCAATATTTTTGGCACGTGCGTAACGTTGTAAGTTTTTTCGTGCGGCAAATCGATACACCAGCAGCGAAATCAGCATGCCTATACCGCCGACACCAAAACCAACATGCCACATGGCTTTTTCTTTAAACACGCCAACAATAAGCGCAGCGAGTAGCGCCCCAATGTTAATACCCATATAAAACAAGGTAAAACCAGCGTCACGGCGGCTGTCACCTTTAGTATAAAGCGCACCGACCATCACTGAAATACAGGTTTTAAACAGTCCTGAACCTACAACAATAAACATCAAACCGACAAAAAACAGGCTCATGCCAAACACGGCTGATAGCGCAATGCTTAAATGACCGAGCGCAATGACGATACTGCCCCACCACAGCGCGCGTTCTTGTCCCAACCAGTTGTCTGCCAGCCACCCCCCAGGTACCGCTGCTAAATAGAGCGACCCTGCAAAAATACCATATATGGCAGACGCCGTGGTTTCATCAAAGCCAAAGCCACCGCTACCCACCGCAGCTACCATAAACAAGACCAATAGCGGTCGAATGCTATAGTAAGAAAACCGTTCCCACATCTCTGTAAAAAATAACGAACGCAGTGGTTTTGGATGACCCATAAAATTATTATCAAGCGCCGCCACTTCAGCGGTACTCAAAGGTGTTTGAGCGTCCTTGTTCATCGTACTCTTCCTTCATATTGCAAAAAAATAATGACTAAAGGCGCTTCATTGCGACCAATAGTCATCTATGCTCAACATTGTTTCATTGCTAAAACAGGAAGTAAAGGCATAGAGAATGACTATTAAGGGCAAACCTTTGTAACAAAAAAACCCCACATGCCAATATAGCAGTGGGGTTTATAGCGTATACGCTCAGTCAATAAATAATAACGCGCTTACTGTGCCGCTGGGGTTTGACCGTCAGTATCCGCGTCCGCTTGCTCCGCGGTGAGATCAGCGTCGGCCGTCGCTGCTTGACGTACGGTACCTTCTGCCGTTGCCGTACCTGCCGTTGCGCTCACAACTGCATCGCCCGAATCAGAAGGCGGTGTGGCGGTCGCATCAGCAGCAACCGTACCATCCGCAGCGGGCGTTTCACCTGCGCCAACAGTTGCTTCGGCGTCTGCTTCGCTCGCCTCAGTAGTGGTGTCAGCGTCAGATGCCGCTTCGGTACTTGCAGTCGCGGTATCAGCTGTGGCTTCTGCATTTTCAGCAGCAGCGGGTGCTGGCTCAATGCGCTCGCCCGCTGGACGCAGATATCCTGACACGCCAATAAGCAATACTATCGCCAAAAATAGAACAATGCCGCCCAATGTAAAAACCAACTCTTTCATAGGCTTGTTGTTGCTGATATCCTCTGACATATCCAATTCACCTTGCACAAAAAATATTTAAAATATTTGCCCATTATATCGCAATTTATACCAATATGTTAAAACCCTTAACCATTTAAAGGAATTATTCTGCTAAAAAGTGATATGTCTGAGCGATCCGTTTTGATATTATCTGCCGACACTTGCCCGCATACGTGCACGGCGACCCAAATAGCTAAGCAATAATAGCACTAAGATAAGCGCCAAAATAGGGTAATTGCCCATCTTCATAAAGGGTGTGCTGCCTGTGCGCGCCTGTACCTCACCGCGTAATACCGTACGCTCAAACTGCGGCGCACGCTTCACGATATTGCCTTCGTGGTCGATAATCGCGGTCACGCCTGTGTTGGTAGCGCGTATAAACCAGCGACCATTTTCTAGCGCGCGCATCTGCACCATCTGTAAATGCTGTAGCGGCCCTGCTGAAGTGCCGAACCACGCATCGTTAGAAATGGTCAATAAAAAGTCCGTGCCAATCGCGTTTTTGCGCGTGGTGTCAGGATAGGCCACCTCGTAGCAAATCGCCGCGCCCAGTTTGTGCCCGCGCACTTCGAGCGGCGCTTGATGATCGCTGCCACGACTGTAGCTCATGATGTCCTTGCTGCCCGCCAAATCAGGCAAAATATCGAGCATCCCTTGAAACGGAATATACTCGCCAAAAGGCACAAGGCGCTGTTTCTTATACAAGCCTTTAGCATCGGTACCGAGCGCAATCACACTGTTATAAAAAGGTGGATACGGCTGCGTCTCTGGGTCAAAGGCTGCTTCGTCTTTATAAGGAATACCTGTAATCCACGTACTGCCCGTGGCCTTAGACTCTTTGACCATTTCAGTAATAAACGGCATGGCTTCGGTCTGAAACATCGGAATCGACGACTCAGGCCAAACGATGAGCTCTTGTCCCCATTCCGTGCGCGTCAGATTGGCATAAATCTTTAGCGTCTCGACTTGGTATTCAGTTAGCCACTTTAAGTCTTGTGGGATGTTGCCCTGAATTAAGGATACTGACACATCAGGCGTGCCTTTGGGCTTGGTCCATTGCGGCTGCATCAGCCACAGCGCGCTGCTCGCCAGTACAGCAATAATTGACGCCAGCATATACCCTGCACGACGGCGCAATATCTCAACCACCGCCCCTGCAAACAACACCGCCACAAAGGAGATAGCAAACACCCCAAACACAGGCGCAAGCGAGGACAGCCAGTGCTGCTCAGTAAAGGCATAGCCAACGAACAACCACGGAAAGCCTGTCAACAACCACGTTTTTAGCCACTCTTGGAGCACCCAAAGGGCAGCGAACGACAACGGCTGTTTGCCTACCACGCGCTGAAAAATAAGCGCCATAAAGCCATGAAACAGCCCCATGCCCAAACCCATAAGCGCAATCAAAATCAGCGCGAGCCACATCGGGGTGTTGCCATAGGTATGAATCGAGGTATACAACCAAAAAGCACCCACGCACCACAGCCCCATACCGTATGCTTCACCGATAACAAAAGCGCGCTTGCCACTCATCTCTGGTAATAACAAGGCATACAAAATCGCAGGTGACACCACCGCGAGCGCCCAGATTTTATACGGCGCGAGCGCCAAAACAAACATCGCGCCTGCCAGCCACGCGATAAGCACACTGACCCCAAGGGGTATGCTTTTGGACTTTTTGGCGTTTAAACGCCGAGAAACATCAACCGTGGACATGCGCATATCATACGACCCGAAATAACTAAAAATGGGGAACTAAAAACTGGTCAGCAAAAACCAAAACCTGCAATTTTGAGCGCTAGCAAAGACAATAAGCCAATAAACCGTTATGAAACAACAGACCAGCATGGGTTTATAAACGGCAAAATGACCTGTCGCGAGCGCTCTTTTTTCTGCGTCACATGATACCAGTCTGTATCAACAAAAGGGGAGAAAATGGGCAAATTGACGCGCACAAAAAAACACGATGGCGTATCGTGTTTTTTATTACTTATTAAAGACGGGAGATGTTATTAAGAAAAGCAAAAACCAAGATTAAGCATAAGTGCTGGTCTCAACGGGCACTTCAGGCGAGGTTTTGGTCAGCTCAAGGGTATGAATAAAGCGCCCTTCGACATCGGTCACCGTAATTTGCCAATCATCAATCTGTACGCTCTCACCTTCTAAATCACTGACGTAGCCCAGCGCTTGCATGACCAGACCGCCCATCGTATCGACTTCGGTATCATCAAAATGACTGCCCAGCTCATCGTTACAGTCTTCAATCACCGTAGAGGCTTGGACTTGCCACGTGTCAGGCTTGGTCGGGTGCACCACGATATTGTTCATATCGCTGTCTTCTTCAAAGTCGTCATGCTCATCAACGATGTCGCCGACAATCTCCTCTAACAAGTCTTCCATCGTGACCACGCCTGCAAAGTTGCCAAACTCATCGACCACAATCGCCATGTGTACTTGGGTGCTTTGTAGCGAGCGCAGCAAGGTGTCCGAGCGCGCGGTCTCGCTGATATATAAGGGCTGACGCACCAAATCACGCAAGCGCTTGCTGTCGATTTTGTCTTCTTCTTCGCGCACCATGTGCACCAAAATGGGGATTAAATCTTTTGCCAGCAAAATCCCAATGACCGCATCGTCATCTTCGCTGTCAAACACAGGATAGCGCGAATGGGTCGCCTCCAAAATGATGTCCATGACATCGTCCACACTGGTGCTCTCGTGCAGACCAATGACCTGCGGGCGCGGGGTCATGATTTCGCGCACTTGGGTGGCGGGCAAATCCAGCACACCTTCGAGCATATCGACGGTGTCGGGCTCTAAAAATTGGCGCGAATCGTGTACCAGACGTACCAATTCATCTCGGGTTTCAGGGGCGGTCGATAGCCAGCGTTTTAAGCCGCGCATCGACCAACTACTCGGGCTTGGCGTGTCATCAGACATGGTGATGTGCATTAACCTCGTTGGTTGGTAAAAAAAAGTATCGCTTACTACTGCAAGGAGCAGCTTAGATGGGGATGCCGATACAAAAAATAAAGCGCATGTGCGGGATGATTTTAATGATAAAACCGCGTATGACGGGGCTTATCGTACCGACTAAAAATCGCGCTTCTGGCTCTCACTTTAGCGTAAGCCCCCCTGACATTCAACGACAATTTTTGCCAAATTGTATTGTCAGTGTGCCAAGAACTTTGCTATCGTCAAGCCCTATCTGTTTGCCATGATGCCTTATGTTGCCACCTGCTCTACGCCCCGCCGCCAGCCGCTTGCGCCGTACGCTCGCCACCTACCGTCAACGGGTGTCTGTACGTTTGCTGCCTTGGCGGCGACTATTACTACGCTTTTTAATGGTTATCACGCTGTTGTTGTCCTTAGCGTGGCTGCTCATGCTGCTGTGGTTTCAGCTCGGCTTAGGTCTTATGACTTACGCGCTTGGCAGTGTGCCTGCATTCTTGGTTGCTGTGCTGATTAAACGCATTGGTACGAAAGACCAAGTGGTACGCCCACGCTTTTCGACACGGCGCGTATTTGCTGCTTATAGCGCATTATGGCTACTTGGGGTCGGTTGGTTTGTGTCCATTGCGCCCAAGCAGCAGCGCGACTGGCAACCTGAGGTGGCAGAGCGTTTAAGCTACACTCGCGAGGCGGACAATCCTGATATCGTGACCTTACACAATGTGCGTAACTTTGATTGGCGCACCGAGTCACTGGCAGAGACACGTTGGCAGACGCGCACCGTCGATTTGTCCAAGCTGGCAGGTATCGATATTATCAACTCCTACTGGATGGGGCCAGCGATTGCGCATACGCTGGTGAGCTTTCGCTTTACCGATGCGCGTCCACTCACCTTTTCGCTAGAGATTCGTAAAGAGCAAGGCGAGTCGTTTTCGGCATTGGGTGGGTTTTTTAAGCTGTATGAGCTGAGTCTGATTGCCGCCGAAGAGCGCGACATCATCTATACGCGCAGCAATGTACGCGGTGAGCAGGTGTACTTGTTTCCGCTCAGTCATTTGAGTCAAGCGGAGGTGCGCGGTTTGTTTGAGGCGTATTTGCAAAAGGCGGACAGCCTAAATCGTGCGCCTGAGTGGTACAACACTTTGACCAGCAATTGCACCAATATTGTCTTTGAAATGGCGCGCATGGTTAGCGGCAATCGCTTGCCTTATGATTATCGCATTTGGGTGTCGGGCTGGCTGCCTGATTATCTGTATGAACAGCAGCTATTAACGCCGACGCCGCAAAAATGGTCGATGGACACTTGGTATGAGCGCGCGCATATCAACCCCAAAGTAAGCGCCCTCACCTATCAAGCCAATATGGACGCGGCACTGTTCTCCAAGCGTATTCGCAAAGACTTGCCCGCGCCCAAGTTGATGTCCGTAACTAAAGCCGAAACCGATAACTAGCCACCGATTTTTATCATTAACGGCTTGTATTGTCGGTTATGTCGTTACCCAATTGACAATACGCATCTCCATTGCGTCCTCATCAATACTTTGCTCTGAGATACAGCGCCCTGCAATACCGACATTCGCCGCTTGCATGCCAGCGCGGGTTTTTGCGGCGTCCTCAGTGATAAGTAAATGCCAGTCGGGCAGCGATTGCCCTTGATACAGGCGCTTATAAGCGCAATGCGCGGGCAGCCACATCATCTCTGGCAGATTATCCATCGTCAGCTGAATACATTCAGGCACATAATCTTGGCGCGTCTCATAATGCTGGCAATGCCCTGTGCTGCAATTCATCAGCTTGCACGCCACATCGGTGTACTCAACGATATCATCCTCATCGTCATCCAAAAACTTGACCAAACAGCACGTGCCGCAGCCATCACACAGCGCTTCCCATTCCTCGTCATTGAGTTCGTTCAGCGCATAATGCTGCCAAAACTGGGGTCGGATGGCGCGCTCATCATGCGCAATCGGCTGCGGTGCGGTGGCACGCGCTGTGTGTTTTGTATCAAGGGTGCGGGAGATGTCAGACAAAATAGACCTCGTAAGCGTATTAGCATTTTTTTAACAGGCGTTACAGTATTATAGCTGTTTTCGCTTGCCAGCGGCGTTAAGGTAATACGTGTGTTTGCCGCTTTTACTGCGCGCTGCTTTTAAAGACAAGCGCTGCGGGAGGCGTGCTTCATTATTAATATACACTCATATTTATATATACTTATAAACGATAAAATAAAGGAAATTATTTATGTCCATTAAAACATTTGAGCTTATCAGCACTACGGAAAATGGCGTGCAGCTTATCAGTTATGTTGCCGTACCAGAGACGGCCTCTGAAGATAAGCCTGCCCCAGGTATCTTGGTCGCACCAGAATGGTGGGGCGTGGTTGAGCATCCAAAAGCCGTCACCGAGCGCCTAGCAGAAGCAGGCTATGCGGCGGTAGCGATGGACGTCTATGGCGAAGGCAAATTGACCACCGATGCGGCGCAAGCCAACATGTGGATGGAGCAAGTCTTAGAAGACCAAGACATGCTGATGGCGCGCTGCCGTCTGATTTTAGATGATTTCCGTGACCAGACGCTGGTCGATGAGCAAAAACTGGGCGCGATTGGCTTTTGTTTCGGCGGCAAAATCGTCTTAGATATGGCGCGCGAAGGCATGCCATTAAAAGCGGTTGCTACTTTCCATGGCAACCCAGCACCAAAACAACCTGCTGATAAAGACAATTTCCATGCTAAAGTTTTGGTCGCGCACGGTCGTGATGACTCGATGGTTAGCATGGACGCGATTGAAGATTTGAAAAAAGAATTGGACGCGGCGGACGTCGATTACACCATCGATGTGTATGACAATGCCAAGCACGGCTTTACCAACCCGAACGCTGATGAGCGCGCGGCTAAAAATAATGTCGACCTCGGCTACAACGAAAATGCCGCCAAGCAAAGCTGGGAAAACATGATGGACTTTATGAAAGAAAACCTAGCGTAAGCCATCAGACAAGCGGCTTTATGGATAAAAAAATCGATAAAGCCCAGATAAAACCGCTGTGATAGGTCGCCAAATCTTTTGGCGACCTTTTTTTATGACTGTCAAAAAGTCTCAAGCTGTTATTTTTATCATCAAATGTCTGTACTTATACGTATCTTATCTTGTACTTGGGTCAAAATCGCGGCATCATCGTGCTTAAGATTACAGGCAATAAGTAAAGGTTGTTATGCTGGATGTTTTGCTAAACGTACTTGGCTGGTGGGTATTTGTCGCTTTGCTGATTGTGACCATCGTGCTGTATGCGCGTGCCAGTCGGCGTATCACCGCACTTGAGCAGCAAGTCCGCGCCTTAACGACAGCGCAAAAAGCCCAGCAACGACAGCCAGTAGCGCCCTCGCCTGCTCCCCAAACGCAAGCGCCAGCTCAAACCCCGCCGCCATTGCCCAACGATACCTCTAATGCACCTGCTGAGCATACAATGGCGCGGCAGTCGAACCGCTATCCGCAGTTTATGATTATAGCGCCTGTTGCTATTACCGTGCCGTTTGTCTCGGTAGCCCCTTTTTATCAAACGCTTTACGGGCACATTCATACCAGTAGCAACGCCCAATCGCCTATTGATAATCAGCAAAGCCCGCATGCTACCCCGCAATACGACAGCACAAATACGCCGCCCAGCAACGCAAGCGAGCCTGATGAACGCTCGCTACCGATGGTCACCTCGTTAGTATCGTCAATAAAGAATTGGTTCTTTGGTGGTAATTTGGTGGTGCGTGTCGGCGTTATTGTTCTGCTCGTGGGCGTGGTGCTGCTGCTGCGCTTGATCAGCGACTATGTCGAGGTTCCGATTAGCCTCAAGCTTGGCGGTATTGCGCTGGCAGGTTTGGGACTGGCGGGGCTGGGTTATCGTTTGACCGACAAACGCTTTACCTACGGCATCACGCTACAAGGCGCGGGGCTTGCCATCACGTATTTGACAGTATTTTTTGCCTATTGGGTGTATCAGGTGCTGGGTAATACTACCAGCTTTACTTTACTGGCATTGCTCGCAATTGGTACGACACTGCTTGCAGTGCGGCAAAATGCCTTTCCTTTGGCAGTGTTGGCATTGTCAGGCGGCTTTTTTGCGCCGTTATTAACGGGGACAGACAGTGGCAGTTTAAGCTTATTGTTTGGCTATTATTTGCTGCTCAATACCGCCGTTGCGCTGATGGCGCATTACCGCGCATGGAAAGTGCTGAACTTGGTCAGCGTGCTGGCGAGCTTTGGTGTGGCGTATTATTTGGGCTTAATCCAATCTATCAATGTGGCCGCGCAAATTAATGAACAGCGCTGGATATTGGTACTGCTGACGGCGCTGCATGTATTGCTGTATCTTTTCGTGGCGATTCGCTATGCGCAGCATATCATTGTTTATAACAGCAAAACCGCTATTTCGCCAGCCAGCACGCCCAATGTAGATGGCTCGCGCAGCATCTTTCCCATCGATACCAGCTTGCTGTTTTCGGTGCCTGTCTTAGCCTTTGGCATTTTTGCGGTATTGCTTAAGCCTATCGATGATGGCTTGACCATGACCGCGGGGATATTAGCGCTGATGTATCTGGGCGTCGGCTATGCCTTTGCTAAGAAAAGCCCGCGCTACTTATTGATTACCGAAAGTATGCTGGCGCTGGGTACAGGATTTTTGGCGCTGATGTTGGTGCTGGCGCTAGATGCCGACTGGACGACGGGCGGCTGGTCGATTCAAGCGCTGGCGCTCGTGTGGCTCGGGCAGCGTAGCCAGCGTAAATGGGCGGTGTATTTTGGTTTGGCGCTGCATGTCTTGAGCGTCTTTTGGCTGTGGTTTTGGAACATTCCGAATCGGCTGTATGCAGGTGACAGCTCGCTGGTACTGGTATGGCTTATCACCGCGTGGCTGCCGCTCATCAGCGCCTTTATATTACGCGAGCATGCGCAGTATCAAGCGCCCAAAGACAATATACGCAGCAAAACAATATCGACGCACTGGGTAAGTCAAGTGCCGCTCTATGCCTTTACGCTTGTAGCGACAGGCTGGAGCGTGTGGGCGACTTATTCTACCTTTGATTTGTGGTGGTCTGCTGAGGAGACCACCTTATTTGCCTTTGTCCTTATTCTGCACAGCGCGGCATATTGGCTGATTGACAGCAAAGCCCCGTGGCACTACGCGCGCAAGATTACGCATGTATTATTCCTTGCCTTATACGCGCTGCTATTGACCTTGCATCCTGTCAATATTTCGTTTGATTATGCATGGTCGGATAGCAATTGGTTGCTGTTTATTGTGAGCATGCTGGCAGCTATCATCACAGCGCTATTGTGGCTTAAACGCTGGTATCAGACAGGCGAGCAGCGCACATGGGACGCGACAGGCTTACTCATCACCGTGCTGGTTGTGGTGTTTTATAGCTTGGTTTTGTATTCCAGCAGCAATCACATCGCGCCGCCGATGTTGCTGGTGACTCTACTCTACGGCATCCCGCTATACGGCTACTATCGCCAGCTAAACGCGCCTGCCAATGCACGCACGCCCTCATTGATATCGCATGTGCCTGCTTGGATGGGTCTGCCACATGCGCTCATTGGTGCGGGCAATGCGCTGTTGCCTCTTGCCTTTGTGTGGGTTATGTTTAGCAACCTCTTTAGTGATGGCAAAGTATGGAACTTACCCTACTTTCCTGTGCTGAGTATTGTAGACATCACGATGGCGGCAATCATGGGCTGCTCGCTGCTGTTATTAATGGTGATCAAGCGCATCCGCGCCCCGCACGCCAGCCTGATTGAGTATCATCGCCTTGCGTTTTTGGTATTAGCAATGATTGGTTTTTTCTGGCTATCAAGCATCTTGGTACGCACGCTACACGCCTTTATTGGCACGCCGCTTTGGTTCGATACCTATCCAACCGTGTGGCAAAGCGAGCAAGTACAAACGGGACTGACCATCTTATGGACGCTGATTGCCCTTGTTGCTACCTTTATTGCCAACCGCTACCGCCAACGCTTGTTGTGGTTCGGCGGTATTGGGCTACTCGGTATGGTGCTGCTCAAGCTGATGTTTATTGACTTATCACAGACTAAGGCTTTACTTCGTGTGGCGTCGTTTATTGTCGCGGGCAGCCTGATTTTGTTAATCGGTTATCTTGCGCCCTTGCCGCCCGCTGCCGATGAGCACAAGGCAGATGCGTAGATAGTCCGCGCTGGCATGCGGCATTTATAGTAAACTGGACGCATTTGGCGCGATTTGTCAGCGCCGCGCATTTTTAGGTATCAAGGTTTTGTTATGAACAATCTAAACAATCAAAGCATCCAGTGGTTTCCTGGACACATGAACAAAGCGCGCAATGAAATCAAAGAAATCATGCCGCAAATGGACGTGGTCATCGAAGTCATTGATGCGCGCATCCCATACAGCAGCGAAAACCCGATGGTCGCCGCCCTACGCGGACACAAACCTGTCATCAAAATCTTAAACAAAGCCGACCTCGCCGATCCTGAGCTGACCGCTGCATGGATTGATGACCTTGAGCAGCAAAGCCAAGTCAAAGCCATCGCCTGCGACACCAACAAAGCGTCAGACGTGCAGCGCATCTTGCAACTGTGCAAAAACCTTGTGCCTAATAAAGTCGGCACCGGACGCCAAATCAAAGCCATGATTATGGGCATTCCCAACGTCGGCAAATCGACCCTTATCAACACCCTCGCAGGGCGCTCGGTCGCCAAGACAGGCGATGAACCCGCCGTCACCAAGTCGCAGCAGCTCATCAAACTCGACGACGACATCATGCTTTATGACACCCCCGGCATGCTGTGGCCCAAGGTTGAAAATGCCAACTCAGGCTATCGCCTCGCGGCAACGGGCGGCATCCGTGACACGGCCTTTGACTTTGCCGATGTCGCCAGCTACACCACCGAATACTTGCTCAGTGCCTATCCTGAACTGCTCAAAGAACGCTACAAAATCGACGAGCTGCCCAAGACCGATTGGGAGTTTATGGAAGTGGCGGGCAGACGCCGTGGCTGCGTGCGCGCGGGCAATCAGGTCGATACTTACCGCATGTCGGAGATTTTGATTAATGAATTGCGTAGCGGTACGATTGGGCGCATTACGCTTGAGACGCCCGCCATGCGTGATGCTGAAGAAATCGTCGTCGCTGAACAGCGCCTCGCTGCTGAAGAAAAGAAAAAAGCCAGAGAGGAAGAAAAGCGCTTACGTAAAAAGCGTGCGCGTCAGAATCGGAAGTAGGTTATAAATGGAATAACGTTTAAACATCAATAAGGGAGAAGCATGAGCAACAGCAATATGAAAAATTACAGATTTTCTGATAGAGATGAGTTTAAACGTAAACCCATTGCTGAAAAAATTATTAAGCTGTTAGACTCTAAAATTAATGTCTCCCCGATGATTATTGATGGCAAATGGGGTACAGGAAAAACAGAGTTTTGTTTTAAACTAAAAAACCTAATAGAAGCCAATAATCCTAATAATTATAAAACCAGCTATGTAAATGCTTTTCAAGCCGACCATGCTAATGAACCACTTTTAACACTTATTGCATCAGTCGCAGGTCTATACGAAAGCGAAAATAAAGAAAAGTTTATTAATAAAGCTATTCCTTATTTGCGGCTCGTAACGGGTATTGGTTTAAAGTCAGGATTGAGTCTCGTATTTGGAAAGTATGGTTCAGAAATTTCTAGTGACTATACAGAGGGGGTGGAAGCTATAAAAGAGGGTTCAAAAGAGCTTGTAGACCAGTCTTTAAAGTCTATTATTAAAGACCAAGTAAAGGCTGAAGAAAATCTCAATGCTTTACAGGCAACCCTTCTTGAAATTACTAAGGAAAACCCCGTCATTTTGCTCATTGACGAGCTAGACCGCTGCCGACCAGATTTTGCGGTGGCGATGCTGGAGACCATCAAGCACGTCTTTGATGTTGAAAATGTGCAAATCATCCTTGTGACTAACGCCGAGCAGCTAAAAGCAACCATCAAGCACAGCTACGGTAGCGAAACAGACCCAAATAGTTATCTTTATAAGTTTTTTAAATATCAAATCAACTTACCAACCACGAGTAAAGATGAAGAAAACCGTTCAGTTGATAATAATGTGACTTACTTTAGACAAGTTGTACAAGAAAGCAGTGTGATTCCACAAGGTTTTAAAGATAATGACCTTATTTACGATGTTTCTAAATTTGTAAAAGTAGACCAACTATCACTCAGAAAAATAGAACAAGTCGTACGCTGTATTGAAACTTTGATTATTTTTGAGGATACAGAAAAAAGTAAAAGCCGAAAATCCGAGCAGATACTAATCACTTTCTTATGCTTTTTATATATAAGTAACTATAAAAAATTTATCAACCTATCAAATAAAAAGATAACTTCTTCTAATTTTGATGAGTGTATAAATAACTATAGTCTTACACTTATGATTAATGGTAGTAGCAATAATATAGAAGATTATTCGGCAGAATTTTTCATACTAGCTAGTTTTAGTAGTCGAGTTAGAAGCAACCTTATCAGAACGAACTATACAGATAAACTCCATGCCTTTAGTATGTTAGTACAGACTTTTGATGATAAATTGAATTTAAAGGGACTATTGATCCGTAGTAACCATATTAGTCCTGACCGTTATCTATCTGAATATATTAACCACACAATCAATAACCTACTGCTGTTCGACATTCATAACTAATTATTTTCATTCACTTATTTCCTTTCTGTTGGGTCGTTGTCCTACGCTGTATCAGGTATACTATTGCCTTTTGCAACGTATAGATTATCGAGCCTATGACCCAACCGACCGCCCTACCTGATACCGCATTTACCCAGCCTACCGAGTCGCTTGACAGCTTCGCGCCGCGTATTCTCGAGTGGTTCGAGACGCACGGTCGTCACGACTTACCGTGGCAGCAGCACCAGACCGACACGCCCAATCCTTACATGGTATGGCTCTCTGAGGTCATGCTCCAGCAAACGCAGGTGACGACCGTTTTGCCGTACTTTGCGCGCTTTATGGAGAGCTTCCCCACCGTGCAGGATTTGGCGGCGGCGGATTGGGATGCGGTCGCGGAGCATTGGGCGGGGCTGGGCTACTATGCGCGTGCCCGCAATTTGCACAAAGGCGCAAAGCAACTGGTGACGGTCATCAATGAGACAGGCGACTTTCCGCAGACGGTTGATGGCTGGCAAGCCATTGCAGGTGTCGGTCCGTCAACCGCAGGCGCGATTGTGGCGATGGGCTTGCACGGTTATGGCGTCATCTGTGATGGCAACGTCAAGCGGGTACTGACGCGCTGGGCGGGCATTGATGGCGACATTACCAAGAGCGCCACCGACAAGGTATTGTGGGCACTAGCCACACGCCTGACCCCGCGCGCGCACTCAGGACGCTTTGCCCAAGGCATGATGGATATGGGCGCGACACTCTGTATCCGCCGCAAGCCTGCTTGCCTGCTGTGCCCATTGCAAGCCGACTGCATTGCGCACGCGCAAGGACGCGAGACCGACTACCCTGTCAAAGCAAAAAAACAAGCCAAGCCCAGCAAATTTAGCAAAGCATTACTGCTGCAAAATCCAGCGGGCGAGCTGCTGTGGTTACAGCGCCCTGACAATGGCATTTGGGGTGGGTTGTGGAGCTTGCCCTTAGCCTTTGAACAAAAGACCCAAGGCAAAAAAGTGCTAAGCGTGGCCACTGAGGACAAGGCGTTTGAGACAGAATACTCAACCGCCGAGCAAATCATTGATACGTGGTTAAAGAAAAACAAAATGGCTGATGCAAAGCAGCCAACAGACGCGCCAGCCGCCATTAAGCATTCATTGACCCATTTTCATTGGTTTTTGACGCCGCATATACAGCGCATGGATGCCAAAGACGCTCAAGCATTGAGTGACACACTCAAGGCAGCGGACGTGCGCTTTGTATGGCAGACGACGGACGCTGCAACCGCACTTAGCCTACCGCGCGCGATGGTGAAGATTTTAGACAGCGGCGCGGCAGGATAGTGGGATAGAAATTGGTGCTGTAGAAAATAGGAATTAGAAAGTTAAGCGAACGTGGTTAGTGATGGCTGCGGCATACGCAGGCGCATTAGCCCTTCTTGCTGCACGGTAGCGACCAGCTTGCCATCTTGCCAAAACTGCCCGTGATTGAGCCCCTTCGCATTGGAAGTCGTGTCACTCCACATGTCGTACAGCAGCCACTCATTTAAATCAAATGCCCGGTGAAAGTGCATGGAGTGGTCGATGCTCGCTGCTTGCAAACCGTTGGTCATAAAGCTGATGCCGTGCGACATAAGACCTGTACCTACCAAATAAAAGTCAGACGAAAACGCCAGTAGCGCTTGCTGAATGGCAATCGGCTGTGCGCCCAATTTACGGATACGTACCCAGTTGGCTTGCTTGGGTTTCATCGGCTCAGGACTAATCGGATCGCGCGGCTGGACAGGCTTAATCTCCACATGGCGGCGGCGCATAAAGCGAGACTTTAAGCTCTCGGGCACGCCCTCAACATAGCCTTGCTTGAGCTCTTGCTCGCTGAGTAAATCCTCTGGCGGTGGATAAACAGGCATGCGCTCTTGATAATCCAAACCCTCTTCCATCGGTGAAAATGAGGCAATCATCGAAAATATCACCTGCTCGACCTGCTCACCATCCTTGTCTGTCTTATACTGAGTGGCCGTCACTTCACGCGCTGATAAGCTGCGCCCATCACGTAGGCGGCGCACTTGGTAGATAACAGGCTGGCGAATATCGCCACCGCGCAAAAAGTAGCCATGTAATGAGTGACAGGGCTTGTCAGTCTCAAGGGTGTGCGCGGCTGCCATAACCGCTTGCGCGAGGACTTGCCCACCAAAGATACGCGCGCCAACGTAATCATAGCTTTGACCTTCAAAGACGTCGGGCGCGGTTTCATTCAAGGTTACGGTGCGTATTAACTGGTCGATAAGGGTAGCATCATCAGACATGATAGCGAGTCTCCTTGGGTGATGGTGATGACCACTGTGCCTGAAAACGTCCATATCACGGGGCGTTGGGTCGCATAAGAGGAAAAACAGCAGCGCAAGCGTAGCGCTGTTTCATTCATCATTAATCTTATCTACAAAATGATAAATGTGTTCTAAAAAGGAATTTATAGTAACGAATATTGACCCTTTTGACCAGTCGAGCGCTTCATATTGACGCATATTAATCTGACTGCCGCGCCTATTGCGCGCTGATGCAAACACGGACACCAGCACTATAAAAAAATGAGACACCCGCAGGCATCTCATTTTTTAAAACCGTTTGGCTCTCAGTGTGCGGCAAACTATGGCTTAACCGCGACTAAGACGCGAATCGAGTCAGGCACGAGCGACAATTGACCGAGTGCTTGCTCGCCTTGCGCTTGCAACTGCTGTAGGCGTTCAATCTCTTCAGGACGCACGTTGGGATTGATGCTTTGCAAGTGCTGCAAGCGTTTAATCTCACGCGACCACTGCTGGCTAAAGCGCTCATTGGCAGTATGGCTGATGTCCGCAAGCTGCGCTTGTGCCAGACGCTCGGCATCTTGATAGCGGCTTTCAATCACTTCGCCGCGCACTTTAATGACTTGGCGCGCGCGGTTTTTATCCAAACGCTCAATGTGCGGCATGATCATCTCGCTGCTAATGCGCTCAGACAAGTCATTGCCTTGCTCGCTAATAAATATGCGAATGTGCTGCTTGGGCAAGGTTGCAGGCAAGTTCAGCATCTTCGGCGCGATGGCTTCGACGCGGAAATTGACTTCGAGCAGCACCATGCCTTGTGGCACGGCGGCACTTTTTAACATCGCCACAGCGGTATTACCAAAGGTGCTGGTACTCGATAGCTCATAAATAGCGCGCACCAACGGATGCTCATGCGTAATAAAGTCAATCTCTTCGCGTTGTAGCGCTTGCTGACGCTCAAAGGTTAAGGTCATGCCTTCTTCATCCAGCGGCAAGCCTTCGATATATTCATTGACTTGCGTGCTGTCCACGGGTGCCAGTATCCACGAGCCATCGCGCTGTACGCTGTGGTCGATATTGGCAGACGCCAAAAAACGCTCCATAAATTGTGGCAACAAGTTATTGTCATCAAAGTCATGCATCGCTGCCGCAATACGCGACGCCACACGCGGACGGCACGAGTTGTACTCCAGCAGACGGTCGCGCCCTGCCTGCAACTGCGCCTCCAGCCCCAAGCGAGTCGCTTGCGCGTCTTCAATCAATTGCTCAAGCGCCATGCGATTCTCAGGCGTGTCCGAACCTTCGAGCAGTGGCTTTAAATCCACAATAAATTGTTCTTGCACCGTTTGTGCGGTGGGCGAGATTTGGTTAAAGATATTGAGCGCATCGGCGTACCAGAGGTACAGACGCTCTTGCGCCGTGCCTTCGACATAGGGCACATGTAGTGTGATTTTTTGCGTTTGTCCGATACGGTCAAGACGACCGATGCGCTGCTCTAGCGTGTCAGGGTTGGCAGGCAAATCCCAGAGTATCAGCTGGCTGGCAAACTGGAAATTGCGCCCTTCTGAGCCAATCTCTGAACACAGAAGAATCTGCGCGCCTTCATTATCGGCAAAGAATGCTGCCGCTTGGTCACGCTCTAGCAGGCTCATTTGCTCAGTAAAGATGGCGGTCTTGATACCTGCGTGCAGACGCAAGACGGCTTCTAGGCTCTCTACCGTCGCACCACTACGCGCAATCAAGAGCACTTTTTCGTGCTTTAGCTCGCCTTTTAAAATGTCAATGAGCCATGCTACGCGTGGGTCATCCTCTAGCCAGCCGCCATCGGGCTGGTTTTCTTCGCCCCACAACTGCTCGCGCAGTTTGCCTGTGGTTTGATAATTGCCAATCCACGCCTCAGGCAATGGCAGCGGATGCGGCTGGCTGCGGCGACCATAAAAGCCCTGCACACTCTCACGGGTGTTGCGATACAGCACACGTCCTGTGCCATGACGGTCAAGCAATTCATTGAGCGCATAGGTGCGCAGCTTGTCATCGTCATTGATATTGGCAAGCTCGCTGTCATCCATACCCAGCAAATGACTTAACGCACCGATTTGTCCTGCACTCAATGGCTTGTCTTCAATCAGCACGCCAGCGACTGCCGCCGTTTCGGCAAAGGCATCTTGGGCGGCAATAAAGTCATCCAAATCATCAAAGCGATTGGCATCCAGTAAACGTAAACGCGCAAAGTGGCTTTGTGCGCCGAGCTGCTCGGGCGTTGCGGTCAGTAGTAATACACCTGCGGTCTCTTCAGCAAAGTCAGCGACCAAGTCATACTTGTCGTTGCCGCCTTGCGCCTCGTCCCAATGCAAATGGTGCGCTTCATCAACGACCAACAAATCAAAGCCTGCGTCCATCGCTTGCTCGTACAAGTCGTGATGGTCAAGCAGCAAGTCCATGCCCGCAATGATACATTGCTCGGTCAAAAAGACATTTTGCTCAGGGTCGTGTTCTTTAATCGCTGCCGTACGCACCAAATCAAAAAGCGCAAAGTTTAGGTTAAAGCGGCGGCGCAGCTCAATCATCCACTGGTACTGCAAGCTGTCAGGTACAAGGATTAAGACGCGCTTGGCTTTGCCCGTAAGCAGCTGCTGATGGATAATCATGCCCGCTTCGATGGTTTTGCCCAAGCCCACTTCGTCCGCCAGCAACACACGCGGCGCGATACGTTTGCCCACCTCATGCGCGATATACAGCTGATGCTCGATGATGTCAACACGCGCGCCCATCAAGCCTTTTAGCGGATGCCCTGCCAGTGCCGCTTGCATACGCAGCATGTCTTGGCGCAGCTCGTACCAGTCGCCGCGCTCAATACGTCCTGCCAGCAGGCGCTCAAGGGGTTTGGCAAGGGTAATGTTCGCAGCAAGGCGCGTCTCCATAATGCCTCTGTCATTGCCATCAACGCTGTATTTTAAGACGCCCATGACTTCTTCGACGCCTGTCACGGTGTAGCTGTTGCCAGACTGGTCACTGATACTGTCACCAACCTTGAACACCACGCGCGATAGTGGCGCGGAATTTTGCGCATAGACGCGAGTCTCTTCACTTTGCGGAAATAGAATATGTACGCAGCGGTCATCCACATCAATGACCACGCCCAAGCCCAGTTCAGACTCAGTGTCAGAGAGGTAGCGTTGACCAACAGCGAATGGGGAGCTGTGCAATGCAGCGGCAGAGATAGTCATAAGGCGATGTCTTTTGTACTTAGGTGAAAAATAAGCGGCTCATGGTAGCACAGTCGTTGTCCGATACGTACCTTGTCCGATAGAGCGTCCCTTCCTCTTGCAGAACGGCGGATTCGTCAGCTTTAGCAGTCCGCTGTTTGTAGCAGACGTTGACCAAAGGCGTCATTATATAATGTTCGCGCCTGTTGCGCGTCCCCAATTTTAGACAAATCGAGCAGCGCGGCGAAAATTTATCGCCATTAGCGCAAGCCTTATTTGAGGATACGCTCTAAATATGTATGCTAAGTGCATTTTTCAAGTCATGGTGTCGTCGCTTGGTAAAACTCTATTGCCCGTCCTTTGCGCTGTTTACTTTTTGTCAGTGCCTGCCTGCGCAACAAAAATCGTGCTACATTATTTTTACCGATTATTCTTTCATTTATACACCCTATCTATCATAAAAGGTCACTCTATGCGCGCGGTATTTTTAGACAGAGGCACATTTTCAGACGACATTGATTTACCCACTCCTGAGGGCATCACCGATTACCAAGTGTTTGATGACACTCCGCAAGACATTGATACGCTACGTGAGCGCTGCCAAGACGCGGACATCATCATCACCAATAAGGTTAAATTAAATAAAGATCTTATCGACAGCTTGCCCACGCTTAAGCTGATTCAACTGACCGCGACAGGAATGAACAATGTCGATAGTGCCGCCTGCGAGGCAAATGACGTGGCGCTTTATAATGTCGCAGGCTACGCGGTCAAAAGCGTGCCTGAGCATACCTTTATGCTGATGCTCTCTGCCATGCGCGCAACCTTGCATTATCACAATAAAGTCACGGACGGCAGCTGGGCGAACGATGGTAATTTTTGTTTATTGGACGTGCCGCTGCTCGATTTGGAAGACCGTACGCTGGGCATTATCGGCGTCGGCACGATTGGCAAGCGCGTCACTGAGATTGCTCGCGCCTTTGGCATGACCGTGCTGTGGGCAGAGCATGAGGGACGCGAGCCACGCAGCAGCGACTATACCGACTTCGATACTGTGCTGGCGCAGTCGGATGTCATTAGCCTGCACTGTCCGCTGACCGATGCCACTGAGCAGCTGATTAATTCAGCAACCATCGCGAAGATGCAACAGCGCCCGCTTATCGTCAATGTGGCACGTGGCGGCGTGGTGGACGCGCAAGCGGTGGTCGAGGCAATTAATGATAATAAACTCTTAGGCTACGCCAGCGACGTCTTTGCCCAAGAGCCCATCGCCAGCGACGACCCACTCCACACCCTAGCCCAGCATCCGCGCGTCATCTTTAGCCCGCACAATGCGTGGGGCAGCAAGGCAGCGCAGTTGAATCTATGGGACACTTTATGCGCGCAGGTTAAGGACTTTATTCATAAAACCTAGGGCGTGTACTAAAAACGGGACGGCTCTGGCTATTTACAGTTATTTAAAACGGTACAGGGCTTTCCCAGTCCATCCACGCGCCCAAGACAGGATGCTTGAGGCGTAACTGGTGCGCGTGCAGGTTGAGGCGCGGTGCTATCGCAAGCGCGGTATCGGTCGCGTAAATGGGGTCGCCAATCATCACATGCCCCACATGCACCATATGCACGCGCAGCTGATGGCTACGCCCTGTCACAGGCTTGAGCGCCACACGCGTTACCCACTCGCCCGCGCATTCTTCATGCCCCAGCACTTCATACAAGGTGAGCGCGTGTTTTTTCCAATCCTTATCGACAACATGGCGCGGCTTGGTCGTAGGCTCATAGCGCACAGGCACATTAATCTCGCCCTTATCGCCGACCGATAGCCATTTGCCCATCACACGCGCCGCGTACTGCTTTTGTGGCAAGCGCTCAATAAACTGCTTGCTGATGTGCGTTTGCGCGGCGGCATTTTTGGCAAAAATCATAAGGCCCGAGGTGTCCATATCCAGCCGATGTATCAGTTTGACTGCAGGATTGGCACGCTCTAAGCGGGAGAGCAAACTGACCTTAAGCGATTTGCCATCGACGCTAAGCAAGCCTGCTGGCTTGTCTACGACCCAAATATCGTCATCTTCATAGACGGTAATCGACTGGGCAAATTGTTTAAAAAAGTCAACGCTATAGCCCGCTTCGGCCGCGTTCATCAAGGCCACATTTTCATCGGTAATTGGCATAAAACAGCTACTTATCATTAGGTTTTTAGAAAATCAGGGCGTGTCATCATTTAGATAGCGAGGCTTAAAAGGAGTCAATGGGCTAAGTGATGACACACCCTAATAAAAGCCGCCATAAGGCAACCATTGGTTTTACTCATAGTAATGGTTTAAGGATTTTAACACGCAAGCCTCTGCCATCGGTGCAGAAACGTGCTACTATGATGACACATTTTTTACCCATTTAAGGGTATTTGACCGCGCTCTACTGCCGTTTGGCCGCGCGTACTTAAATGGCACAACAAGAGAGAACAATTATGTCAGACCTTATTGTAAACACCACAGACACCGATTTTGATGCCGATGTATTGCAATCTGATGTCCCTGTATTGGTAGACTTCTGGGCAGCATGGTGTGGCCCATGTAAAGCCATCGCGCCTATTTTAGAAGATTTGGCCGATGAGTACCAAGGCAAAGTCAAAATCGTTAAAGTCGACGTTGACAACCACCCACAATCAGCCAGCCGTTTTGGTATCCGCAACATCCCAACTCTGTTTGTTTTTAAAGATGGCGAAAAGGTTGACTCAGTGGTTGGCCTACAGTCAAAAGCTGAATTGGCAAAAGTACTCGATAAGCATCTCTAAGCTTAGCGGCACGCGTCGTTTATCTAAAATGACGTGTCAGGCAGCATCCTACTGCTGCGCAAACAGGTCATTATCTGCACAAGATAGTGGCCTTTTTTGTTTTTTTATCTGCAAAATAGCAATTATGCGCATTTTTTAGTGAAAATAATTGACAATAGAAGCTCTAAAACCGTATAGTCTGCTCACAAGAACAGCATAAGACGTTCTTAGGCGTCTGAGCGCCATTCTCCTCGTGTTTATCAACACAAAACACAGTTATTTTATTAAACAATTACTGATGCTGAGTTTTTCAAAAACTCTTATGTAGCCCCTCATCATTATTTTGTCGCCCCCGCCGCATGACCATTGCTGCTGGTGACAGATGCTACATAGTCATCAACTCTGTGCACACACCCTATCGCGATCGTATCGCTGCATTTATCTATGGCATAGGTTGTGCTGCTAACGGCAGTCCTCACCTGATCAACCGCTAATGACTTATCTATGAATTTAACTGAATTAAAGAAAAAATCAATCGCAGAGCTATTGGCAATCGCCAAAGAAATGGGTCTTGATAACATGGCGCGCAGCCGTAAGCAGGACATCATCTTTGCCATCTTAAAAACCCATGCCCGTAACGGTGAAGCCATCTATGGTGACGGGGTGCTTGAGGTGCTGCCAGACGGTTTTGGCTTTTTGCGCTCATCAGAAGGCTCTTATTTGGCAGGCCCTGACGACATTTATGTCAGTCCCAGTCAAATCCGCCGCTTTAACCTAAAGACAGGCGACAGTATCGCGGGGACGATTCGTCCACCCAAAGATTCTGAGCGTTATTTTGCGCTACTCAAAGTCGGTGAGATTAACTTTGATACCCCAGACCGCTCACGTCATAAGCTGATTTTTGAGAACTTAACGCCGCTATTTCCGACCGAACAGCTCAAGCTAGAAGTGGGTAACGGCACGACCGAAGACTTGACAGGACGTATCATTGACCTGATTGCCCCTATCGGTAAAGGTCAGCGCTCTATCATCGTCGCGCCGCCTAAAGCGGGTAAGACCGTTCTTCTACAGTCTATCGCCCAGTCCATCACCCGCAACAATCCAGAATGTTACCTTATCGTGCTGCTCATCGATGAGCGTCCTGAAGAAGTGACTGAGATGGTGCGTACCGTGCGCGGTGAAGTGGTCGCCTCAACCTTTGATGAGCCGCCCCAGCGTCACGTCCAAGTTGCCGAGATGGTGATTGAAAAAGCCAAGCGCTTGGTTGAGCACAAGCAAGACGTGGTGATTTTGCTCGACTCCATTACCCGCCTTGCACGCGCCTACAACACAGTGATTCCATCCTCAGGTAAGGTACTGACAGGTGGTCTTGATGCCAATGCCCTAGAGCGTCCTAAGCGCTTTTTCGGTGCGGCGCGTAATGTCGAAGAAGGTGGCAGCTTGACCATCATCTCAACCGCGCTTATCGACACAGGCAGCAAGATGGACAGCGTGATTTTTGAAGAATTTAAAGGCACAGGTAACCAAGAGATTACCCTTGAGCGTGACTTGGCCGAAAAACGCGTCTTCCCATCGATTAATATTAAGAAGTCAGGCACGCGCCGCGAAGAGCGTCTGCTCGATGAAGATACCTTGCGTAAAGTCTGGATTCTACGCAAGCTATTGCAGCCGATGGATGGCGTGCAGGCCACTGAATTCTTGCTGGATCGCCTAAAAGAAGCCAAGACCAATGACGACTTCTTTGAGCAAATGAAGCGCAAATCACAGAACTAAACCATTAATAACGAGTACATGTATTTTAATGGTCATTGTTTTAAATACGGATAATTAATGTTTTGGCGACAGCTTGTTTATTGTTACCCAGCATGGCCTAATTGTTAAAAACCCCATGCGCTAATATGTCGCTAGGTGATTACAAATACCGTAATTATCCCAATCATTGTTCACTTTATACCCATAAAAGGCTGCCCATAGGCAGTCTTTTTTTATTGTTGTAGGGCGTGTCTTCATAAGAATTTTACTCAAGCAGATAGCAGTTATATCTGCAACAATAAGCAGTTCTGTGCGTGTGGATAGGAAAAGTTACCTAGGATACATAGTGGAAACATCGATTACACAGCGTTTGCAAAGCTTAGCGTTTTTACTACGACTTACCGATGTCCCCTGTCCTATGATAGGAACAAGATGATAATGCTTATTTAGACCATTTGCTTTTTGAGGATAAGGATAAAGAGGGTTTGCGTTTCTAGTTACTATTGCTTAAATAAACGCAGATAAAAAAATATAAAATCATATATATTTTTGTATCTTTTTTTAGTCAAAAACGGCAACGTTAACGACAGTAGAAAACCATTCTTTATCTTTATTATTTTATATCAAAGTTTTAGTATAAAAACATCTGCCATTATTCATCGTGACTTTTTATATCAACGACACATATAGGTGACATTATGAAATTTGCAAAGACTATCGCGATGACGGCCATTACCAGTGCAGCAGTAGCCATGACGGGTTGTAGCTCGACAGGCACTTATAATAGCGGCCTGAGCAATACCACTAAGGGCGCTGCTGCAGGTGCTGCTGCAGGCGCACTTATCCGTAGTGGCGGCGACAGTAAGGACATCGCACGTGGCGCACTTGCTGGTGCAGCGCTTGGTGGTGCTGGTGGTTATGTGATTGACCATTCTAATTAATAACGTGGTATGTATAGCGCTATTCGTAACCACGGACGTTATCGTTAGTAGCGACCGTCTATAACCGTAAAGTTCTATTAAACCAGATTTCTTATGCGCTACTGAAAAGCCTACAGTTTATTGTAGGCTTTTTAATGCGTATTGTATTTCGCTTTTGGCAAATCATATCTTACTTGTACTACCTTTTACCTATTTTTTAACTCCCTTATCCTTAAGAGCAGTACACACAAAAATACGCCGCGAACGGCAGCGCATCTGTTCTTTTTAAGCTTAAGCATAAGTTATAGGGCGTTACCAAAAGTATCGCATGATTGTACATCGCCACTTTGTAAGCCACGAGTGAACCACTCTACGCGCTGCTGGCTCGTTCCATGCGTAAAGTTATCTGGTGAAACCGACGCGCCGCTGGCTTGCGCAAGGCGATCATCGCCGATTTGGCTAGCGGCATTAATGGCCTCATCAATATCACCTGCTTCCAAAAACTGGACACGGGCTTGATTACGGTTCGCCCATACGCCTGCAAAGCAATCGGCCTGTAGCTCTTGAAGTACAGACAGGTGGTTGCCTTTTGCGCGGCTTGCCGTTTGGCGTACTTGATTGACCTGTTGCGAGATACCGAGCAGCGTCTGTACATGATGACCAACTTCATGAGCAATGACATAGGCTTGTGCAAAGTCGCCTGCTTTACCTTGGTTTTCAGCATCTCCCGAACCTTGCTGGTCGCCTGTGATACCCAGCTGTTGACGCATTTCTGCAAAAAAACTGGTGTCTAAATAGACCGTTTTATCCCCTGGACAATAAAATGGCCCTGTCGCTGAAGATGCCGACCCACATGCAGAGTTAATACGATTGTTAAAAAGTACCAGCTGTGGCTCTTCATAAGTCAGATTGTTTTGTTGAAATATTTGATGCCAAACCTCTTCGGTATCTGCCAGCACCACTTTAACAAACTGCGTGTCTCTATCATTCGCCGTTGCGACCTCTGTCTCGCTGCTATTACCACCGCCAGCAATCACCTGACCTGTCTGCAAGGCTGTCATGGGATTCACACCAAAGACCAGCCACAGTATGCCTGCGATAATGATACCACCGATACCTCCACCCAAAAGCTTACCGCCGCCTGTACTGCTACGTACGTTGTCGCTACCTCGTCTGCCTTGCCATTTCATACGTCTCTCCATTATTTGTTGTTATCGTAGTCATTGTGCTTATGACGATTTACCGTACGTATAGATAATCGCTGTGCTTGATTCTATTCATTTATCCTTTCTATCCATGCTTGCCGTCTATCCTACTATAATGTCGCTTAAAGTATACTTCTATGCATACTTAGATACGTCTTGGATAGATTGTGTCATTAAATCGTTATTTTGTATCGCAAACAGGCTATCACTATGATAAATAAAGAAACATGCTTTATTTATCTGGATAAAACATAAAAATTATTTGTATCTATATTACTAATGCAATCGATTATACGGAAAGTAAGAATCGTTGTTGTATTAAAAACAATATTAAAATGAAATATTGCAAATTTTTTACAATTTTTATTGTTACTTAATTGTACAGCCTCTTTTCATTTCATAAAAAAGACTATAGAATGCGTGAAAGCTGAGGAGCTGTGACTGAGGACATTTGGATACTTAAAGTTTCCAAGTACTCTGTTTTTTGTTATCGCTTCTGCTCATTTCATTTTTGGAGATTAGATATGAAACTTAAATTACTTGCTCTAGCTGGTATCATGACTGCAACTATGGGCCTAACTGCCTGTGACAGCAACACCGAAAACGCTGCTGAAGACCTATCTGACGCGCAAGAAGAAGTGCAAGACGCACAACAAGAGCTTGATGAAGCTGCTGCTGACGGCGAAGCAACTGCTGGCGCTGACGCGGCTGTAGCTGACGCTGAAGCAAACATCGCTGACGCTCAAGACGCTACTGCTACTACTGAAGTAGACGCAGAAGTTCCAGCTGACGGCGGCGCTACTGCTGACATCGACGCTGGCACTGACGCTATGGACGCAGAAGCTGCTGACGCTGCTGACGCACCAGCTGATGCTACTACAGAGACCACTACTGCTCAGTAATTCTGACAGTCGGTATCTGATAGAAAGAAGGGAGCCTATTGGCTCTCTTTTTTTATGTCTGTATTTTAAAAAAACTGTTGTAAGCGGATATTTGACAGCCGAGCTATAGTATCCATATTTGAGCTACAAAAGTCATGATACTCACTACAAGAGTAACGCCATTCATCAATCTATAGGTAAGCAGACACGACAAAGCCCCATTGCATACGCTGAAGGCAGCAACAGGGCATTAAAAATACAGAGAGGTTTAACGGTTACAATGAAGTTGCTTAAGACCCATTAAGACAAGTGCTCATCCACTTTTTGACGGAACTTTTGTCCTGTCTTAAAAGTGACAACACGGCGCGCTGATACAGCAACTGCTTCACCTGTCTTCGGGTTGCGACCGGGACGGCTGTCTTTGTCTTTTAATTCAAAGTTACCAAATCCTGAAAGCTTCACTTCCCTACCGTCAATCAGACTTTCTGATAGCTCATCAAAAAAGCCTTCAACCAGACAGCGTCCTTCTTGACGGGTCAAGTTTAGATGGCTCATCAAATGCTCAATCATATCAGATTTGGTCAAAGTACTCACAGTACATCTCCTAGCCTAGGCGGGTAATTCACGGTCACATGATGTGGCGGTATGATAAGTGGGTCATACCACAAAAAACAGCCGATACCCAACCGCATAGACGACTTGGTATCAGCGATATTTATGGCATGATAGCCATTATAACATGATGGTTATGGTTGTGGCAGCATCAACTGTCGCGCAGTTGCACTTGGTGCGCTGTTGTCAGCGCTTTGATCACAGCGTCGGTGGCTTGTTTGATGGTGTCATCAGACAAGGTCTGGGTTTTGTCTTGCCAAATCAGCGCAAATGCTAGCGAGCGCTGCCCTTGAGGCACGTGTTCACCTTGATACACGTCAAACAAGAACACATCGCTCAACAATGCGCCCGCCGCCTGACGGATGGTAGCTTGCAGCGTTTGCACACTGATTTGCTTATCGACAAGCACAGCAATGTCACGGCGTACTTGCGGGAACTTGCTTGGCGTAGTGATGGCGTGCATTTCGCGTGCCAAGTCGAGTAGCGGTGCCAATGCCAACTGAGCGACCCACGTGGTGGGTAAATCAAGCGCTTTGCTGGTGCTTGGGTGCAGTTGACCGAGCCAGCCGATATAAACATCATCCACATATAGCTTGGCGCTTTGACCAGGATGCAAAAAGTCCAAGTCAGCACGCTCGTAACGTACGCGAGATGCATTAATATGTACAGGCAGCAGTTGCTCGACATCGTGCTTTAAATCAAAAAAGTCACTGCTGCGGTTTTGGTAGGCTTGCTCATCCCACACATCACCGACAGATACCAGCGCAAGGCTTGGCGTTTGTACCAGCTCACTGATTTTTTGTCCAACAAAGCTTAGACCGGTTTCAAAGAAGCGAATACGCGACTGCTGACGATTAAGGTTGTATTGCACACAAGGCAATAAGCTCGATAGCAAAGTACGGCGCATGACTGCCAAATCACTAGAAATCGGATTTGCCAAGGCCAGCACCTCACCCAACGCCGCATCATCAATAATACTTTCAAGCTTGGCATCACTAAAGCTAAAGCTGATGGCTTCCATATAGCCGATGTCCACCAGCGCACGCTTCATATAATACGTCAAATCAGCAGTGTCGTCATAGTCCATGCTCACCTTTAGCGCAGGCAAGGCACTTGGAATATTATCGTAGCCATAGATACGCGCAATCTCTTCAATCAAGTCTTCTTTGATGCTCATATCAAAGCGATAAGATGGCGGTGTGCATACCAGCGCGTCTGCTTGTGTTTCAACCGCAAAGCCCAATTGGGTTAAGATACGCTGCATGTCATCAGTAGCAATCTCAATGCCCAAGACGTCTTTGACTTTGGTAATCGGTAGCGTGATTGGCGCACGCGTTGGCAAGTAGCCAAGCTGCTCAGTGACCACAGGGCTGCTGACCTGACCACCTGCCACACGGGTAATAATGTCTGCGGCACGCGCAAGCGCCAATGCGGGCAATTCAAAATCCACCCCACGCTCAAAGCGCTGTGACGCATCGGTATGTAAACCAAAGCGGCGCGCACGGCCTGCAATCGCGAGTGGTGCAAAAAAGGCACTCTCAAGTACGATGTTGGTGGTACTGTCTGAAATACTGCCACGCTTAGCACCCATAATGCCTGCCAGCGCTAAAATACCTTTGTCATCCGCAATCACCAGCTCATCGCCCGTTAGGGTCACGCTTTGGTCATTTAATAAAGTGACTTGCTCGCCCGCTGTTGCCAAGCGCACTTTGATATCACCCTCGATGCAATCGGCATCAAAGGCATGCAGCGGTTGACCCAGCTCAAGCAGCACATAGTTGGTCACATCGACCAAAAAGTTATGGCTACGCAGACCTGAATGCAACAAGGCATCTTGTAGCCATTTTGGTGTTGGGATACTGCGATCAATGCCGTTAATACGCTGTAACAAATAACGTGGACACGCCTCATCTGCGCTTAAACTAACACTTGGCGCACTGATAGCATCGCTATGTGCTTCTAGCGCATCAGGAATTCTTGGTGCTTGTGTGTCCAGGGCATTAATCACCGCAAGCTCGCGCGCAATACCGCGCACACTAAAACAGTCGCCACGGTTTGGCGTGATAGAAATATCTAGGATTTGATTGTCTAGACCCAAATACTCGCGAATGTCCACACCAACAGGCGCGTCCGCAGGCAGCTCAAGCAGACCGTCAACCTCATCAACCAAGTCAATCTCTGAAGCACCGCACAGCATACCGTGCGATGCCACACCGCGTAGCTTACCTTTTTTAATCTTAAAACCCGCTTTACCATTACTGGCGTCATCGCTTGGTAATACCGCGCCGATGGTCGCTACGGGCGCTTTTATGCCCACATGGACATTGGGCGCGCCGCAGACGATTTGTAACGGCTCATCACTGCCGATATTAACTTTGGTCACGCGCAATTTGTCGGCGTCAGGATGCGGCTCAACGTCAATCACTTCACCGACGACCACACCACTAAACGCACGCGCCACACTATAGCGATCGTCAATCTCAAGACCCGCCATGGTCAGCTGCTCAGCAAGTGCTGCACTGCTGATAGCAGGATTTACCCATTGACGTAGCCACTGTTCGCTGATTTTCATAACTGTCTCGAATCAAAATATCAAAATAGAGGTGATAAGACGGGATAGCCTTATCTACGAATCAAAATACTGAGGACTTTTCAATTTAGCCGAACTGCTTTAAAAAGCGCACGTCATTTTGGAAAAACAGACGCAAATCATCAATGCCGTAATACAACATGGCAAAGCGCTCGATGCCCATACCAAAGGCAAAGCCTGTGTATTTTTCGCTATCAATACCACAGTTGGTTAGTACTTGAGGATGCACCATACCGCAGCCCATGACTTCAAGCCATTTGCCACTGTCGGTCAAGATATCGACTTCGGCTGATGGCTCAGTAAATGGAAAGAACGACGGGCGGAAACGGACGGTCAATGATTTGCCAAAGAACGCTTCTAAGAATTCGCTGATTAAGCCTTTGAGTTCAGCAAAGGTGCTCGACTCAGTGACCATCAAACCCTCTAACTGATGGAACATCGGTGAATGCGTCTGGTCTGAGTCACAGCGGTACACACGGCCTGGGCAAATCACGCGAATCGGCGGCGCTTTGTCTTCCATCGTACGAATCTGTACAGGGCTGGTATGCGTACGCAACAGATAGTGCGCATCAAAATAGAAGGTGTCGTGCATTGCACGCGCTGGATGATGCGAGGGGATATTTAGCGCTTCAAAGTTGTAGTAGTCACTCTCAACTTCTGGACCTGTCGCCACATTAAAGCCCGCCTGCACAAAAAACTGCTGCATACGCTGGGTAATCATGGTCACAGGGTGCAGGTGCCCTTTTTGTGCGCCGCGTGCTGGCAAAGTGATATCAACACGTTCAGCTTCTAACTTGGTATTTAATGCTTTGGCGTCAAGGACTTGTTGCTGCTCGGTCAGTGCCGCTTGAATACGGCTGCGCACTTCGTGCAGCATACCACCGTATGTTTTTTTGGCGTCCGCATCGAGCTTACCAAGCTGCTTTGACCAACCTGTTAACGCGCTCTTTTTACCTGTCAGTGTGACGCGCAGCTGCTGCAAATCGGCAGCGCTTTGGGCGTGCTCAATGTGAGCAATCGCCGCGTCAGTAAAACTCGTAAATTCGTTTTGGCGAAGGTCACTTAGAGTCTCAGATAGGGTCGGTAACGCCGACAAATCGCTAGTGGCAGCAGGGGTAGTCATAAGACGCAGTATTCCTGATTTGAACAGACTATTTATTGTAAGGATTTAATGGGATATTGCAAACCATTTACCATGCCCTTGTTAGCGCGGCTTGAAGATACCGTGATGATGAGCAAACGCTCAGTCTATCATCAATCGGTTTTCGGTACACGGTTTGCAACCACATAAAAAAAGCCACCGACGAGCGGTAGCCTTTTTTAATCAGTAGCTAAAACACGCCTGAGCGTTATTGTCTTAGGCCAGCTGAGCTTTTGCTTTTTCAACCAACGCGCCAAAAGCAGCAGCATCGTGCATAGCGATGTCAGCAAGAACGCGACGATCGATTTCGATGTTTGCTTTTTTAAGACCGTTAATAAAGCGGCTGTAGCTTAGACCGTTAACACGTGCGCCAGCATTGATACGTGCAATCCATAGACGACGGAAAGTACGTTTTTTGTTGCGACGGTCGCGGTAGGCGTACTGACCAGCTTTGGTTACCGCTTGTACTGCTACGCGGTAGACGCGTGAACGAGCGCCGTAGTAGCCTTTAGCACGTTTTAGGATGTTTTTGTGACGGCGATTTGCCTGTACACCACGTTTTACACGGGCCATAATTTACTCCAAGATAAATAGTTAAGATTCAGAAAAATGCGTGTCGATTAGATGTATGGGCACATACGACGAATAGCTGCTTCGTCAGACTTGTGTACCATCTTCAGACCGCGCAATTGGCGAATACGCTTAGCTGATTTCTTGGTCAAGATATGGCTCTTGAATGCTTGCTTGTGCTTAAAGCCAGTCGCTGTTTTTTTGAAGCGTTTGGCAGCGCCACGCTTGGTTTTCATCTTCACTTTCATGTGAGTTGCCTCTTTGTCTTTGTTGTCGTTTGATCGGCTGACGCCCATCAAACCAGACAGATAAAGTAAGAACCTGTTCGTCAGAGCCTTATCTGGATAATCACCAGACACTCTGCCTTGAGGTGGGAGGCGCTATTTTAGCAGAAGTCTTTGTCATTTGCCAAGCGGCGTTTGCTCGATAGGCAATAAAACATCGCTATAAAAGCGTAACTTGCTCATCGCCGTGTTTTGGACGGTTTGCGCCATAACAACGCCCGCCTATTTCCTTACATTTATTGTGACTATTAGAAAAAGCCGCTCATGCTAATCATCGACATTTTTTAATTATTTGTTTTTACCCTTATCATAAAAACAATCTTTATAAGATGCCTAGGTATGGATGTCTCTAGACACGATTTGCAATCGCTTTTTTCCTAGAAAGCAATGCGTTGACATAAAATGGATAATAGAATATTACCATTTGTCCCAAAATTGATTGAAACCAAATACAAGCTATGCTTTAGTAAGTATGATGCTAAAACTGAGTTTAGCGCTAATATGTTAATCACAAGACAGTAAGAATCATCATCGCTAATATCTTTATTTTAGTTGACAGTTTTTATGAAATGGCAGTTGTACTTTTTGGTATGTCCTATTATGCTGCCACATTCGCTTGAGCCACCACATATCATTGCAGGAGACAACGTTGATACATCAAGATCTGACGTTTGATAGCAGGGTGTTTGTCTTTGAGACCGTCATGCGTGTGCGCAATACTGAGATTGACAGCACTCAGTATCTCACCCTTGAGGCATTGACCGCACAGCTTTCTGAGGCGCGCGCCCGTTTTTTATACTCTAAAGGCATAAAGGAGATGAACGCTGAGTACCAAGGTCTTTTGACAGACAATATTCAGTTGGCCGTTAGTAGCCGCGTGCGCGCGCGCGAGGAGCTGCTCTTTGAAGTGGGCGTAGAGTCTCTTGATGACAACGGCGGACAAATTGCGATCAAAGTGACACGGATGTATGACGGCTCATTGGTCGCTCAGGCGCGTATGCACTTTATTAATTACGATTATCGCTTGAATCGCACGGTTTCAATGAATGAGCTCATAAAAGAAGCGCTTGAGCCGCAACCGTTTGAGCTGTAATAAACTACATGCTATCTTTAAAGCTGTTTTTCGTGCAGGTGCTATAGCGCGCTGTACGGTTCTTCGACTTTATATAAGATGGCATACTGATGATGACAGCACCTGCTTGGCTCGATAACGTAAGTTTTAATGCTGATGGCCTGATTCCTGCGATTGCTCAAGATAAGCAGTCAGGACGTGTTTTAATGATGGCTTGGATGAATGCAGAAGCGCTGACGCTCACCGCTGAGCGCAAAGAGGCCATTTATTTTTCGCGCTCACGCAGTCGCTTGTGGCATAAAGGCGAAACCTCAGGGCATACGCAGCAGGTGCATGACATTTATCTTGATTGTGATGCCGATGTCATTATTTTAACCGTCACGCAGATTGGCGGTATTGCCTGTCACACAGGGCGCGAGTCTTGCTTTTATCGCCGCCTAGATACCGATAGCGACACGCCTACGTGGGAAAGTGTCGATCCTGTCTTAAAAGACCCAAACGATATTTATAATACTTCTACCGCTACAGAGACGCACACCGCCACGCCTGAAACAACACACGCAAAAGCCCATTCTGACACGCATTCTAGCGACCATACCGCGATATTAACCGAGCTGGACGCCGTACTTGCCGAGCGTAAAGCCGCCGACCCTGATAGCTCGTATGTTGCAAGCCTCTATGCTAAAGGGTTAAATAAAATACTCGAAAAAGTCGGTGAAGAGAGTGTCGAGAGCATCATTGCTGCCAAAGACCTCGCTGCCAATAAAGACGATAGCGATGCCCGCCATGAGCTGATTTATGAAACGGCGGATGTGTGGTTTCATAGTCTGGTTGCCATATCTTGGTTTGATATCCCATCAGATGCGGTCTTAAATGAGCTGGCACGCCGCTTTGGTTTGTCAGGTATTGAGGAAAAGGCAGCACGCAGCAAAGGTTAAGTGTTTGACTTCTTAGCTTTTTATGGCGAAATGGTTCAACTTATCCATTCCTATTTACCCCTCAAGCACGTTATAATACCCCAAATTGTTTATAGCATGGCACAGGCGATTATTTTTACGAATAATCGCCTATATTTTCTGCAATACATAAAACCTTCACATTTACAGGTTAAGATGCGGCGGATAAGCAAAAGGTGCTAAAATAGACAGCACGTCTCCTCAAGACATAAGGATACCCATTATGGGCAGTTTTTCTATTACGCATTGGCTGATTCTATTGGTTGTCGTGGTGGTGGTATTTGGTACTTCCAAACTCAAGAATGCAGGCAAAGATTTGGGCGGTGCGGTCAAAGGCTTTAAAGATGCGGTAAAAGACGAGCAAACCGAGCATGCCAACAAGCAACGTGTGCTTGATCATGAGCAGCGCGCCACTAAGTCGTCTATTGATGATGCCGAAATCAGCACAGATAAAGACAAGCATAGCGTATAGTTGACGAGAGCGCAGGCGGATATTTTTGATGGCTGATCTTTTTTTATCGTTAATAGCGGTATTGGACGCTTATGTTTGATATTGGATTCTCTGAGCTGTTGCTGTTCGGCGTGATTGCGCTTATTGTGCTGGGTCCAGAAAAGCTGCCACAAGCAGCGCGCACCGCAGGTCAGTGGTACGCCAAGATTCGCCGTACGGTCACCACGCTGCAATCTGAGATTGAAGCCGAGCTGGACTTGGCAGAGACGCGCAAGCAAATGCAAGACGAGCTGGCAAAGATTCGCCAAACCGAAGCACAAATGCAGCAAGAAATCGCCGCCATGCGCAGTAATATGCAAGAATTAAAACAGTCGGCTCATACCACCACGGGCGCAACGACTGCTAACCAAAGCACATCACAAGCAAACACCGCTGCCGCGGCTGCCGATATAAATACCGCTATCGATGATGACACTTCAGCAGATGACTTAGCAAAAGACAATACTGTTGTCGATGTACCGATTATGACCCGCCCATGGGAAAATATGTGGTTTTATTTAGGCGCTTATGACAAAGCGCGCCGCCTACCTCCTGCCCCGCGCATGCCCAACTATCAAGCCGATACCCTGCTATACACCCACCAGCAGCCTGCTGCCAGCACCACGCCTCAGGAGGCATCATGAGCCTACTCAAGCGTAAACCTGACGATAAACTCAATACTGAAAAAGACCAGCCAGCGGCGACAGACGCTATTTCTGAAGCGCTTGGCGACATGCCCATCACTGAGCATTTGATTGAGCTGCGTGCGCATTTGATTAAGATTTGCGTGGCGATATTGGTGGTGTTTTTGGGACTGGTGGGCTTTTCGCGCAAGCTGTATGATATTTTGTCCGAGCCATTGGTAGCACAGCTGCCTGCCAATGCCACCATGATTGCGACAGATATCACGTCCAACTTTATGGCGCCCATTCGCTTGACCGTATTTGTGGCGGCGTTTATAGCGATGCCGTATATTTTGTATCAGATTTGGTCGTTTGTCGCACCAGGGCTGTATCGTAAAGAAAAACGCATTGCCATCCCTGTGTTGATATCGTCCATTGGGCTGTTTTATGCAGGCGTGGCGTTTGCCTATTTTGTGGTATTAAAAGGCGTGCTGAAGTTTTTTATCACCTTTGCCCCGCAAAATGTGATTCCGATGACCGATATCGACAGCTATCTGAGCTTTGCCATGAAGCTGTTTATGGTCTTTGGCTTAACCTTCGAAATCCCTGTCGTTACGTTGCTGTTGATATTGGTCGGCATCGTCTCCATTGAGAGTCTCAAGGACAAGCGGCGCTATATCATCGTTGGCTGCTTTGCGGTCGCAGCGGTGGTGACACCACCCGATGGCGTATCGATGCTGATGCTCGCCATTCCGATGTGGCTGCTGTTTGAGCTGGGGCTGATATTGGCAGCGCTTTTGATTACCAAGCGCACTGACAGCGACGCCCTGCCAGCACAGACCGACCGCTGATTCTCTTCTTTTCTTACTCACCTCCTTGCGCTTGTCATGACGGTACGAGTATGGGCCATACGCCTATATTTGTGTGCTGCGGACAGTCGCCTGCGGGTCTTTTGCTGTTAGGTTCTGACTATGTCTTCATCGATGCCCACGTATATGAGCCATCCCACCGACGAGCAGTTAAATGCGCTCAATATGGCAATGGACAAGCAGTCGTTTAAGGTGGTGGCATACGCAGGCGCAGGTAAGACGACGACGCTCAAGCTGATTGGCGAACGGCTGCGCGGACGCGGGCTGTACTTGGCATTTAACAAAGCTATTGCTACCGAAGCACGAGGCAAGTTCCCTGAGCACGTGGACTGCCGTACCTTTCACTCGCTCGCCTATCGGCACGTCCCGCGTGATATTACTGCCAAGCTGTCCTTGCCGCGCTTTTCACCCAAGCGCTTGGGCGATGATTTGGGCTTACAGACCGTACAAGTGCGGCGGCAGATGGATGGCGTGTATAAATACGTCAACCTCACCCCTGCCAAGCTGGCGCGCTTTGTCAGTGATGCCATCAGTTATTTTTGTAGCACGCATGCCAGCTACCCTGCGCCGCGTCATTTGCAGTTTCCCAACTGGATGATGGACGCCGACCAAGAGCAACTGCGTGAGACGCTATACCCTGCGGTTGAAAAGCGCTGGCTGCAGTCGATTGACCCGCGCCATCCTGCAGGCATTGGGCACGATATTTATCTTAAGCTGTGGGCGCTCTCAAAACCGAGCATTCCTGCTGATTTTATTTTGTTTGATGAGGCGCAAGATGCCGACCCGCTGATGATGGGTATTTTGACCCAGCAGTCCAAGCAGGTCATCTATGTGGGTGACGCGCACCAACAGATTTATGAATGGCGCGGCGCGGTCAATGCCATGAAAAAGCTGCCTTTACCGCAAACATTATTGACGCAGTCGTTCCGCTTTGGTGAGCCGATTGCTGAGGTTGCCAATACGCTACTGACCGCCTTGCAAGAAGATATTCCCTTAAAAGGCAATCCTGCGCGCACCTCCAGCACTGAGCGCATCTCTGCGCATGGCAGTAAAGACGCCATCTTGTGCCGTACCAATGCTGCTGCGATGGTGCAACTGCTGACAGGACTGAAACTCGGACACCGTGTGGCATTGCAAGCCGACACTGAGCGTATGCTGAAATTTTGCCAAGCCGCTGAAAATCTAAAACATGGCAAGTCCGCGTATGGTGTGCCTGAGCTGGCGTATTTTTATAATTGGTCAGACGTGCAAGAGTACGCCGAAACCAGTGAGGGCAGCGATTTAAAAACGCTGGTCAAGCTGGTCGATGACCACGGCACACAGGTGCTCAGCCAAGCGGTCAACAGCCTGACTGAGGTCAATAATGCCGATTACATTATCTCGACCGCGCACAAGGCAAAGGGTCTGGAATGGGGACGCGTACAGCTCGATGATGATTTTTATTACGACCTCACCACGCATGGCATTAAAATCAGTCCCGAAGAGCTGCGCTTGTTGTACGTTGCCTGCACCCGTGCTCAAGGCACGCTCGATATTCAAAACATCCAAGGCTTAATTTCAGGATTGCAGGCAGGGAAAAAGGTGATTTACGGGTCTTAAGTCTGGCTTGAAGCGCTTAACATAAGCTTGTTGCTCATTCGATACTCATCATGTTTTGTACTAGCAATTTAAATTACTGGCTAAGCTAACAGACAAAAAAACAGAATAAGATGAAAGATAAAAGATTTGATGTGACCACTCAGTAGTAGCTTCTTCTATTGCCAAGTCCTCATAGCGTACGATTAAAGGATTTTTAAAGCGTTTAATTTCTCTAAGGTCATCTTCGTTCGCATCTACTGCATTTATATCAGACATGTTGAAAGCAAAGGATAATGCCTGTACAGTTTCACCTTCTAAAGTCGTAGGTTGACTCACTTCATGATCTCTACCATATAGATTAGGGAAATAATTTAGTGAGTCAGCATCATCTTGACTTTCTTCAGTATAAACACAGTACCATTGACTATTTTCTGTATCGTAAGCCATATACTTAAAAAGCTTCCTTTGATACTCTGTTAAATCAGCCTCCCATAAATACAATGACCCATGGTCATTACCTATAAACACCTTACAGTTAGGGTTCGCATGTCTGGCAAACCAAGAAAAAACCTGCCTATTACCAAACTGAAACCCCGACCATTTATATTCTTTAGCAGATCCTAGCCAAAATATTTCTTTACAAGTCGAGCAAGCACTTTCTACATCTATACCCATGACTGTTTCCTTTTGGTCTACTATTAAAATACAGATACGTTATCATATGCCTCATTTATTTATGTTTGTATAAGCCTAATGAATTTTTCAAATAAACTCTTCCCCCACCCCGTCCGCCTCCTCGCGCCCATGGAAGGATTAACTGACCCATTGATGCGCCAAATCTTGACGCAGATAGCAACCGATTTAGGGCGTCCTTATGACTGGTCGGTCAGTGAGTTTATTCGGGTGACGCAGCACGTCTTGCCCGCGCACGTGTTTTACAAATACGTGCCTGAGCTACTCACGGCATCTAAGACCACATCAAACACACCGATTCATGTGCAGCTGCTCGGCAGTGACGCGCAGCTGATGGCAGAAAACGCCGCCTACGCCTCTGAGCTTGGCGCGCCTGCCATTGATATTAATTTTGGTTGTCCCGCAAAAACGGTCAATAGCCACCGCGGCGGCTCGGTGCTGCTCGATGAGCCTGAAGTGATGTACGAGATTATCCATGCCGTGCGCCGCGCTGTCCCTGACGACATTCCTGTATCGGCAAAGATTCGCTTGGGCTATACCGACACCTCGCGCATGGACGACATTCGCGGAGCGATTGACGCCAGCGGCGCGGATTGGTTGACCATACATGCGCGTACCAAAACCCAAGGCTACAAGCCGCCCGCGTACTGGGACAAAATCTTGGCGTTTAATAGCTTGCCGATACCTGTGATTGCCAATGGTGAGATTTGGCAGCACAGTCACGCCGCGCAGTGTATGGCGCAGGCGGGCACACAGCATTTGATGCTCGGACGCGGGGCGGTGACGCGCCCTGATTTGGTAGCGCGTATTGATACGCCTGATACAGACGCTACGCGCACGCTGTCTTGGCAGGCGCTCGTACCGCATCAAATTGCTTTTTTAGAAGGTGAAGCAAAGAACGACACCGTGCTGGTCGGGCGCTATAAGCAGTGGCTGGGGATGCTGAGTAAAGGCTATCCTGAGGCGCAAACGATATGGAATGATATTAAACGCGAAAAAAATAAGGCAGCCATTATTGCTGCCTTACAAAATACATTGCGTCAATTTGAGGCGTTAACGACCGCTTAGCCGCTGATACGTATCGCCAAATAAAACAGCATGAATGAGCACGCCAGCGACAGTAGCCACAAAATCGAGCGAAACAGCGCCAAATTGGTAATATAAGCGGCGCAGTAACCAATGCGAATCAGCACATACAGCCACGCCAGTTTGTTAATCACTCCTTGCGGTACAAAGAACAGCATGGCGACCACGACCGCTACCAAAAATATCGGCAGTGATTCGTAACTGTTTTTCTGTGCGGCATTAGCGCGAGCAGCCATGCCTGAAGTACGTGCCAAAAAATCGCGCGGATTGGCATTGTCCGAAAAACGAAACCCGCCTACCAGCTTGGCGATCATTGCCATGATAAAGGGCAACAGGCTCGCTACCACCATTGCCCAAATGGCGCTCGCTGCTCGACTGTCCGACAGCATCTCTAGCCATGCACTCATAATCTCTACTGCCTTTATTCTGCGATATATGCGTAATCGTGCGTGATGTTGACGCCGCCATCGACCAGCATACGGCTGGCTGAGCAATATTTATCGGCAGACAGATGAATCGCGCGCTCGATTTGCTTTTCTTTAACGTCTTTACCTGTGACAATAAAATGCAAGTGAATGTCGGTATAGACCGCAGGTACGGTGTCGGCACGCTTTGCGGTCAACTCGCAGCGCACATCGGTGACTTCTTGACGCGATTTTTGCAAAATAGACACCACATCATAGCTTGCGCAGCCGCCCAAACCGAGCAGTACCAATTCCATCGGGCTTGCGCCTTTTTCTTTATTAGCATCGATCTGTACTTCGTGCCCTGAGGGTGCCACGCCCAAAAAGGCTTTATCTTCTTGCCACGTCACGCTTGCTTTAAGTTCTGCCATAACCTTTCCTTATAATCATCTTTTACGGTGGTTTTAAAAATCGTTACCAAAGGGCATTAGTGTAGCACAAGCAAAAACCAACATTCTTATCTGTCATAGCTTACTTTGGTACCCATGCGTAAATTGGCGCTAAAAAGTAGGCAAAAGGCATTTATTTGTCGCTGAGTTTGTCCAAAAATATGCCCGTGCACCTTTTCGCTTAAATGTATGATTTTACTCATTTAATCTTGTGAAACATTTTATAGCAAAATATTGTTACACATTTGCCTCGATTCTTGGTTTAATAACGGTAATCACACTGGTTTTATGGTCACACATTTATATCAACCACCCAATAATAACTATGGTTGATGCCTAAAGGCCATAAAATGAGTCATTTTAATTTTTTATAAGGTTACGTCATGATAGATGCAGATGGCTTTCGAGCCAATGTCGGCATCATCTTGGCAAATACACAAGGGCAAGTTCTGTGGGCAAAACGAATTGGTCACAACGCTTGGCAGTTTCCTCAAGGCGGGATCGACCGCGGGGAGACGCCTATGGATGCGATGTATCGCGAGCTTTGGGAAGAGGTGGGGCTATATCCCCGCCATGTCGAGCTGCTGGCAGTCACCCAAGACTGGCTGCGCTATCGGCTACCCAAACGTTATGTGCGTCATGGGCAGCAACCTTTATGTATTGGGCAAAAACAAAAATGGTTTTTGCTACGCTTAGATGAGCCAAACACCCAGCACATTCGCTTTGATGCGAGTAAGCCTGAGTTTGACCACTGGCAGTGGGTCAGCTACTGGTATCCACTCGGTCAAGTCATTCACTTTAAACGCGGCGTCTACCGTCGGGCATTGCAAGAACTGGCGCGCGAGCTGCCACTCAAGCCAGAGCTGATATTGCCCAAGCAAGACAATCACTTGATTGTGTGATGCTGCCATACCTGCCGCTTTGTCTCATTTATAAGGTGAAGCGGCAGGTTTTTTTATGGGTAAAAGAAACGATTGATATTTAAATGTTTTGGGCGTGTCATCATTGGGATAGCAAGGCTTAAAATGAGATAAATCGCAGTCAAACAAGGAAAAAATTGCAGGGAATATCGGTATATTCACAAAATTTTTGACGCTGTTTGGCAAGATTTAGCCAGTTTAAGACCGCTGAATTCTTGAATGGACTCACTGATGACATGCCCTAGGTCTCACGGCTGATAAGACAGGCGCGTATATTATCTGTCGATGGCTTGGCATCGGGGACGCGCTGTAATGTCAAAATACTTTGTGTGCGGGTACCATAATTGGACAGCAGATTTTTGCTATCCGCTGCGCGCAGCTTATTTGTACGAATATAAATAGACGACAGCGCGTGTTCAATCGCCTTATCAACACCTGTGTCGGGCAGCTCAGTAACAGCGGCCAAGGTACTGTCGGACAACACCGAAAAAGCAGCAGGCTGCCAATACTCTGGCGTAGGGTCTTCAGCAATCAGCGGCAGCACCTCTTGACGCAGGCGCGCGCGTAAGCGCTCAGTCTTAAACCAACGCTCCTCTGGCTGACCATTTGAAATCACATGCAGCCCTGCATAAAGCGGCGTAGGCGCATGACCGCGATTATTGACAATGACCGCTTGCCGAGCATCACCGACAATCAGATTAAACCCTGCATAATCTTGCAAATCAATCTGCCGTGCAAACGCCATCGGACTGAGCGCACTGGTCAAAAAATGCGTCACCAGTTCACCGCGTGAGCGCTCTTGACTGCTCGCCTGTACCCCATCTCGAAAGTTGAGTACCGCCGCCCAACGTCCGTTTTGTTGATACAGGGCGTTACGCTCGTCTTTCGCCTCTGGCTTTGTCTCTGACTTTTTACCTGATAATGGCTGCTGCTGAATGCCCAGCCATGTACCGCCGCTTTTTTCGTCACGCCCTGCATAAATCGGCTGATCAGACCACTGATGCAGCGGCTTGGTTGGACGCTGTAAAAACTCATCGCGATTGGACAATAGCACCAATGGCAACTCATCAAACAACTGCCAAGCAATGGCGACAATACACATAAGCGCTCCTAACCTAAATGGTGACCATGACGTTACACGCCACTATAGCACAGCCTCTATCACGCTGATGAGTTTGCATAACTGCGATGATGCAAGGTCTGGTTACGCATCTCACTCAGACATGACTTATTATTTATGTCGTTTTTTGCTATGATACGCTGGTCAATTTTGGGCAACTGATTGCTGTTGTCACCCTGATATACGACCGCTACAAACCTGCGCCATCGCGATGTGTCGCCTTATGGTTTGGTTTTCAACTGTCTCACTACACACGCCGACGCGCGTCACTAAGTATTCATTATGATGATTCATCCTCAGTTTGACCCTGTTGCCCTTTCTCTTGGACCTGTGCAAGTGCATTGGTATGGGCTGATGTATTTGCTCGCGTTTGCCGCGGCTTATGGCTTGGCATGGTATCGCAGTACCAAGCGTGATGCGTGGTCAGCGGATATGGTATCGGACTTGGTGTTTTATGGGGCGCTGGGTGTGATTTTGGGCGGGCGTATCGGTTATGTACTGTTTTATCAATTCGGTGAGCTGTTACAAAATCCCGCCTATTTGCTGCGTGTGTGGGAAGGCGGTATGTCATTCCACGGCGGCTTTATCGGCGTAGTGCTGGGCATGTGGTTCTTTGCACGTAAGTATAAAAAGACAGCCTTTCAGGTGCTGGATTTTATCGCGCCGTGTGTGCCGACAGGCTTACTCTTTGGACGCCTCGGCAACTATATCAATGGCGAGCTGTGGGGACGCATCTCTGATGGCGGCTACAACTGGCTGACCTATTTTCCGCAAGCTGCGCTGTTTGATGCCGAGCTGCTGCAACAAGACCCAAGCTTGCAGCGCTTGGCGATTGAGGTTAATGGGCAATATATCTTGCCGCGCCATCCATCGCAGCTGTACGAAGCCTTTGCCGAAGGTTTGCTATTATTCATCATCTTGTGGTGGTTCTCTAGCAAACCGCGCCCACGCATGGCGGTCTCTGCGCTGTTCTTATTGGGCTATGGTCTGAGCCGTTTTATTATCGAATTTTTCCGTCAGCCCGATGCTGACCAAGGCTTTATCCTTTTTGGCTGGATGACCAAAGGGCAAATCCTAACCGCGCCCATGATTGTCTTGGGGCTGTTTATGCTGGCATACGCATATAAGCGCGGCATCTATGATTGGGGCAAGCAGGCTACTTATTCAGCATAACGACTGCTGATCAATACGGACGCATTTTTTTAAGCTGCATTTTTTAAGCTACATTTTTAAGCTTTAGGTACGACAGTTATGATACACAGTAAAAATGAGCGCGCTTATCTTGAGCTGCTAGATTATGTGCGCGAGCATGGCACGGTCAAAGGCGACCGCACAGGCACAGGCACGCTCAGTCATTTTGGCGCGCAATTACGCTTTGATTTAAGCGATGGCTTTCCGCTATTGACCACCAAAAAAGTGCATTTTAAATCCATCGTGTATGAGCTGCTGTGGTTTTTAAGCGGCGATACGCACGTGGGCTATCTACAAGAACATGGCGTGCGCATCTGGAATGAGTGGGCGACCGCCGCGCAAACCGCGCGCTTTAACCGCCGCGAAGGCGATTTGGGTCCGATTTATGGGCATCAGTGGCGCAACTATGGGGCGAGCAAAAACGCCGATGGCGACTATAACCGCGATGGCGTTGACCAAATTACCAATCTGGTTGAACAAATAAAAAATAACCCCAACTCGCGCCGTCTGATTGTCTCAGGCTGGAACCCCAGCGAGGCTGACCAAGTGGCGCTGCCGCCATGTCATACGCTATTTCAATTCTTTGTGGCGAACAATAAACTGTCGTGCCAGCTGTATCAACGCTCGGCAGACTTGTTCTTAGGTGTGCCGTTTAATATCGCCAGCTACGCGCTACTGACGCACATGATTGCCCAAGTTTGCGGGCTTAAAGTGGGCGAATTTGTTTGGACGGGCGGCGACTGTCACATTTATCAAAACCACCTTGAGCAAGTGGCAACCCAGCTTGGTCGTGAGCTTATGCCTTTGCCTTCGTTACAGTTAAACCCAAAAGTCGATGATATTTTCGCCTTTACTTATAACGATATCCACGTTCATAATTATGAGTCGCACCCCACCATCAAAGCGCCCGTCGCAGTATAAGGGGACGCTCAAGGGCAGCTGACTGCCATGAGTGACGATATACACATAAAGAATAACGAACGATAAGGATGAATTATGAGCTACGCGGGTACACAAGTCGCGCAAATCGCTGCCATCAGCCGCAACCGCTGCATCGGTAAAGACAATGCGCTGCCTTGGCACATCTCAGCCGATTTGCAGCATTTTAAACAGCTGACCACCAGTGATATTGAAAATAATAACGGCTTGCGCGGCATTGTGATTATGGGCCGCAAAACCTTTGAATCCATGAACAGAAAGCCCTTGCCGCACCGTGTGTGTTTTATTATCACGCGTGATATGGACTACGCCAAGACACACGGTCTGGACAAATATGACAATGTACATGTGCGCCACAATTTGGATGACGCCATCACATCAGCCGCCAGCTTAGCGCATGGTATGCACTTAGATACTATTTGGGTGATTGGCGGTGAGCGCGTGTTCCGTGATGCGCTGCGCTATACCGATCGCGTTGAGCTGACGCTGGTCGATACCGAAGTTGAGGACGGCGATGCGTTTTATCCTGAACTGCCTAAAGACTTTGTGGCAGCAGAACAAGGCGAAACCCAACACGATGACAAAAGCGACCTCGACTATCAATTTGTACGCTACGAGCGCCGCACCTCTGCTTAAACAGTAAAGACACGCCCTATGTCAGCCAAAGTCTTGCGCGCTTTACTCGTGCAAGACTTTATACACCGTACGTGCCAGCACTTTTCCAATACCTGGCACACCTGCTAGTTCGGTTTCCGACGCGCCCAAAAGCTGCTGAATACCACCAAAGTGGTTGAGCAAATCACGGCGGCGCTTCTCCCCCAGTCCTGGAATGACCTCAAGCACTGAGGATGAACGTCGCTTGTCGCGCTTTTTACGGTGCGCGGTAATGGCAAAGCGGTGCGCTTCATCACGGATATGCATCAGCAAATGCAGCGCCTTGCTGTCCATCGGTAAGTCCATGGGCGGGTGCTGCAAAAAGTGTAGCACTTCCAGTCCCGCCTTACGCCCCTCGCCTTTTGCCACACCAATCAGTAGCGTCTCGTCCAAGATACCCAGCTCTATCAGTACTTCTTTTGCCATATTCAACTGACCTTTACCGCCATCAATCAATAGCAAATCAGGCAACGGCTGTTTTTTATAGCGCCGCGTTAGAGCTTGTTTCATCGCGGCATAGTCATCGCCGCCTTGAATGTCATGAATCGCATACTGTCGATAGTCGCGTCTGCGTGCGCCGCCTTGGTCAAACACCACACAGCTGGCAACCGTCGCCTCGCCCATGGTGTGCGAGATATCAAAGCATTCGATACGGTCAATTTCACGGTCGGTGACTTCTGCCAAGACTGACTTTAAAGCGCCAAAACGAGCGTGCAGCTCCAAATAGTCACCCAGTTTGGTTTTCAGCGCATTGCTGGCATTAAGCTTTGCCAAGTGCAGCCACTCGGCGCGATGCTCACGCACATTGACCTTTATCGTCACCTTACTGCCAAAGTGCGTGCCCAGCGCTTCAGCCAGTGCCGCACGGTCAGGAATGTCATGGCTAAGAATAATCTCGGCGGGCAAATCGTCCGTCACTTGAAAATAAAACGAGGTGATAAACGCCGATAAGTTGTTTTCAATCGGCTCGCTACTGTCGATATCAGGAAAGTAATTTTTACCGCCCAGCACGCGCCCGCCGCGTACGGTCAACACATTGACACAGGTCATGCCCGCTTGGCTGTCAATGGCGATGACATCCGCCTCGCCTTGCACGGTGTACACCGCTTGCTTGGCTTGCACTTCGCGCAGCATCGACAGTTGGTCACGGTAAAAGGCAGCCTTTTCAAAGTCTAGCCCATCAGCAGCGTGCTCCATCTTGTCAATAAGTGCCCCGTGAATGTCGCTCGAATCGCCCTTTAAAAAGCGAATGGTGTTGTTCACATCTTCGTTATACTCTTCAGGCGACACCAAACCCACACAGGGCGCACGGCAGCGTTTAATCTGATACTCAAGGCAGGGGCGCTGGCGCTGACGAAAAAACGTATTGCTGCATTGGCGCATCTGAAACATCTTTTGCATCAGCAGTAAGGTTTCTTTGGCGGCATGTGCGGAAGGGAAAGGACCAAAAAAACGCCCCTTTTGATGGTTGCCTTTACCGCGACCATAAGCCAAGCGCGGATACGGCTTGTCCGCTGAGATGAACACATACAGATAGGACTTGTCATCACGCAGCAGCACGTTATACGGCGGGCGATGCTCTTTAATCAGATTTTGCTCAAGCAGCAGCGCTTCGGTTTCACTACGGGTAATGATGGTTTCAATATCATGAATGCGCGCCACCAGCGCTCGCGTCTTTGGATGGTCAATGGTTTTGGCAAAATAACTGTTCACGCGACTCTTTAGCGATTTGGCTTTGCCCACGTACAGAATATCGCCATTTTTACCCAGCATTTTGTACACACCAGGCAAATTGGGCAGCCGTTTTATTAGGTGCTTTAAGCGGGCTGCCTTGTCATCCTTAGAGGTCGCTGCTTGCGTCTCTGCCATAAAACCATGCTCTCAAAAACCAAATGAATGCTGTTATTATGGGGGGTGGCGACAGCTTTACAAGCGCGCTATCGTTACCGCAAAACACAGACAATAAAAAAGCCAGTATAAAACTGGCTTTCTTATCAATGATTTAACGCGGTTATTTACATTAATTTTTAATAACTTAGTGGACTAATGGCGAAAGTTTGGCAACAGCGCGTCAATGCCTGGCAGCATACCGACCAACGCCATCACGCCTGTTAACACCACAAACATAATACCTGGGATAATCCAGCGGCTCATTCTTGACAAACTGGCACTGCGCTCTTTTGAGCCAATCAAACCCAAATTGTCTAGTAATAAGGTCAACGACCAACCAAACGCAGGGTTCACGAGCGCAGAGGCAAACACCACAATCGCTGCAGACTGCGTGGTTTTGCCTTCTCGCGTCATCTCCATGCCCGCCTCCAGTAGCGGAATAAACACCCCGACAATCAGCGCGATACACAGCACAGGTTCCCAGATTGCCAAATCCATAGGATAACCCCAAACGCTGGCGATAATACAAAACAGCGCCGTCAGTAGCGCGCCTGCAGGAATGGGACGCTTGGCAATCGCTGCAGGGACAATATACGTGCCCCAAGAAGAAGAAAAATTTGACCCGCCCAATAAAGAACCCGCGACCTGACGAAACGAGGTGCTGACCATGGTGTCATCAATGTCCATCAATACGCGCTCAGTGCGTTTGGGGTAGCTGATTTTTTGAAACACTTGGTGCCCTAAAAAGTCAGGCGACCACATCGCCACTGCCAAAATCGCAAACGGCAGCACCACAATAAAGCTTTCAAGTGTCGGCATGCCTAGCATCCAGCCCGTATTTTCGCCCCACCAATACATCGGACTCATATGTGGCAAACCAGGTGCGGTTTTGAAGGCAAAAGGCGCACCCATTAAAAACGCCACTCCGCCGCCAAGCAGACAGCTAATCGGCACAGCCAGCCAGCGTTTTTTAAAATGCTCCAGCAGCGCATACAGCAAAATCGTAAGCAAAATCACAGTGAACGCAATATGCGTCATCCCAATACCTTCAGACCACGCAAACAGTTTTTTGACCTGCGAGGTCGTACCAATAAAGCCCAAATACAGCAATAAACCGCCGCACACCCCTTTACTGGTCAGGTTCGCCAGCAAACTGCCGCCCTTACTGATAGCAAGCATCAGCCCAAACGCACCAATCAATAAACCAAATGCCATGGGATGGCCACCAGCGGCCACGACGATAGGAATCAATGGAATCAAAGGCCCATGCGTGCCCGCAAGGTTTGCTGTCGGCAAAAAGATACCTGAAAACAGGACAATAAAAAACGAGACGATAAGCAGCTCGTAGCGGACGTTTTCAAGAATAAAACCATCGCCAAGACCCAACGGGCCTGCAAAGGTCGCCGCAATCGCGCCCACCATGACGACTTTACCAATGGTCGCTGCCATCGCAGGAATGGTGTCTTCATATTCAAAACGATAATCACGAAACGGCAAATTAACACGCCAGCGCTTGGGCTGCATGATTTGTAGCTCGTGGTTTAGATATTCGTCGCGACTGTCAAAACTGCTGCTGTTACGGTGCAGTTCGGCATAACTGCCTTTTTTATTAGAGGCAGGATGGTCATGGCCCTCCACATACTGTCCAGACATGACCGTGGATTCTATATTTTCACTCATCACTTTTCCTTGTGTAGCCGAGCATCATGTCCTCCTTGAACATCAACGCATAAATGTATGCTCAGCTATGTTATCAATAAAACCAAATACAAGTTTACTATTATTGTAGGCTATTATGGCGAGTAACTTAATATACAAATTGATATGTAGAATATTTAGCACTATGATTTAAACAATGCGACCTCTTATATTGGCAATATCTACCTCGCGCCACGTATTTCGTTACGCTTTACAACTGGCTGATAAGAGGGTTTTTAATTATGATAGAAATCTTTTGAATATCGAATGGTACGGCACTATGGATGGCAGCCCGACCATGATGGAATATAAAGGATTGAAGGATAACGACATGAGTCTATTGCCTAAAAAGCTAGAAAACCTAAAGCGCACTGCTAAAAAGAATATCATGCCGCTACTAACGCCACACTTGCTAAAGCTACGCATCAATACTTATGCGCCGTACGTGGGTGCAGGTATTAAAGTTGAGCATATTGACCTTGATCAAGGGTTATGTGTGGTCAGTATGCCGTTAACAGCCCTTAATAAAAACGTCGTGGGCACACAGTTTGGGGGCAGCCTATATTCAATGACCGATCCTTTTTATATGCTGATTTTGATGCGTCAGCTCGGCAACAGCTACGTAGTATGGGATAAAAGTGCCAAAATCGACTTTGTCGCACCAGGTCATGACAATGTGACGGCGCGTATCAAAATACCCAGCTCAGAGATTTCAGACATTCAAGAGCTGGCCAAAGACGGCGACCCTGTGTTCCGTGAATACACCGTCGATATCGTCGATGACCATCAAAAAGTCGTCGCTACCGTGACCAAAACTTTATATATTCGCCTGCGTAAACACAGCAAATCCACACATCAGTCAAGCAAGATAAACCGTTGATACCTTATCGAACTGCGTCTCTAAACCTTTAAAAAACAGCCGATGGCTTAAGGTACTGTGCTAGACTTAGACATACAAAAACCCCAGTTTGGCATCAAGCACAAACTGGGGTTTTGTCTTTTTTGGTACGCCTGCTTATTTATAAATAAACCTATGAATAAGGGCTTGTATCTCTTTGCCTTGTTGTGAGCTGCGAAGTATCACCACAAGGCGAGCTTGGCATTAGATACCAGGTGCAGTTTCAACCGCTTCAGGCACATTAGCGCTGGTTTTGGTTTGCGCTGGACGCGCACCAAGCTTTTCACGGATACGAGCTGATTTACCAGAACGCTCACGTAAGTAGTATAGTTTCGCACGGCGAACAGCACCACGACGTTTCACTTCAATGCTGTCGATAAGTGGTGAGTGCAACTGGAAGGCACGCTCTACACCGATACCGCTTGAGATTTTACGTACGGTAAATGCAGAGTTTAGGCCACGGTTACGCTTAGCGATAACAACACCTTCAAACGCCTGTAGACGCTCACGCTCACCTTCACGTACTTTTACTTGAACGACAACAGTGTCGCCAGGTGCGAAGCTTGGGTGCTCACGCAATTGAGCGTTTTCAATGACCTGAACCAATGGATGCTTGTTGCTCATGAGAGTTCTCTCCTCACATTAGATGATAGAGGCTTGACGCGTATCACCTGTTTGTAATAAATGTCATCATTTCAAATACAAAGCGATGACGTCAATAGGGGTATTTGCAGAAGTCATTGACATGACCCCGTGCGATACAATAAATAATATCTGTCGTCTATGATGTTTTGTCATCAATATTGGCTTGCTGTAGCCATTTGACCTGAGCTTTTGAGGGCTTAAAAGCCTGCCACAAATCTGGACGTCGTACTTTGGTGCGTTTGGCCTGCTCTACAAATCGCCATTTGGCAATATTGGCATGATGCCCTGAGAGCAATACCTCAGGTACGGCCATGTCTGCAAACACATAAGGCTTGGTATAATGCGGGCAGTCCAGCAAGCCATCCACAAAGGAATCTTGCTCAGCAGACTGGGCATCGCCCATCACCTCAGGCAAACGGCGTATTACGCTGTCCATCAGTACCATGGCAGGCAGCTCACCGCCTGTTAATACATAATCTCCAATAGAGACTTCTGCATCCACATACTGACTCAGTAGCCGCTCATCAATGCCCTCATAACGACCGCACAGTAAAATCATGCCATCATAATCACTCATCTGAACGACACTTGCCTCATCTAATTGTCTGCCTTGCGGTGATAAATAGACAACGGGACAATGTGCTACTTCGATACGGCAACCGTGTGCCTTGGCGCGTTCTTTGGCATCTTCAATGGCTTTTGCCAAAGGCTCAGCCATCATCACCATACCAGGGCCGCCCCCATAGGGACGCTCATCAATACGACGGTAGTTATCAGAGGTATAATCACGAGGATTGATACACTCAATCGTTACCTTACCTTCACTACACGCACGCGCTGTGATACCAAAATCACGAATCGCGGCGAACATTTCAGGAAAGATACTGATGACTGCAAAATACATCTGACCTCAATACGACGCTTAGTAATCGCTTTGCCAAGCCACATAAACCGTTTTGGCAGCCATATCGACTGTCAATACCGTTTGCTTGTGCCACGGAATCAGGCGCTCTTCATTATCCAAGCTGTCGTCAGTCGGTGCAACACGCATGATATCGTGTGCGCCTGTTTCAAACATCTCAGTAATATCGCCTAAATATTCCTCAGCTTCATTGACGACCTGAAGACCTACCAAATCTGACCAATAATACTCATCATCAGACAAATCAGGCAGTGACTCTTTAGCCACCCAAATCGCAACGCCATGCATGGTCTCTGCCACATTACGGTCAGGGACTTGCTCAAACTGAGCAACCAAACCTGCGCCTTGTGTGCGCCAGTTGGTGACCGTTAAAGGCTTAATGCCTGTAGCGGTTTTAATCCACCACGGCTGCCAATCAAAAATAGCCTCACGCTCATCGGTATCACTAAACACCCAAAGCCAGCCCTTAATGCCATAAGGCTTTTTGAGCTGACCAATTTTCATTAGACTGTCGGCATTCGGTGTTGTAGACATACGATGACTTATCAGTGAGACAAAATAAAATGGCCTTGACCATACACGTTTACAGCAGTTTTATTGATTTCATCATAAACAATAAAGCGCGTACACTGGAACTACCAGTCACGCTATCAAAAACTTAACTGTCCCAATGCCGTAAGGCATCAGAAACTACCAGAAAAACTTAAGCAGTCGCTTCAGTAGCTGGCTTGTAAGATTTTGCTAATGCAGCAACGCGGTCTGAAGGTTGTGCACCTTTAGCAAGCCATGCATTGTATGCATCCATGTCTAAACGTACGCCTTCTTCTGATGCTTTAGCGAGTGGGTTAAAAAAGCCAATCTTTTCGATGTAACGGCCATCGCGTGCGCAGCGCTGATCAGCAACAACGACTTGATAAAATGGGCGTTTTTTGGCACCGCCCCGTGCTAAACGAATAACAACCATGTGAATTCTCTCTTTCGCAGGTATACCAAAAAGGGCATAATTATAGCATAGTCTTATTTTTATGAAAACATAAACTGTGTTTATTTATCAACTTTATGTGTGCCGATACAATCAGTTAGCATAGATTTTCCTCGTTAAAGGTTTATGCTACTAAATGACGTATATGGCACCGTAACCTCGATTTCACTATACTAATGACACTAAGATAGCTTCTACGCACTTCTTTGTTTTATTGATAAATAAGTTAAAGGCGCCTGTCATGACCTCTTCTTCTCGCTCGTATCGGCGCAGCTGGCGTCAACGCTCGTATTCTAGCAGCTGGCTCACCACCTTGATGGTGACTTTTATTGTTAGTATCAGTGTGGGACTGACGCTATGGTTGTTTTGGCGCAGCTTGTATTTGCCTGAGCTCAAAACGCATGCGCGCTACTTAAGTAGCGAGCTGCATTTAATTCAGCGCGCTAAAGCCGATTGGCAAGACAATCCAGAGTTACAGCGCTGGATTTATCGCAACTCTCATGTGGTTGTGGTCGAGAACCAAAGTGATTTTCCTGACGTTGAAGACAAATTATTTGTAGACTTATTTACCAATGTTTTAGAGCGAGAAATCACCGCGCAGATTGGTCGTCCTGTGCAGGTTTATTTTAAATTTAAACCAACGCCTCAGCTTTGGGTACAAGACAGCACAGATACCAGCTTTTGGATGCGCGAGCCAATGATTTATTACTCGCAATACAGTCCTACTTTGCTATTGCTGTTTTTGCTTGGTCTGCCTATCTTAACCTTATTGACTATTATTATGCTGGCAAGGCAATTGAATCGCCCGCTGCGCTATTTACAGCGCGCTGCGACCAATTACATCCGCTTGGGGCACGTTACTACGCTGCCGACGGACAAAGGGCCGACCGAAATCCGCCAAGTCAACACCGCGTTTAACCGCTTATTTACGACACTCAATCAAGCCCAAAAGGAGCGTACAATTATGCTGGCGGGTATTTCGCATGATTTACGCACGCCCTTAACACGCATGCGTTTAACGGCTGAGATGCTGCCTGACGAGTTTTTTCGTGAAGGCTTGATTTATGATATTGAAGATATGGATGCTATTTTAGAGCAGTTTATTTCTTTTATGAAAGATGGCTCCGATGAGCCTGTGCGCTTAACCAAGCTTGATACTATTTTTAATGAGATTATGGTACAGTTCGCGCCGACTGAGTTTGTGTATCAATCTGATTGTGATAAGGCCGTATCTGTACGCCCATTATCCATCAAGCGCTTGATTATTAACTTGGTGAACAATGCCAATCGCTACGGCAAGCCGCCTATTTATCTATCAGCAACCGTCGTACCGACTTTTACAGAAACAAAAGCCGCCACCGACAGCGAGGTGGTTGTAGAAAACGAAGTCAATCAAGAGGCCAAAGAGCAGCTGGTACTGTGTGTGCGCGACTGTGGAGATGGTGTGGCAGAAGACCAGCTAGAGCGTATCATGCAGCCCTTTGAACGCGGTGAAACAGCGCGAACCACACAAGGTAGCGGCCTAGGACTGGCGATTGTCAATCGTATCGCAGGGCTACATCACGGGACAGTTGAGGCGATTAATCACCCTGAAGGTGGCCTGCAAGTATGTGTGCGTATTCCACTGATTTCTAAAGTCGCAGGAGATGTATCCGCAGCTGACAGTGCGTCTTAATCTTTATTGCCAATACGTGGCGGAATATAGAGCGCGCTGTTGCTAAACTCAATAGGCTGCACCAAGTCCGCCTTGGCTTGTTTTACGCTTTGCGTTGCGCTTGGCTGCTTTAAAAATAAATAGTAGCCCAGCATCAACGCATTGAGTACCACCAAACCACCAAACACATAGGGCATGACTCTCTCTCCTTTCTATATTGGCCAAGTATAGCGTGTTAAGGCGCGCTATTGCCAAAGCTACGGTCGCTTTGTTCTTGCGTAATCTCATCAGCCGCAATGGCTTGGGTCAAAGGCTTGACAGGCCACGTCATAATAAAACGCGCCCCACCCAAATCAGGGCTTTCGTCAACTTTCATGCCCCCATTAAACCAAAAGGCAATTCGCGACACAATCGACAAACCCAAACCATAACCGCCTGAAGCACGTGTACGACTGTCATCCAAACGCGAGAACGGAATAAAGACTTTTTCGCGATCTTCTTCAGGAATGCCATGACCGTCATCTTCAACGCTCACCCACGCATTACCCTTTCTCACACCAGCACTGATGATAATGGTGCTGTCTGCATAACGGAGCGCATTGCCCGCCAAATTTTGAATCACACGGTGTAGGTAACGCCTGTCGGCAATCGCAGTGACTTTTGATGCGGGCGTCTTAGCAATGATTCTGATCGGTTTCCCAAGGGCATTGGTTTCGCGCTCAACTTGCTCAATCAGCTCTTTTAGATTGACCGATTCTAAATCCAGTTTCGGCGAACCTTCTTCAAGCTTAGCATAGGTCAGGATTTCATCGATCAGACCATTTAATGACTCAATATCTTCGTCAATATAGTCACGCTGCATTTGCCGTGAGTCTTCATCATCGGTATCCGCCAGCATATCTACCGCAAAGCGAATACGCGCCACAGGGGTACGCAGCTCATGCGACACAGCACGGGTCAGTTCACGTTGCGATTCAATCAAACGTTTAATGTGCTCAGTCATGGCATTAAAGGTTGCAGACAAACGCGCGATTTCATCTTGACCAATCACCTGCACTTGTACATCCAAATTGCCTTTACTGACCTCATTCACGCCCACTTGAATCAGTTGTAGCTTACGCTCTAACGGGAAAATCAACGCATAGACCCCAAGACTGATAAGGAACATGCTGATCAATACCATACTGACAATCAAATTAAGCGGAAACCAATTAAATAAGGGCACTGGCCCCATCAGTACTGCCATGTCATTGATTTCAGAAGGAACAATGATATTGATCGACGAATTGCTCTGACTTGAGCTGGTGTCTTGGAATAAAATGACCACTTCATCACGACGCAGACGTGCCATTTGGTCACTATCAAGATTAAGGCTATTTACCGCTTGTAGCGACAAGGGAAAAGAAAATTTTTGTTCCAAATCGGCAAGGCGGTTACGCTTTTCTGACAACGTATTGTAGTACGATAAGTCATCAAGTAAAAATACCGCCATTGCCCGTACTTGCTGCTCATTGACCTGTGAGATACGTACAGTTAAAACACTGGTACCATCAGGCAATAGATAATAGACGTCCGCATAGGTCGGTTGATCAACATAGCGTACGACAGCTTCACCGTTATTTAGGCGACGTAAATCACTAGAGCTAAAA
>NZ_JACDXT010000018.1 GCF_016464015.1 Psychrobacter sp. bablab_jr014
AATAATAAGTTTAGTCATTCTAAGCGCTTATTTTTAACGATGAAGCGGCAAAAAAGAGTCCTGTCCCTGCGGGCTGATGCTAAAATTGCCCCATACTGCGTTGCAAATCTCGCTAAGGCATCTGCATTATCGTCGCTTTGTGCCTTGTCTGGAACAATTTTAGCGATCAGCAGTGCCTATTTGCGAATGTCCAACATGCCCTACTTATTTTTCATCATAACAGGAGTGCGGCAGATGCCCAGCACACAACAACGTCTTTGGCAGCGCAGTTTATTGGTGGTGGGTATGAGCGGTCTGTTGCTAACGGGCTGTGATTCCTCTGAGCCGACCAGCGACACGGCAACACCCGTTACAGAGACTAAAGAGAACACCGCGTCTGCGCCAGAAGCCAGCGTAACAATGGATACAAATACAGTGGCTCAAAATACCGAGGCCAATCAAGCATTGCCTGAAAACAACAGCCCGCCAACCGATACCGCGCCTACAAATACGGCTGACAATGCCACTACAGACGCGCCTGCCGAAACCCTCGCGGGCACACAAATCACTGACATGCGCTATCAAAATGCGGCAGGCGAAGTCATCAGTGTGGTCTTTACTACCTCGCCATCTGGTATTTTAAGCGCGCGCCTTACTATGCCTAATCAAGCGCCGATGACCTTAGATGCGCCTGAGGGTCAAGGTAACAATCCTACCTACCGCAGTAGCGATGGCAAAACCCAACTCGTCAGTCATGGCGGCGGCAATAGCATTGATGTGATTATCAATGACACCGTGACCAGTTTTGATGCGACCAGTGCCGATGCGCGTGTGGTGACCACGTCATAAATCAATAAATCTAAATCAATAAATCATAGACGCAAACACCAAGCCCATAAAAAAGCGCTGCCTGATGTTAAGCAGCGCTTTTCTTATTTAGGATTGAGCGCTTATTTTATAAACCGAGCTTTTGCCGTAGTTTGGATAAAAATCCTGATTTGGCAGGCTGCGGCGCACGTGCTGGCTCAGGTTCAGAAGCTACTGACTGGCTACTGCCTGTCAGATTGACATCCACACTGCTGCTCGTCGGCGCGCTGGTTTGCTCACCACGAGCGCGACGCGCCAAGAGTTCATCCATCGTCATTTGCACAGGCGCGGCTGGACGCTCTACGGGACTCGGCATGTCATTATTGGCGCTTGGCGCTGTAGGGTCGACGCTACGTTGGATACGGGTATCAATATCAATATAATTGTCCGCCTGCAAACTGCCTGCAAACAGCAAACTTGCAATAATTTTTTTGCTGCTACCGACTGAGATTTCCGCACGCTGCGCCATTTGACTGACATTACGCGGGGCATGCTCTATTGCAGTCATCACGCGCATCATCTCGCGGCGCTCTTTGGCGTTCATAACACGTCCTTGATTGTCGAGTGCAGGCTTGACCCAATAGCGCAAACGGTAAGTAGCATCATCATTAATCAGTGGCGTAAGTAGCGTGCTTTGTCGCCACGCTGCCTGCCACAGCCACTGTGTTAAGTCTGTTGCGTCTTTATCATCGGGGCGCTCATCGATATAGTCTTCTACCGCCCACGACAGATCCAAAGGTACAGGCATTGTCGTATCTTGCCACAATCTGCCTGTGCTTGGCTCCAAGATAGCGACACGGCGGCGTGCTCCATTGTGCTCAGCTGTGACTTGATTTAACCCTATTGGTCGACTTTGTAAGGTTTTAATACAGCGTACCAGTCCGTAATAGTTCTGACTGCTGTGTTCTACAGCTCTAGATTCGGCAGGGTTGACTTGTGGCTGGGCTTGAGCCGATGTGCTTGGCGCAGGCGGTGTGTCAGGCTCTTGCGGACGCGCCTCAGACTGACCTGTCGTCACTGTCTCATGGATATTATTTTCTGCCTGACGCGCGGCTTCTAGCGTAACAGGTGTTTCGCCCTCGTCTTCAGGCGCATAGGCTTGCTGTTTCATAATATTGGTAACGCTGCCCGAGCCTTTTTGCAAGACCGCAACATAGCGCATCAGCCAATCGCTTAGATTATCGAGTTTTTTTAGCGGCAATACGACATGATTATCTGCCATATAACCTGTCTCATCATCGTTACGACTGACGTATAACACAGGCTTACCAACTTGCGTAGATAACAGTTTTAAAACGCTCGCGGCATCACGAAACTCATGGCTGATAAGATATAAATCCACTTGGCTATGACTGGCAGAAACCCATTCAAGATCAGCCTCTAGACGCAACAGGATACGTAGATAGCCCTTTAGCAGTACCTGATCAGCAGGACGGATACCCACTAAAGCAGTGCGCAACACCTTTTTTAGGTTCTGCTGATGATTGTCTGCCAAATAGGTCATGTAATCCCTCCAAGTTGTACGTCAAGATACCGCTCAAATAATGGTTCATCGTAAACTGCTTTATGGTACAGGCTTTATTTTTTAGTCACACAACATATTACGCTGTTTTTCATTGTAAAACATTGTTCAATCAAGTACGAGACCTGCCAAGCCATTTATTACGCCACCTGTGCCATGGGTTGATATGGTCATTATGGTTTGGCGCGTCAAGATCAATCTAAGCAAAAAGCGTACCGATTCATAAAGTATGAAACAAACCATAGGGGTCGCTTACGATGGCAGGATGTTTTCATGCTGTAACCGCATTATTTATTTTTTTAATGGCGGCTTTATATCATATTCGCTCGATTGCCATGTATAACCAAAAAATAAGCGCCAAATGCTTAAATATTGACATGAAAATGGTAAAAAGTAGAAAAATTATTGCGTCTGCGGTCAAGTTTACCTAACATAGCTTGATTGTACCGAGAATGTTTTATTGCCTCTGCACAACTCGCGTAACGCGTTTGGTATGTCAGATGCCTCTATTGGTTCGGAGAAGGTGTCTTTATCCTGCTGGTCGATACGATTGCGCCCAGCCTAGCGGTCATTTTTACCCTGTCCGACCTCTTATTTATTTTACCCAAGATAAGGTGACGCTTTATTTATGAAAGCCAGTCAATGTTTATTTGCCACGCTAAAAGAAACCCCAAACGACGCTGATATTGCTTCTAGCCAGTTGATGGTACGTGCAGGCTTGATTCGTAAAATCGCATCAGGGCTGTATATTTGGCTACCAATGGGGCTAAAGATTTTAAAGCAAGTTGAGCGCGTTGTACGTGAAGAGATGGAGAGTATCGGCGCACAAGAGCTTTTGATGCCGATGACGCAGCCTGCTGAGCTGTGGCAAACCAGTGGCCGCTATACAGATTATGGCCCTGAATTGTTACGTTTCGTTGACCGCCACGAGCGCGGGTTTGTGCTTGGCCCAACGCACGAAGAAGTCATTACCAATCTTGCTAAAGGCGAGCTGCGCAGCTACAAGCAGCTGCCCATAACGTTTTTCCAAATCCAAGGCAAGTTCCGCGACGAGATTCGTCCACGCTTTGGCGTGATGCGTGCGCGTGAATTTACAATGAAAGACGCCTATTCGTTCCATATCGACCAAGCCTCACTTGCCAATACATATCAAGACATGTACGACGCTTATACGCGTATCTTTACCCGTTTGGGCTTAGATTTCCGCGCAGTACAGGCCGATTCAGGCTCGATTGGTGGCTTCGCGTCACATGAGTTTCACGTCCTTGCGGACAGCGGCGAAGACGACATCGTGTTCTCTGATGTGTCGGATTACGCAGCCAATATTGAGCTGGCTGAAGCCATCAGTATCGGCGAGCGTCAAGCGCCAACCATGACCCGTCAAGATATCGACACCGTCGAGATGCCGACCTGCGAAGCAGTCGCGGACTATCTGAACTTGCCACTGGCTAAAACGGTCAAAACTTTGATTGTTAATGGGCAAACCGCTGAGGGTGAGCCGCAGCTGGTCGCGCTGGTCTTACGTGGTGACCACACGTTAAACGACATCAAAGCTGAAAAATTGGACGAAGTGGCAACGCCATTGACTCTTGCTAGCGATGCTGACTTAAAAGCAGCAGGCTTGTATAAAGGCTATATCGGTGTGGACTTGGACATGCCTGTACTGGTCGACCGTGCCGCCGCTGAATTGTCCGATTTTGTGGCAGGCGCAAACGTCGTCAACAAACACAGCATCGGTGTCAACTGGGAGCGCGACGCACACATCACACGCACGGTCGATATCCGCAATGTGCAAGAAGGCGATGCCTCTCCAGATGGTCAAGGCACGCTACAAATCAAACGCGGTATCGAAGTCGGTCACATCTTCCAATTGGGTGACAAATACTCGCAAGCGCTCGGCTGCACCGTTTCAGGTGAAGAAGGCAAGCCTGTCACGCTCATGATGGGCTGCTACGGTATCGGGGTCAGTCGTATCATCGCAGCGGCTATCGAACAAAATAACGATGCCAATGGTATCTTATGGCCGACCACCCCTGACGTTAAGGATTCACTCGCACCGTTTGAAGTCGCTATCGTGCCGATGAAATCAAAAGAAGATACGGTCATTGAGACAGCCACTGCATTGTATGAAACCCTAAAAGCGCGTGGCGTGAATGTGCTACTAGATGACCGCAACGAGCGTCCTGGCGTCAAATTTGCTGACCTTGAGCTGATTGGCGTACCGCATCGCATCATCGTCTCTGACCGCAATCTTGCTGAAGACAAATACGAGCATGTTAACCGCCGCACAGGTGAAAAGCAGCTCTTAAGCCATGACGAATTGCTTGCCGCGCTTGGCTGTGAATAATCGCTGCTCGCAATCGTTAATAAAAAAGCGCCCATCGTGGCGCTTTTTTTTGTGCATATCATTAAGGCCAAACGGCGTGCTTTACTGACGAATCAAACGGCTGGGCGCAGGCAATAGGCGGCTATCACTGACGCGGCATGGGTTGATATCAATACCACCGCGGCGCGTGTACCATGCGCGCACCATCAGCTCCGTCGGCGCGTAAAAGGCGCTTAAATCAGCAAAGATTTGCTCCACGCACTGCTCATGAAAGCCATTGTGCTGACGAAAGCTCAAAACATAACGCAATAGCGCGGCGGTATCGACCTTTTTTGCACTGACAATATGCACTTGTAGCGTGCCCCAATCGGGCTGATTGGTCACAGGACAGTTACTGCGCAGCAAATTGCAATACAGCAGCTGCGCCTCATTGGCGTCCGTCATCTCGCCTGCTGCCTGTAGCAAGCTGGCATCAGGATGCGCGCATAGCGCCACCTTATCAGTGCTCTCTGCCAGTGCTTCATCAATACAGCTGCCTGCTGGCTGACTGATTTGTAGGCTCTCAGGCATCTCACCTAAAGCAAACAAACTGACCTCAACCGCCGCTTGCAAACACGCAGATAAGTCCTCGGTGATTTGCGCGCTGACCGCGTCCCAGCTTTCAAATACCGTGAAGTTCAGGCTGTTAAAATATAACTTTAAAGACTTAGACTCGATGATAGATGGGCTGTCCGCAGGAATAGCAAGGCGTGCCATCGCCACTTGTGAGATACCGCGTGCATCAAGCCACGACAGCTCAAATGCGTGCCACCAGTCTACCCCTTGTGCCAAGCGCGTGGCATCACCGCCGATCACATCACGCCCGAGCGAGCGCGCAATCGGATACAGCAGACTTGGGTCATACTGCGTTGGATAGTCGGTGGTGTGCTCGCCCAAAATGCCGTGAATACTCATAAACTGCCCTAACTGCTAAATACATGATAATAAGTGGCCGTATTTTACCGCAATCAACCCTTGCTGTGCGCCTTTTGTGTGGTTGCATCTGTCACGTTAGCGAATCGGTACAACCTGCCATTCATCACTGCCTTCAGGCTTAACGTAATTAAAGCGCACGCGGTAAGCGGCATTGTCATCATAGTTGATGGTGTAGTAATAATCGACCAGCAGACTGCTGTCCGTCACCCACTCTAGCTTGACACTTGAGGGATTTTTATACGCATCCTCGCCGTTATAGTAGGCGATATGCGCCTCAATGACGTCTGTGCTGTTTTCGTCTTCACTTTCAAGGTCGTAATAGCCACTGGTTTGTTTGTTTGCAATATTTATATAAGTATCACCGGGATAAGCAGAAACGGTTGCCACATAATCACGACTGGGCGAAAAAGCAGGCTGTACCCCTATAAGTTCTTGATTGAGACCTGTCTTTAAATCAACGAGAATAGCATTGGCACTTTCTGACAAATCCTCTCTGATGACAAGCTCCTGAGTCTCGGCATCATAAGTTTGTAGCCGAAGCTCTGTACTAATGTCTTCGTAGCGTGAGTGATGCTCACGAAACGTCAGTGGCAAACGGCGATTGGGTACTTTAATGAAAATAGTGTCTTTTTCACGCGCTAGTGTTTCAGACAGTCCCCATTCCTTGCTCAGTCCATTGTCCCGTGCTTCGGCAATGTCATACATACAAAGATCATAGGCAGATTCGCCCGCCGCATTGTAGTCGGTGTCCAGCTCATAGCACTCGGTAAATGCCTCATAAGGATACGCCTCTTGCGGCAGTACTTCCCACACATAGTCACTCATCGCGGCACGCGGCGCACTCTCTGCCTGCGCTGCCCCTGCACATAGTGTCAGCAGCAAACCACTTATTTTTACCAGCTTAGTCATTTTTCGCATAAAAAAAGCCCAACAAATTTTTGGGCTATATAGTAAGCAAATGGGTGCCAGAACTCAAGCACCGCTTTTCCGCTATTGTTAATTCACTATACAATCGATGCAAAGTGATTAGACGGTATTTTTCGTAGCCTCTGGAGACGCAGTCACAGCAAGCAAGAAAAATACCGTCTAATCGCAGAAAGTTGTTATGCTATATCAGTTTTATTGAAATTTAACTGCATTAACTACAAACGAATCCGTGAACCATTGCTTAGCAGGCGATAAGCGATCACATAAAATATCACGCAAAAGGCAAAAATCGCGCCCATCGAGTACCAGACATTCACGTCAGAGTAGCCCAAGATACCGTAGCGGAACGAGTTCACCATATAGACAATAGGATTTAATAGCGAGATGTTTTGCCAAAATGGCGACAGATTTTCCATAGAATAAAACACACCGCCCAAATAGGTCAGCGGCGTCAAGACAAAGCTTGGGACGATAGAGATATCATCAAATGAGCGTGCAAACACGGCATTAATAAAACCGCCAAGTGAAAACAAAATCGACGTGCCCAATACCGTGAACATGGTCACAAATAAATGCTCAATACCCAAATGCGTAAAAAACAGCGCCACAATAGAGACGATTAAGGCAATCGCCAGCCCGCGAAAGATACCGCCGCTGACATAGCCCATTAATATCGCGTGCTTTGAGACGGGCGATACCAAAAGCTCCTCGATACTGGCGGTAAATTTGGCACTAAAAAAGCTCGACACCACGTTGGAATAGCTGTTGGTGATAATCGACATCATGATAAGACCGGGTACGATAAACTGCATGTACGGCACGCCGCCCATCTCGCCCACACGTGAGCCAATCATCTTACCGAAGATGACAAAATATAAGCTCATGGTAATCACAGGCGGCAATAGCGTCTGGGGCCAAATGCGTAAAATACGGCGCACTTCTTTGAGCAAAATGGTCCAAAATGAAATCCACTTTTTGTTCCATGACATGGATTTTTTGGTGTCTAGTGCTGGCGTTTGGCTCATAATCCTGCCTCCTTCATGCTGTCTTTACTGTCGATATTTTTGTCCACTAGGCGCATAAACAGCTCCTCTAAGCGGTTGGCTTTGTTACGCATACTGGCGACTACCAGCCCTTGCGCTGACAGCTGCTCAAAGACGTTATTAAGCGACTCACCTTCTGTCAAAGTCACCTCGACCGTCTGACTGTCGGGCTGTGTCACTTCGGTCACGCCATCAAGCTGCACCGTATGATTGGCGGGAACTTCCAAATCAAAGACAAACGTCTCAACCGACAACTGCGCAAGTAAATTTTTCATCTCGGTGTTAATACGAATCTCGCCATGATCCAAAATGGCAATGCGTTTGCACAGCTGCTCCGCTTCTTCAAGATAATGGGTGGTTAAGATAATGGTGGTGTTTTCTTCGATATTAATCTGCTGCATAAAATCCCACATCGAGCGGCGCAGCTCGATATCTACCCCTGCGGTAGGCTCATCAAGGATCAGCAGTTTGGGCTTATGGATGAGCGCACGCGCAATCATTAAGCGGCGCTTCATACCGCCTGACAGCTCACGCGCTTTGTTACCGCGTTTATCCCACAGACCAAGCGCCGTCAGCAAACGCTTTGCCCGTGGCCGCGCTTCTTTTGCCGAAATACCAAAATAACCCGCTTGGGTGATTAAAATATCTTCAACTTTTTCAAACATATTAAAGTTAAATTCTTGCGGCACCACGCCAAGATATTGTTTGGCTAGCGACGGATTGGCCAATAGGTCTGTGCCAAATATCTCAACACTGCCTGTGGTCGGCTGAAACAACGAGCTGATGATACCAATCATCGTGGACTTGCCCGCGCCGTTCGGCCCCAATAATGCAAAAAAACCGCCTTGCGGTACGGTTAAAGAGACACCTTTGAGTGCCGAAAAGCCATTTTTGTAGGTTTTGGACAGATTGTTTATCGATAACGCAGGTACGTCAGACATAAAGACCTCTACAGTTTGAGATACGAGTGTTGCGCCTCGCTATCTTGTCAAATGAAAAAAAATACGATAGTTATTATAAAAAATGCTAAAGCTCTAATCTGAGGCTACCCATGCTAAATTTCAACCGACAATCACGGACGATAACCAATTTACCTAATAAGTAAAAATCATCATAAAGCCTTGCTCTATAGGCTCTTTATCCATACTAATGATTATAATGAAATGGCGGATGTAAAACGCCACCCCATAAAAAAACACCCATCTTTTGCAAGATGAGTGTCTTTGTAGACTTGGAAACAAGGTCTTCGTCATGCCAGTTAGCTGACAGCGGCAACCATGTAATCCACAGCGTTTTGAACTTCTTCGTCTGGAATGTCTGCACCGCCTTTGGCTGGCATGCTGTTAAAGCCTTCGATAGCGTGCTTATATAGAGTGTCTTTACCCTTACCAATACGAGCGCCCCATGCGCCAGCGTCACCAAAGGTCGGCGAGCCGAGCAAACCTGTGGCGTGACAAGTATGACATACCGCATCGTAGACCGCTTTGCCGTCACGTGGCTCGCCATCGGCCGAAGCGCCTGAGCTACGCGCTGTGACGTCACAATCTTCACCTTCAAAACAAACCGTGCCGACAGGCTGAATACGCGCAATCAATGTCGGATATAGGCTGATTAACTTTTGAACTTGCGGTGTGTCTGTCGGAATTGGCTCTTCGTCTTCGGCAGGTGCAGCAGCGGCAGTTTCTTCGCCTTCAGCAGCGGCATCGCCTTCTGCCGTCATTTCACCTTCAGCAGGTGCAGCATCTGTTGTATCTGCCGCAGCTTGTGGCGCATCGCCCAATACCTCAGGTGCAGCTTCTTGTACGTCTTGCCCTTCTGCAACATCGCTGACGCTTACGGGGGTGTCTACGACTTCCTCAGCTTGGCTCACCGCGATACTAGCGATTCCTAGAATGGCAGCCGCCGATAACATAACTACTTTTCTCATTCGTCACGTTCTCTTATTACATATACAAGTGGTGATAGATGATGTCTGCTACGGTCATTGGCATTCATATCGCCTACGTTGCAATGTTACCCAACCCTATCAACTTGTAATCGGTGATTATCAGTGTAAATACTCCACAGCATTATAAGGGAAAAGGCGGGTAAATTGCCATGTTTGTTTACAAGCAATCGGCGTTTTTTCACAAAAAGCTTTGATTGCCCGCTTTGTCGATTGGCAATTTCCCTTTTATTTGCTAGACTAAGCGGTCTTTAACCGTGCCGCTGAGCGCGGTTAATTCTAGCAGTATCTTGGCAATACCCTGCATTTGCGCCCGTAGCTCAGTTGGATAGAGTATCGGTTTCCGAAGCCGAGGGTCGTGGGTTCGACTCCCGCCGGGCGCACCATTTGTGCTGTAGCGTCAACTCTTTTGTATTTACACTATAGCCATCACACGCCACTGCTCACCCCTTTTTACTTATCAAATCACCCAAACTGCCACGCCGATATCTGGGTTTTTAGCACTTGCTCGGAGTAGATTTTGTGCGCAGTGTCCTCCCCTGCCGCACCTACAGCGACCATAAGCGGTAGCAAATGCTCTGCTTCGCCCGCAGGATGGACGATGTGCGCATCGGGCGCGCGTTCCCAGTTATTCAGGGCGGCAAAGCGTGCATCTCTCGGCTGCTGCATCGTCTCACTCAGCCATGCATCAAAGCGTTCAGATGGCGCAGTAAAGTTTTCGTTGCCATAGCCGCGCATGTTGTGAAAGCTCATGCCACTGGCAATAATCAATACCCCTTCTTGACGCAAATCGGCAAGCGCCTGACCTGCCAGCAAATGCGCCTCAGGGTCAAGATCGTGACGTAGTGACAACTGGACGATAGGAATATCGGCATTTGGAAACATTACCTTGAGCGGTATAAATACGCCATGATCCAATCCGCGTGTGGGGTTTAGCGTATTGTCCAAACCTGCCCGGCTCAATCTATCACTGATGCGTGCAGCCAAGTTTGGCGCGCCTTTGACAGGATACGTCAGCGCATAGGTATGCTGCGGAAAGCCATAATAATCATAAATCAGCTCGGGCTGAGCACTCGTTGTCACGCTAAAGTTTGTATCTTGCCAATGCGCGCTAATAACGACGATTGCTTTCGGCGGTGCGGGCAAGCGACTGTCAATACTGCGTAAAAAGTCGGCCATCCCCTGCCATGTGTCGGCAGGTTGCCAGTCCATAAAAAAGCACGGCCCACCACCATGCGGAATAAAAAAGACAGGTTGCGTCATGGTATGACTGACAGACTTCATAAGTCTACTCCTTGTGTTATGGATAATGGGTGCGGCGATTTACATTAGGCTGATCGGGTACTGAGCAGTTTGTCCACGCTCAAATGACCGCCGCCTTGTATCATCAGTGCAAGCGTCGCCACCATTAAGGTCAATGCATATTCGTAGCCATTGTTTGACATAAATAAGCCATTACTGATGTGGACTGAGAATATCGCTATCAGCATCGTAAACGCGGTCGCCAGTGCCGCAGGACGTGTCAGCAGACCGATGATGAGTGCCAACCCACCAAAAAACTCCGAGCCACCTGCCAATATCGCCATCAAATAGCCAGGCTCGATACCGATACTGGCAAGCCATCCTGCCGTACCTGCCAAGCCATTACCACCAAACCAGCCGAACAGCTTTTGTGCGCCGTGCGCCATCAAAATCAAACCGACAGGCACACGAAGTACGAGGGCGGCATAGCCTGCATGCGTTGCCAATAACTTATTAAAAAATGAATGTTGCATAGCCAATACCTTAGTATGAATGTTAAAAATGAGATTCTTGTTTAGATGGTCTCATTTTACTATCAACACTTTTAAAGAATAAGGCGCACATTATTGAATAATTAACAACACATCATTGATAATGACTATAAAATAAGCACCTGATATATGACGGTTATAAAAGGAAGGGAGTATGGACAGTATTGATGCAATGCGCGCCTTTGTCGCGGTCGTGAATGAAGGCAGCTTTAGCAAAGCAGCAAACACGCTTAATTTGTCACCGCAGCTGGTCAGTAAATATGTCTCTAAGTTAGAAGAAAAGCTCGGCACAAGGCTATTACAGCGCACCACACGCCAAGTCAGTGTCACCGAAGCGGGCAGTCAATACTTTGTCCACGCGCAGCAGATTTTGCTCAGTATCGATGATATGACGGCACAGCTGCACGGCCTACAACAAAAGCCAAAAGGTACGTTGCGTATCAGTGCCCCTGTGTCCTTTGCACTCAAGCACATGGCCAAGCTGACCACCGACTTTCAAAAGCGCTACCCTGATGTGACGATTGACTTACAGTTAAATGACAGAAAGGTAGACATTGTCGAAGAAGGCTTTGATATTGCGCTACGTATTGGCGAGCTTAAAAGCTCTTCGCTGGTGGCAAAACAGATTGCGCCGATTCGTGTCGTACTGTGCGCGTCGCCTGAGTATTTACAAAAGCATGGCACGCCAAGTACCTTAGCAGAGCTGGACAACCATCGCTATCTGCATTACAGCTACATTAATATGGAAGCGACTGGAGAGATTTACGAGTACCTAAGGACACGCTATTTTAAACAAAGCAGCACCTTTTATAGTAATAATGGCGACGTGCTCGTGGCGTCCGCCGTCGCGGGTGCAGGCTTTGTGTTGCAGCCTACCTTTATTGCCAGTGAGGCGCTGAGCACAGGCAAACTCGTTCCGATATTGCCGCAATACGAGCCAAAGCCCATTCATCTATACGCCGTCTACGCGCACAAAAAATTGCTGCCGCATAAGGTGCGCTGCTTTATTGATTTTCTTAGCAGCTATTATGGCTCGCCGCCATATTGGGATGCGCGCATCGCGGCGAATCAGTATTGACCAAAGCAAACGCTTGATGGTCTGTTACGAGGCTGATGACAAAGCCTCTTTTAGTATTGCCACATTTGGCACACGGTGATAATTGAGCACCCGTACATCACCCAAAAGACGCTCACCAACGGGGATTTTTTTATCCATCGTTATCATAGCGATTTTGAGGGCGTGCTTGGTGACCAGCAGGTGATTGCTACGCCGCGTCACACGGTAATGGCTAAAGGTCTTTTCAATCAGCGCGGCTGTCTTTTGTAGCGCGTCATTATTTGGCTTTTTAGCTTTACTGTTTGCTACTGACGTGTCCCCGCGCTTAGACGCAATCAACCACAATACGGCAATTACCGCGATAATAATCAGTAGCCACCACATTCCATGCATCATGATGAGTTCTCTGTTTTATGTGAATAAAAGGCCATAAAAAAAGGCACGATATAGTATCGCACCTCTTTTTATATAAACCAAAAGTTTATGCCGCTGCCGCATCAACTTGCGCCAGATACTGCGCTTTTGCCGCATCGTCAATAAACGCAGAGCGAAAGCCATTTTTCACCAGCGTAATCACTTCTTCTTCGGTCATCGGTAAATGCTCGCAAAGGTTAAAGAAGTTTTGATTCATATAGCCTTTGAAATACGCAGGGTCGTCCGAATGGACGCTGACATTGAGACCATAGCTTAGCAACTCTTTGATATTGTGCTCGCTATAATGGTCAAACACGCACAGCTCGATATTTGAGTTTGGGCACACGGTCAGCGGCATTTGGTTATCTTTGAGGCGCAGCATCAGCGCATCGCTATGAATTGACTGAACGCCGTGGTCGATACGGTGGATGTTAAGTAAATCCAGCGCTTCATTAATATAAGAAAAGTCCGCCTCTTCACCCGCATGCGCGACCAGCTTAAAACCATGCGCCGCTGCTGCTTTAAACACACCTGCAAACTTCGATGGCGGATTGCCCACTTCTGAAGAGTCAAGACCCACACCGATAATGTCGTCTTTATACGGCAGCGCTTCTTCAAGGGTGGCAAAAGCATCGGCTTCGGACAAGTGACGCAAAAAGCACATGATAATGCACGAGGTAATACCGTGCTGGCTGCGCGCATCGTCTAATGCGGCTTTGATACCACCAATCACCGCCGAAAATGGCACGCCGCGCTCAGTATGCGTCTGCGGGTCAAAGAATATCTCAGTGTGGACGATGTTGTTTTCGCGGCACTTTTCGATATATGCCCACGTTAGGTCATAAAAGTCATCTTGGGTTTGCAGGACATTTGCGCCTGCATAATAGATGTCCAAAAAGCTTTGTAAATTATTAAAATTATAAGCACGGCGCACGTCTTCGATGGTGTCATAAGGAATCGCCACGTTGTTCTTTTTGGCCAAGCGAAACATCAATTCAGGCTCCAGCGAGCCTTCAATATGCAGATGCAATTCGGCTTTGGGTAAGGCTTGAATCAGTTGACGCATAGAAGGAGTGATAGACATAAATAAGCACCGCGATACAAATAAAGCCGCGTATTATGCCACACTTTGTCTGTTTATGCTGCGTGTAAGAAAGTACTTATCAGTCTTTATTCATCAGCATTATTGCTTATAAAAACAACAGGTTACTTTTAATTTAGCTACTACTTTAAATGCACCACGGTGTTGGACAGCTCATTACCCATTGGATTGTCTTCTAATTGATAGTATTGGCGCAAGAGGTGACCGATTTCGGTAAGTAGCTCACCAAGACTTTCTTCGATTTTTTGATTACTGATACCTGATAGCGCTTTGTCACACATCGCCTGCCAAACGGTGGGACTGACGTGCGCATTGATACCACGGTCAGCGACAATGTTCAGGCTTTTTTCGCAAATATTGACGTATACCAAAATACCTGTGTTTTCTTCGGTATCCCACACGCGATACTCACTGAATAGATCAATGGCACGCTCATAGGTGTCAATATGGTATGCCTGCTCAATCGGTAAATGGTTTTCGATAATCAAAAACACTTCACCGCGATGCCCTTTTTCAGCAGCCGCTACTTTTTCGCTCAAATGCGCTTTGACAGTTGGGGTCAGCCAGCGACTGTGCAACATGGGTACAAACAGCACTTGCCGCCACCAGCGAGACAAGCTGTCTTTAGCGGTAGATGCCTTTGGTTGTGTCATGGTTGTGTCCTTCAAATATCAATAAGCAAAGCGCCGTTGCATGCTAAAAATAGCCATTTGGTTGGTTATTATCGTTATATCATTCATTACCACGAGCCGCCAGCACCGCCGCCACCGAAACCGCCGCCACCGCCACCAAAACCACCACCGCCGAAGCCGCCGCCCCCGCTACCACCACCAAAGCCGCCGCCAAAACCTGGTACGATGACCATACCGCCACCGCGTCCCCCTTTGCCACCCTTACCGCCTTTACCACCGCCGCCTGAGCGTCTTGAAATAAGAAATACCCATAAGAATATGGCCAGTATCAAGGTCATAATAAAGCCGCCCCCGATCGCCAGCGAGCCTGCAAAAAAGCTGCCTGTCGTCACTAATGAGCCGACAACCCGACCTAACAGCTGCGTTAAAAACGTGCCAAAGATAAAAGCAATAATAAACAAAGCAATGGTTGAGGGTTGGTCGCTCTCATTTGCCGCTTCAGCAGCCGCGGCTTCATCTGCACGCGCCAGCGCCTCAGGGTCAGCAGTCAGGCGCGACTCGACACGGTTTAGCGCTGCGCTTAAACCGCCTGCATAGTCGTTTTGTTTAAAATAAGGGGTCATATCCTCGCGGATAATGCGATTGGCAACGGCATCAGGTATCACGCCTTCTAATCCATAGCCTGTCAGCATATAGACTTCGCGGTCATTGACTGCCACAACAATCAATAAGCCATCATCGACATCTTCGCGTCCCAACTGCCATTTTTCTGCTATTTGCAGGGCATAATCAAAAATCGGCTGACCATTGGTCGTCGGCACAATCACAACTGCTGCTTGAGCCAAACCTTGTTGATAGATGTTTTTTAGCTGCGCTGTCAGTTGTAGCTTTTCGTTGGGATTAAGGATATTGGCTTGATCGACGACTGGCTCATTTAAAATCAGCTTATCCGCGTCCACATTTTGAGCATTTGAAGTACGCGGTGCGGGTGCAGCCTCTGTACTGTCGGTATTGTCAGCACTGGCAACAGCAATATCATCACCACCCTCAGCGCGCGGATTGATGGCCTCATTATTTAAAATACCATCATTAATCGCCTCGTTACCGAGTACCGCATCATTGATGGCTTCATTGTCTTGAGCGGCTCTGCTGATAGCGACAATATCATCTGCAGTTTGGTCAGACGCGCTCGTATCATTCGGTGCAGCATGTAATAAGGACGCGGTACTGGTGACAGAGACCAGCACACTGATTGTCGCAATTTTTTTAAACACGTCCATAGACCTTATTCCACCTTACCCACATACGAAAATCATTGACTGCAAGGGCAACAACGGTATGTAAAATCTACTATTGCTACCGCTTGCGTCTGTTTTTATTTTTATTATCGATTTAGCTTTATTGTCTGCTCATTTTAAGCCTCGCCATCTAAATGATGACACGCCCTAGTCAATAACTGGCTTGGTATGCCTTCTACCTTATTGCGCGCTGGCCTCGTCGCCGTCGTTACCAAAGTCCACACTCGGCGCAGTGGATATTTCTGCTTCATTAGCCACCGTAAAGTTTGGCTTTGCTTGCATACCAAACACTTTGGCCGTGATATTGGTCGGGAACTGACGCACCGTCGTATTATAGCCTTGGACTTCTTGAATATAGCGGTTGCGAGCGACTGCAATACGGTTCTCTGTCCCTTCTAACTGCGCTTGCAGATCTTGGAACAGGGCGTCAGATTTTAGCTCAGGATACCGCTCTGATACGGCCATCAAACGTGATAGTGCGCTGCCCATTTGCGCTTGCGCTTGTGAATACTGCTCAATCGCTTGCGGATCGTTTAGTACCTCTGGCGTCACTGTAATACTGCCTGCACGCGAGCGCGCTTCAGCGACTTGCGTGAAGACTTCTTGCTCTTGGTCAGCGTATTGCTTAACGACTTTGACCAAGTTTGGCACAAGGTCACTACGGCGCTGGTATTGGTTGACCACCTCTGACCATGCCGCGGTGACTTGCTCGTCTTGCGCTTGCAAGTTGTTATAGCCACAACCTGTCAAACCAACGCTAGAGGTCGCTAATACGGCAGATAACAACAGCGGTTTAAAGATTGACCGTCGAGTCATATATGTGTCTCCTAAAAATGTTTTGTATTTTTCTATTGTCTGCTCGGCATATTCTGCCTGTTATGTTGTCAATGATGACGCTATCACTTTGGTTTTACAATCAGTCGTTACCAAAAACCAACCGCCAAAGTACCAAGGATTAACTGTCAAAAATCCTATAAATAATCAATATTATCAATATTTAAGCATCAATATTTTATAAAAATAAAACAGCTGTCTTGCTTGTTTTTTTAACGCTTTACATACTCGTTTTGTTATTTACTATGGCAATCTTCAAATGGATAAAAATATTTAGTTATACCCGATTTTGGTAACAATTTAGTAACATTAATGTATATATCTATTTTGGCTGTTTTAAGCCAGTAAACAGAAATATACGCGATGGTACTGTAAAAATCGCTAGCAATTACTGCTAATTTGTGGCAAATTGCAGTTACTTGGTAACACTGTTTACGTTCATTTGGTATTAGATTTGTAATGTATTATTAGTATATGATACAGGTTTCTAACAATCTAGCACCAAGCGCATACACTCATGCAGCCAGTTACCTATAGAAGATGCGGTAAACAGGCTAACGGCTTGATACCCATCATGTGATATCTGTTTTATCCGTAGGACCTAGGTTGGGTCACCACTTCGATGACAGACACAAAAAAGCAAATGGAATTGTGACCGCTACTTAGTGGATAAGACAGATGAATTGTCCTTGTTATCAGTAAGACAGCAGCCTTTGGCTACTGAACACATTATTAATATTACTGTTGATATCTGGGGTTCATGTAAGGAACACATCTATGGAAAGTTTAGTCAATGCTTTAAACGGAATTATTTGGAGCAATGCGCTCATCTATCTGTGTCTAGGCGCAGGTTTGTTCTACTCTATCATGACGCGCTTCGTTCAAGTGCGTTTGTTCAAAGAAATGATTCGCCTACTATTCCAAGGCAAGTCCAGTGAAGACGGTATTTCATCCTTTCAGGCACTTGCGGTATCGCTCGCAGGTCGTGTGGGTATGGGTAACATCGCTGGTGTCGCAGCAGCTATCGGTTTCGGTGGTCCTGGTGCGGTATTTTGGATGTGGATTGTCGCATTCTTGGGCGCATCAACGGCTTACGCCGAATCAACCCTCGCGCAGATTTATAAAGAAAAAGACACAGTAACAGGTCAATATCGTGGTGGCCCTGCGTATTACTTTGAGCGCGCATTGGGTCAGCGCTGGTATGGTGTGGTCTTTGCTATTGCGTCTATCCTAGCGTGTGGTATCTTCCTGCCAGGCGTGCAAGCAAATGGTGTTATCAATGCATTCACTCAGGTCATGGGTGAAGGCAGCGCTGTTAGTTTTATGGGCAGTGACATTGGCTCTATGCGTTTTGTAGCGCTAGGCATCATCCTTGTGGTGTTGGGTATTATCATCTTTGGTGGTATCAAACGTATCGCTACCTTTACTGAATTCGCTGTCCCTTTTATGGCGATTGGCTATATCGTATTAGCACTTATCATTATGGTTGCCAACTTCGATATGATTCCTACTGTTTTCGGTAGTATTATCGGCGACGCATTCACTGCACAAGCTGGCTTTGGTGCAGCGATTGGTTGGGGTGTAAAACGCGGTATCTACTCAAACGAAGCAGGTCAAGGTACTGGCCCTCACGCGGCAGGTGCTGCAGAAGTTGACCATCCAGCACAACAAGGTTTGGTACAAGCATTCTCTGTGTACGTTGATACCCTACTCGTCTGTTCTGCAACTGCGTTTATGATTTTGACCATGGGCACGTACAACATCCAAGGTACGCTACCAGAAGGTCAGTTCATCGTACAAAACATCGCAGCGACTACTGAAATCAACTCACCTGCGTTTACACAGATGGCTATGGAGTCAGTCTACGGCGGCTTTGGTGATACCTTTATCGCTGTTGCTGTATTCTTCTTCGCCTTCACTACTATCTTAGCGTACTACTACATTGCTGAAGTTAACGTGGCCTATTTAACCCGTTTTGTCAGTCAAAAAGCCAATAAAATTGGTTTGTTATTGGTCAAAATCCTTATCATGGCGATGGTTGCTTATGGTGGTCTAAACTCAGCAGGCTATATCTGGGGCATCGGTGATATCGGTGTGGGCTTGATGGCTTGGCTTAACATCTTGGGTATTTTGGTTATCTTCTTTGTGGCACGTCCAACCATGGACATTCTCAAAGACTACGAAGCACAGCGTAAAGCAGGCGTAAGCAGATATACCTTTGACCCAGCGAAGTTCGGTATCAAAAACGCGCCTTACTGGGAAGCACGTCGTGAAGCGCGTGACGCTAGCGATTGGGATAAGAAATAAGTCTTTAATTAAATACCATTTATTCTCCTGACTCAATAACCAATAGCCCAAGCATGACTTGGGCTGTTTTTTTATAAAAAAACCCAACCAAAATTTTGGTTGGGTTTGTCATTTGCTATGAGCTGTTGTTAGCCATATGTCATGGATAAGACAATGGCGTTATCTACAGATTACTTAGGCATCAATACCGTATCGATAGTATGTACCACACCATTGGTTGCCATCATATCTGTACCAACGATTTTGGCTTTGTTACCACTAGCATCAGTGATGGTATTGTCTTCACCGATAGTAAACGTGCCACCATTTTCAGTTTCAATAGGCTGACCGTATGGGATGTCTGCTGCTTTTACTACCTTACCTACCACGTGATATGGCAGTACTTTTTTAAGGGTTTCAGTATCTGCTAGCAGTTCTTCTTTGGTTTTACCCATATCGGTCAATAGCTTGTTAAAGGCTTCGTCTGTTGGTGCAAATACGGTGTACTCACCATTTTCCATCAGCATACTGTCTAGATCTGCTGCTTTTAGTGCCGCAGTCAGTACGGTTAGGTTTTCATTGGCAGCGGCCATTTCACCGATGCTTTGGGTTGCCATACCATCTGCTTCGGCGGTCGCCATATCGTCAGCTGACATCGTTGCATCTGTCTCTGCCATTGGCTCTGTGGTCGCCATATCTGTATCAGCAGCCATGTCTTGATCTTCTGTCATTGGTGCTTCAACTTCAGCAGTGTCTGTCTCTGCGGTTTCGTTGTTGCTACAAGCTGCTAATGGCAAAGTCATCGCAACGGCTAGCGGCAATAATGTCGTTTTTAAATTTAGCATGATATATCCTTATTGTGTCGTTATCGATAAAATGCACAAAACAAAAAATCACAATCTAAAATGGTTTTCAGGGTATCTTTAAACCTAAAGAAAGTGGCGAAACCTTAGACTAAAACACGGATTTGGTAGTGCGCTTTTATTGTTGGTTTTATAGCGGGGCAAATCTACCGCTTAAAATTAGATTGCCAATCACTAATTATTGGCAATCCAAAAACAATGTAACATCAGTGATTAATCTATTATGTGGTCAATTCTTTTACTTGCGTTTATTTTGGTAGCAATACTTTATCAATTACGTGTACAACGCCGTTATTTGCTTTGATATCAGTCTTCACAATGTTAGCAGTACGACCATTTTCATCTTTTAGCTTACCATCAGCAGTGATAACAAGGGTGTCTTTGCTTGCGGTCATGACACTACCTGGCTTCACATCTTTAGCATAGACTGGCATGGTGCCGTTTAGCACATGGTAGCCCAGTACTTTGGTTAGTAGTGGTTTGTTTGCGAACAGTTGTTCTTTGGTCATGCCTGTTTCTTTTAGCACACCCGTAAACGCTTCATTGGTTGGTGCAAATACAGTGAAATGCGCGTCTGGGTTTGATAGGGCATTGCCTAAACCTGCTGCTTGTACGGCTTCGACCAACAATGAGAAGTCCTCGTTGCCCTGTGCCACTTGTACGATATTCATATTATCTGTGGCTTTGTCATGCATCGGCGTGTCATTTGACATATCGTCATGCGTCATCATGCTGTTACAAGCGCTCAGACCTGCGACTGAGACAGCGAGTGCACCGATAGTAGCCAATTTAGTAAGTTTCATAGTCGTGTCCTTAATTGTCAAAATTATTAAATAATTTTAAATGTGTTATAAAATAGGTAATCGTAAAACTACCCAGTATTGCAGCGAATTTGCTAAAGATAAACTAACATAATTGATTTATCACGCCGCTTTCTGTCACCTGTATTTTTGTAATACTGATGTAACGTTAGCTTGTTTACTTAACACAGTTGTTCGTATCTGTTTATCAATTTTTGTTCCTTTTTTAATATTCCTTGTAAGACTTTCATTTATCTGTGTGCGTTTTTTAATCCAAAAAACACTCAGTGTGCTCTAATGATTCGCCCTAAAAACAGCCATTTTCATGCTAAGATAAAGACCGTTTGCGCCTTTTTTATGCTTAATTCTTCCTCTATCTATTCATTTATACAGTTGCCTTTATGACTTCGATGACCGCTTCACACACCGATACCAAGCCTGCTCCGCTGACCCAAATGTCTGCTGATGATTTTGTTTTGACCCCACCTGATGTGTTCCCCTTTAAAGCGGCGCAGCTAACGGCGCGTGCGCGTATGGAGGCGGCGCTTAGCGCGCGCATTTTGATGCTTGATGGCGCGATGGGCACACAGATTCAGACCTATAAGCTAGAAGAAGCGGACTATCGCGGTGCGCGCTTTGCAGACATTACCCAAGAGGTGAAAGGCAATAATGATTTGCTGGTGCTGAGCAAGCCTGAGCTGATTCAAAATATCCACGGCGACCATCTGGCAGCGGGTGCGGACATCATCGAAACCAACAGCTTTAACGGTACGCGGCTGTCGATGGCAGATTATGATATGGAGTATCTGGTGCCTGAGATTAACCGCGTAGCGGCGCAACTCGCGCGCGCGGCAGCGGATGAGTACAGCGCCAAAACGCCTGACAAGCCGCGCTTTGTGGCAGGGGTGCTGGGGCCAACCTCGCGCACTTGCTCGATATCACCTGATGTCAATGACCCCGCCTACCGCAACGTGACCTTTGACCAGCTGGTACTCAATTACCGCGAGGCAACGCTGGCCTTGATTGAAGGTGGCGTGGACATCATTTTGATTGAGACCATCTTTGATACGCTAAATGCCAAGGCAGCGATTTTTGCGGTGCTTGAGGTGTTTGACGATATTGGCTTTGAGTTGCCGATTATGATTTCAGGCACGATTACCGATGCCTCAGGACGCACGCTGTCAGGACAGACAGCGGAGGCGTTTTATAACTCAATTCGCCATGCCAAGCCCATCTCGGTCGGCTTTAACTGTGCGCTCGGTGCAGACGCGCTAAAGCCGCACATTCAGACACTCTCTGACATTGCCGATTGCTACGTGTCTGCGCACCCGAACGCAGGCTTGCCCAATGAGTTTGGCGAGTATGACGAGACCGCCGAAGAAACTGCAGCACTGCTCGAGAGCTTTGCCAAATCGGGTATTTTAAACATCGTCGGCGGCTGCTGTGGTACGACGCCTGCGCACATTCGCAGCATCGCCGATATGGTGGCAAACTACCCACCGCGCAGCATTCCTACCATTGCGCCCGCCTGCCGATTGTCGGGGCTAGAGCCATTTAACATCACCAAAGACAGCCTGTTTGTGAACGTCGGTGAGCGTACCAACGTCACAGGCTCCAAAAAGTTTTTGCGCTTGATTAAAACCGAAGCCTATACCGAGGCGCTGGATGTGGCGCGCGACCAAGTCGAGGGCGGCGCGCAAATCGTCGATATCAATATGGACGAAGGGATGCTCGACTCCAAGCAGGCGATGATTCACTTTGTCAATCTCGTCTCAGGCGAGCCTGATATCAGCCGCGTGCCCTTGATGATTGACTCGTCAAAGTGGGACATTATTGAGGAAGGTCTGAAGCGCACGCAAGGCAAAGCGGTGGTCAACTCCATCTCCTTAAAAGAAGGCTATGAGGAGTTTGTGGACAAGGCGCGTCTGTGTATGCGCTACGGCGCGGCGGTCATCGTCATGGCGTTCGATGAAGACGGGCAAGCGGACACCGAGCAGCGCAAGATTGATATCTGTAAGCGCAGCTATGACATTTTGGTCGATGAAGTGGGCTTTCCGAGCGAAGACATTATCTTTGACCCCAATATCTTTGCGGTCGCCACAGGCATCACCGAGCACAACAACTACGGCGCGGACTTTATCAACGCCACCAAATGGATCACTGACAATCTGCCCAATGCCATGGTGTCAGGCGGTGTGTCAAACGTGTCGTTCAGCTTCCGTGGTAACCCCATTCGTGAAGCGATTAACGCGGTATTCCTGTATCACGCCATCAAAAATGGGCTGACCATGGGTATCGTCAACCCATCGATGCTCGAGGTGTATGACGAAATTCCGCTGGACGCGCGCAACGCCATCGAAGATGTGATGCTCAACCAAAACCAAGGCGACAGCGGTCAAGACGCTACCGAGCGCCTGATGACCATTGCCGAGCATTATCAATCGGGCGGCAAGAAAAAAGACAGCGGCGCAGACCTCGCTTGGCGCGAAGAAACGGTCGAAAAACGCATCGCGCACGCACTGATCAAAGGCATCACCACCTATATCGACGTCGATACCGAAGAGGCACGCCTTAAATACGACCGCCCGCTGGAAGTCATCGAAGGACCCTTGATGGATGGCATGAACATCGTCGGTGACCTGTTTGGCGCGGGCAAAATGTTTTTACCTCAGGTGGTTAAGTCCGCGCGCGTCATGAAGCAATCGGTCGCGTGGCTAAACCCCTATATCGAAGCCGAAAAAGTCGAGGGCGAAACCAAAGGTAAAATCCTGATGGCGACCGTCAAAGGCGACGTGCACGATATTGGCAAAAATATCGTCGGCGTGGTACTCGGCTGTAATGGCTACGAAATCATTGACCTCGGCGTCATGGTGCCGTGTGAAAAAATTCTCGATACTGCCATCAAAGAGAACGTCGATGTTATCGGGCTCTCAGGGCTCATCACCCCAAGCCTCGATGAAATGGTCTATGTCGCCAAGCAAATGCAAGAGCGCGGTATGCATCTGCCGTTGATGATTGGCGGCGCGACCACCTCAAAAGCGCATACCGCCGTCAAAATCGAGCCGCAATACCAAAACGATGCCGTCATCTATGTCGCCGATGCCTCGCGCTCGGTCGGTGTGGTGACCAAGCTACTATCTAAAGAAAATCGCGTCGCCCTCATCGAAGACACACGCGCAGAATATGTCGCGGTGCGTGAGCGCCTTGCTAAGCGCCAACCCAAAGCCGCCAAGCTGTCCTATGCCGAATCGGTGGAGATGGGCTTTGGATTTGATTGGGACAATTACGCGCCTCCTGTGCCGAATAAACTTGGACAAACGGTGCTGGATGACTATCCGCTAGACAATCTGCTCCCCTACATCGACTGGACACCGTTCTTTATCTCGTGGGGACTGGCGGGCAAATATCCCAAAATCCTAAACGACGACGTAGTTGGCGAAGAAGCGACCGACCTCTATAACAACGCACAAACCTTGTTACGACAACTGATTGATGAGCGCCTCATCAGCGCAAAAGGCGTGTTCAGCCTGATGCCTGCTCGCCGCACAGGCGCGGACACCGTGACTGTCTATGACGCCGATCCTAGCCAAGGCGGACAGCCCACGCATCAGTTTGAGCACCTGCGCCAGCAAAGCGACAAAGCATCTGGCAAGCCCAACTTTAGCCTTGCCGACTTTATCTCGCCATCAGACACGCACACCGACTACTTGGGCGGCTTTACCGTCTCCATCATCGGTGCCGAAGCGCTGGCTGAGGACTACAAAGCACGCGGCGATGACTATAACGCCATCATGGTACAAGCGCTGTGTGACCGCCTCGCCGAAGCCTTTGCCGAGCATCTGCACGAGCTGATCCGTAAAGATTACTGGGGCTATCAGCCCAGCGAAGCGCTGAGCAATGACGAGCTGATTAAAGAAAAATACGTCGGCATCCGCCCCGCCCCTGGCTACCCCGCCTGCCCTGAGCATACCGAAAAAGGCAAGCTCTTTGACTGGCTGGGCACGGTCGATGCCATCGGCACGACGCTCACCGAAAGCTACGCCATGTGGCCTGCCTCCTCGGTCAGTGGTTTTTATTATTCGCACCCTGACAGCGAATACTTTAACGTCGGTAAAATCAGCCGCGACCAGCTCGAGAGCTACGCCGAGCGTAAAGGCTGGGATATCAAGACGGCAGAAAAATGGCTCAACCCAAACCTATAACCCCTTAACCACATAAAAACACAGGCTTATTCATGGACGCATGGATAAGCTTTTTTTGTGTCTGACTTATTATTCTAAACTTACTGCTTACCCAACCCAGTCGCCGCGCTACCGAGTGCGATATTTAGTGTGTGGCATAACTTTAGCGGCGCGCTGGTGGCGAATATTTTTGCGAAGCGGGATGAAGTAGGTAGGGGTTTATTGCTTCTCTCTTAGTATGAGTGCTTTAATGTTGGTAAAATAAGCCGTGATCGGTTAAAGAGTTATACTGAGTCTAAAGGCTGGGATATAAAAACAGCTAAGAAGTGGTTAAGTTCGAATTTATAGGAGTTACGTGAAGCGAGATTAGTTTTTATAGCTAATCCCGCTCTTGCTTCTATCTGACAAAATATTCTTGATAATCGGGACTAGCTGTAATATTAGATTCTTCTTAACATCTATAGTATTTATTTTTATTCATCAAAAAATTAGTAAATTTCTCAGACAAAAACTTCAATTTAAGTAATTGTCTTTTAATAGTTCTCGAGAAATATTCGGAGCACCCTGTCTTGCAAAATACCTTGAATACCTCTCTATCAAATCTTTTAAAAAAGGTTGTGATATGGTTGCAATCCTTTTAGCCTTTTTACTTTTAATTACACTTATGCTTTCTTCCTCGGAAGTTTTACTAACTTTTTCCTCATCTAATTCTTCAAATACATCTTCAGTTAACTCTTTATAAGTAAACGATATTTGATTCTGAAAATCAATAATACCAGGATTGTATAGGTTATTATTAAAATATAAAGATGGTATAAAATGAAACCTTGTCTTATTGTTAGTTAGATACTTTTCTAGTTCTTTTTTACCAGCTTTACTCATACCTTCAGGTTTAAATCTATCATCAATTTCATGAAATTCGTTGATTTTTACACATAGCACTCTATCAACTTTGCTATTACTAAAATCGCAAGCCGGGGTTAAAGCAACATAACGACAATCTCTATAAATGAAAATATCTCCAGTAAACATCTTATTTTTAATTGGACCTGTGATAAAAAATTCAGCTGGGAAATAATCTGAAAGGTCATCTCTATCACTATGACTAGATATATCCAAATACTCTTGTAGATGAAACATTACATACCTAATCAATGACTGTTTCTTTTCTCGATTAAAATTTGTAACATCTACACCTTCTTTCGGTTGTAAATCCATCCAAGGTCTGAGTGATGTAGAAAGATGCTCCCAGTATATTTTATTCATATACTCTTCAATCTTTCCTGTTCTATTTAATATATCTGTAATACCTGTGGCATGTATCTTGATAAACTCATCAATAAAGCTAAAACTACCATCATTTCTGTCTACAACTCTATACAAATCATTTTCTTCTTTTTCTTCTTCACTTAAATCACCTATAGTTCCAGAAATAACGAATACTGGAAATCGTAACTTTTCTTTTATTACTCTTATTACTTCTCTCCCAGAAGAGCTATCATAACCTTTAGTATCATTAAGGTCCAAATCTATAATAGCACCATCAAAAATCTTATCAATTCGAGTAAGCTTATCAATAGCATCAACTTTAGTATCAGTCGTTTCCATTTCGAACAAGTAGTCTGGGTTAGTTCTATTATGAGTTTTTATAGCTCTTTCATATATAGCTATGGTTTCTTCATTATCCTCAACTACTAATATATTAAGAGTTTGCGTCATTTTCTATAGCCTTAAATTTGAATTCAAAACACACTCCTTTACTACTCTCAACAGCTGAAAGAGTCCCGCCTAGCCTATCAATAGCTTCTCCTGCAATTGATAAACCTAATCCTGTAGCATCTTTTGTATCTTTAGTGGTGTACCCAGGTTCAAAAATATCTCCTGTTTCAATATCGTCACTTTTGATACCTGGCCCATTATCTGTATAGATTATGGAGTATGAACCATCAGCGTGACTTTCATCTTTAATTATTATCTTTTTAAGTTCAGTATCGGTTTTATCTAACCAGTATATACTATTTTCTATTAAATTCGCGAAAGCAATAGAAAGGTCTTCTCTCCATCCATGAATCTGTCTTTTATCACTTATATTTATATCATACATAATATTTGAAATTTCTAACTGAGCCTCGAATACTTTAAAACTATCAAGAATACTCTCCTCTACTAAGAAATCTTTACGGTTTGATCTTCTTTGGTTCGCAAGAGGTGTTATTCTTTTGAACAGATCTGATAGTGAATTAGCATTTTTCTTGAAACCATCAAGTATTTCCTCAAAATCCTCTAAAAAATCTTGATTCTTTGTTTGATCAAATAACTCATAACTCTTAACCAAGTTTCTAGCTTCCATTTGAAAAAACTGAAGCGGTTTTCTACCTTCATGTAAAACTACATTAACTATGCGACCAAGAGTTGCTTGTCCTTGATAAACAGCTATTTGCCTTCTTATTTCTTCTAAAATTTTCGTTTTCGATTCTTCTTTCTTAGATATAAAACCCAGAATTTCGCTTATTTTTTCTTCGTTCATTTCCTTAGAAGCACTATCCTGAATGATTCTTTTTATATCTGCAAAATCGAATAGGTCATTAATTTTAAAGTCAATAGTTTTTTCTTTATCTCGACCTCTCTTTGACTTTTTTCTAAAAGAGAATCTTCTAAGCTCTAGTTCCTTGATAACCTCATCAATTATATGCTTTAGACCTTCGAACTGTCGATTTTCTTTGAGGCCATCTCTAGCACTTTTTTCTTCTAATCCTGATAATTCTTCAGATTGTATAACTATAAAACCAACTATTTGATTATTACCGATTCTGAGAGATGGATTTTGAATCCTTTTATTATCAAGTTTTAGCCAGTCAACTCCAGTGTTACCATATGGACTAATACGAAATTTGTTCTTGTATATATTTACTCCATATACACTGTTTAATTCCCTGCGAGCTTCTTGTTTTCCTATTTTCTCTTTAGATATTGGGTCAACCAACCCTTTATCTATCAAGTTACTAAATGCTTCAAGTTCTCTGTCAAAAACCCTTAAATCAAGCTCAACCTTCCCACAAAAACTTTCGTTTTCGTTAAGAGTTATATTTTTATTAAACGAATGTACTTGTTTCGCATCAATCTCTACTGCGTTTTCGTAGGTTAAACTAGCTTCTCCATTCTCATTAACTGTTCCAAATATTCTATAATCATAGAAATCAATAATCGGATACCTTTCGACATCTATTTTTCCACTATTAAATTCATAAGGAGCATTAATTACTTCTAAACTAATGCCAAATTTATCCTTCTCAAAAGAATCAAATGGGTTAAGTAATTTTCTTAGCTCATTTATGAGCTTATTGAAACGTTCAGGATTCCAATAGGACTTTTTTAACTCTTCTTCTCTATTAAAGGCTAATATTTCGATAATAGTTCCACTACTATACTTCCCAGAATTGACTTCTATTAGAAGCTCAATATCTGACAAGTATTTTTCTGCACTAAACCTATCCCAGTCTATGAATATTACCGTTTTTTCATCTTTTACTGTTGAAGATAGTGTCAATTCTTGACCTAGAATAGCAGAAGCGAATCTACCAATACCTTTACGTCCTTGAAGTATTCTTTTAGTACTCCGACTTATTTTTTGTTTCAGTTTGTCATCAGTAGCGGGAACAAGCCACTTGTTGATAACAGTATCCGAATCCATGCCATGACCGTCATCAATAACTTTAATTGATAGTACATCTTCATTGCTTATTTCTTTATACTCAAAGATAATTTCAACTTTAGAAGCATCTGAATCATAAGAGTTTTTAACTAACTCTATCAGAGCGGAGTTAGGATCTCCGATTAAGTCCTCTCCAATAGTTTTTATCAATCTTGCTGAGGGTCGTATATTGTAAGTAAGTTCAGTCATTGAAAGCCTCTTTAATCTCTTCAGCTATTTTCAAAGCCATTAATGGTGGCACAGCATTACCGATTTGCTTAAAAGCAGCACTTCTGCCACCTTCAAAGTAGTAATCATCAGGAAAAGACTGTATACGAGCAGCCTCTCTTACTGACAATGATCGCACTTGTTCTGCACTAGGATAAATATAGTAATGACCATCTTTGGCAATATGCGCAAGTACGGTATGACTGTAGCTGTGTATGTCGACCACCTTAAATCGGTCTATAAACGAATTTTGATTTTTATGTGTTTTTAGCCTTTCTGGTAAGTCACCGTATTTAAGTCTTTCCCTATTACTTAACCACTTATCAATAGCTATTCTATAAATTTCTAGATCTCTCTCGTTATGGGGTCTCGCCACATGCTGAGTGACAAATTCTGAGTCACCTCGAACACCTGATTCATGTAGATAATTATTACAGATACCAGTATAGTTAGTGACTTTATTTTGATCTCCTGGATTTAAATACGCTAAATCCTTTAAAACATCAGAGACATTATAATAGTTTACCTCTGCTTCAAGCTTTGGATATGTAAAGCCGCTACCTTTTTTCCATCCAATAATAATGACACGTTTTCGATTCTGTAATACCTTATAATCTGAAGCATTCAATACCTTCGACTCAAGCTCGTAACCTAATGTCCTAAAATACACTTTAATATTATTAAAATACTTCCCATCTTCTGCACTTAATATGCCTAAAACATTCTCGAAAACAAATACTTTGGGGTTGTATTTTTTAAGAAAACGAGCGTACTGCCGATACAGTAGGTTTCTTGGATCATCTTCTTCAAGCTTATTGATACGATGGCGACCTACTACAGAGTATGCCTGACAAGGTGGTCCACCTATAATTAAGTCAACTTCTCTACCTTGGCATAACTCATCAATACGATTGAATATTTTTGTATTATCATCACCTATAGATGCATTAATGACATTGTTTGGCTGGTTCGGAATGCTACTTGATAACATTTCATGTGAAATTTTTCCCAACAAATAGTCGTAGTACGCTTCTAACTTACCCTTACTCCTTAGTGCATGGTAGTAGTTTCGAGTTTCTAGTGTTTTACAAGCATGAGCATCCATTTCAACATGGGCTAATGGCTCAAACCCAGCTTTCACGAATCCTTCTGACAAACCACCTGCACCAGCAAAGAGGTCGATAAAAGTTATTTTTTTCATTAAGAACATACCTGAAATCACTTAGCTGTAAATAATATCATGTTCTCTAACGAAATTTATGATTTAGCGCCGCTATCATCATTCTTTTTATCCCTACTCCGCCGACACCGCTCAGAACAATACACCACCTGCTCCCAGTCCTTTTCCCACTTTTTGCGCCATGTAAACGGGCGCTGGCAGACTGGGCAGATTTTTTGCGGTAGATTGACTTTTTTATGTGCCATGTGTCGGTGTCCTTATCAGTGTGCATCGTGAATACGCATTTGTGCCGCGCCACATAAAGTAGCACGGTGCGCTGTCATCATTAGGTGATTAATCTTCCTCAAATATTTTATTAAGGCGGGTCAGGCAATTCACAATCAGCTTGCCCGACTGCTCTACACTACTATCGAGTATCAGCTTTTCGTCCATGCGGTTGGTCAGTGGCGTGAGCGCTTGTTGTAGGGCGCTGGCGATGACGCTGGCTTGCTGCTTGGCATCAGGGACGCTCGCCGTGTCGCCTTGTGGCACAGCACTTACAACCTGCTGCGCTTGCTGGGTTGCCAGCTGTTCGATGGCTTTGACCAGCTGCTCTACAAAGGATTTTTGCATATTGTAGGTATGCGCAATCTGCGTATGGTCGTGCTGCTGCTCTTTGTCATAGAGGGCGCTTAGGGTGTTGATGCTCTGCACAAAGCCGTTATCAATACTTTGGCTGACCACTTTGGCATTGTCCATCATGCTTTCAGCGAGGCGCTGTTGGGCGCTGGTTTGTGCTTCGGTATAGGCGGCGAAACTCGTCATTAGCGCGGCTTGGGTGTCGTCCTGTTGCGGCTGCGCGGGCGCTTGCTGTTCACGGTGCGCGATTTGCTGCACATAGCGCTCGAACTGCTGCCCGAGACTGCCAAGACCTGTTGCCATGTCTGCGAGCTGGGCGATGATGCGTGCGCCTGTGTCGCCATCATCGCCGCCCATGGCTTTGTTGCGCAAAAAGTCGGCTTTGATTTGCGCCCAGCGCGCCGCCTCATCACTATCGAGCGTGCCGCGCATCTCACCGAGCTTGAGTAGGTTGCTCTCCGCGCCTGTGGTGAGCAGCTGCGACTCACCCAAATAATGGTCGTCAATCAGCTGGTTCAGCTCGTCTGTATTCATGACCGCCGACAGCTTTTCGGTCATCTTGTTCATATTACGGTAGCTGCCTTGGAGCTTAAAGGTTGGCTCGACGCGGTATTTGTCATCTTGCGCGGCGGAGGCGATGTAGGCTTGGTTGACGTCCAAGACCACTTGCTGGATGCTAAACATATGGCGCAACACGGCGAGGATTTCGTTAATCTCTGACGTGCTATACGGGTGTGACAGCTCACTGCTTTGCGCCTGCACGAGGGTGGCGCTGTTGCCGTCGCTCGCGTCAATAGCTTTTGCCATTTTGATAAAGCGGTGTACGTCGGCGAGGTCGCGGTTGGCAAGTGGCGCGAGCACAGCATTAGAGGTCAGGGCATTTTCGATATAACTTAAGGCAAAGATATCTTCCATACCGCCCATGATGTCGCCGAGGTTGTAGATGTCGGCGCGGTTGGCGAGCATGTCGGGGACTTTAAAGGCTTCGCCGCTTTCGGTATAGGGGTTACCCGCCATGACCACGCAGAACTTTTTGCCGCGCATGTCGTAGGTTTTGGTTTTCCCTTGCCACACCCCGTCGATACGCCGCGTGCCATCACCGAGGGAGATGAATTTTTGTAAAAACTCGGCGTGCGTGTGCTGGATGTCGTCCAGATACAGCATGACATTGCTGCCCATCTCAAAGGCGAGGTTGATTTTATTCAGCTCTTCGCGGGCGGTGGCGTTCGGCGCTTTGGCAGGGTCTAAGGAGGCGACGTCATGCCCGAGCGAAGGACAGTTGATTTTCATAAAAATCAGCCCAAGACGGTTTGCCACATATTCCATGAGGGTAGTTTTACCATAACCTGGGGGCGATATCATCATAAGGATGCCCATCAAGTCGGTGCGCTTGTCCTCGCCGACTGTGCCCATCTGCTTGGCGAGGTTGTCACCAATCAGCGGCAGATAACTTTCGTTGATCAGGCGGTTACGCACGAAAGACGACAGCGGACGCGGCATAAACTCAATAAGCCTGAGCGAGTCGCGCGCGTCATGCAGCACCTCGGAGCGCATTGCCAGATAGCGCTTGTAAGCGGGGATAATATGCGTCTGATGCTGATGCAAACGGCTTAAAAAGTCATCTACCGCAAAGCTTAAACGCTGCCCCTGAATGCGAGGATGTTCGCCCAACAGATTGGGCACGTCTATCTGTAGCGACACGCTGGCGGTCTCACGGGTAAAGCTGTTAATGGCGGGCAGTTTATTGCTGTCTGCGCTGCCAAAACGGCTGGGCGCTAGTGTGCTGCGTTCGTTGTTATTGTTGGCGGGCTGTGCTTGCATGCGCGTATATAGCGCCTCACGCTGGGTGTCGCTCAGTTGGGTGAGCATAATGGCAATCGCTTCGGGCACATAATGCTGCCCGACTGCGAATTGTTCAGCGCGCTCGGCTTGCTTAGCAGCCGCGGCAGTGCGCGCTTCTTCGCTTAATGTGTCGTCTTCGCCCAAGCTGCCTTGTGCGTCAATATGGCTGCCGTATTTTTGTTCCAGCAAGGCAAAAAACCATGTGGACAGCAGCGCGTAGGCGGACTTTGGCTCAAAGCTTAGTTTACCAATGGCATTTTGCAGCTGCTGTAGGCTGGCTTTGTGCTGTCCGTTATCCAGCGTCTCGGTCAACAGGGTACACAGCTTTTGTGCTTGTTGGCTGGTTTGCCATACAGGCTGGCTGTCGCTATCGGCGCTATTATTCACATTGCCAAAGCTGTTGCTTAAGGCGCTGCCCGCATTGTCATGCGGCTTTCCCATGACGGTCACTAAATATTCACAAGCAAGGGTGACGTGCTCAAGGTTAAAAATATCCTGTGCATCGCGCTCTGCGTCGAGGGCTGGGCGCTCGTCACTGGGCTGCGCCTCCTCGCTATAAGTCTGCACAAAGTCCTGCATCACCCCTTTCATATCTTCGACCAGCAAGGCTTTAGCAGTATCGCTGCCGAGCGTACGGCGTAATTGTTCGGCGGTAATCGCTCTGTCGCGCCAGTTACGCATGGCGGTCAAGGTCTTGGCGTCCAGCCAGCGGTCATAATCAAACGCCGATAGCACTTGCAAGCCCAGCGCTTGTACCATCATCAGCTGCCAATAAAACAGCTGCGCCAGCGCACGCACAGGCGGCGTATAAATAAGCAAGCCTGCGGCGCTTAAGGTGGGCAAAATGTGCAGCAATAACAGCGTGGCATCATGGTCATGAATACCCTTTTCAAAGCCCAGCTGATAGCGCGGCGCGGCGTAGGCTTTGACAATAGCGGCAAGCGGACTGTTGCTCGCAAGCGCGGACAGCTCGAAATTGGCATTAGGGCGGCTGGCGATGGTGTCGTCATAGGCTTGGTACAGGCGCGCTTCGGTGAGGCCGTCTTGGCTGTTTTTGGCACTCTCGATGATGCTATAGGCTAAGTATTCGGCGCGATAGACCGTCTCTGACTCAGAAGCAATATTCATATCCCAATACGGACGTAAGGCATTTAACGCAGGGTCGTTCAGTGTTTCATAGTACTCGGTGCCTGTTAGATGCAAATTGAGCATGCGCTTGCCGTCCGACTGCTGGCGGCTGAGCAAGGTCAAGTCAAGCGGCTGGGTATTGACCGAAAAGCGGTGCTTGCCCAGCTTAATAACCTGCCCGCCCGCTTCAAAGAGGTCGGACTTGTCTTTGAGGCTCTTATAGCTTTCGACCTGAATGGCTTTGAGGCGCGCCTCAACATCGTCGGCTTTGACGCTAAAGCCCATCTCTTGCAAGTCTTTAACGACGCGGCGCACCTTTTGTACCAACCCATCCGAGGCAAAATAGGTGTTTAAACCCTCGGCATCGCTAAAGCCTGTGACGCCCGTACTTTGTGTGCGTTTTTTAATGCTCTCAAGCATGCGTGATGCCGCGTCATCAAGATTTTGTGCCTTGCGGTTGCGCGCGTCTAGCAGCTGCTGCTTGTGGTTTTCAAAGGTGTCGTAAATCTCTTCACGCTTGCTGATGATGTCGCCTAAGAACTGATCGCCGCTTGCGCTTTCAGGGTCGGTAAACTGGCTTTCTAGCTCCTCTAACTGCACCAGCAGCTTTGCCATTTGTTCATCGGACTTTTCAGGTGTCGTAGCGATGGACAAGGCATTGGCAATCGACTGCCCGAACAGGCGAAACTGTGCGCCAAACTGCGCCACCGCTTCTGCCGAACCAAAACTTTTGCGCTTGTGCCCAAGTTTGGCTTTACTTTGATTCAGACGGGCATAAATCGCTGAGATATCATCGATGATTTGCGTGCGCACGGTGGCATCCGCCACGTCAAGCGTACCCAGCATTTCGGTCAGTAAGTCCAGCCCTTCTGCGGTTTTGTCGATATTGTCCAGCACAGGCTGTAGCTCGGCGCTGGTCTCGGCGGTCTCGATACGCTCGCTGATGTCTGCCAAGATATCCTCGTACCCTGCCAGCGCATCCTCGCCGCTCAGATACTGTACTGTCTGCTCAGCAAGCGTCTGCTCAGCGTCCTCTAGCTCCTGTTGCATCGCGGTAAGCGCGGTGGTGTCGAGGTAACGCAAATCCTCAAGGCTGACCAAATGTCCTTTTTGACGGCGTAGCGCGGCGAGCTGCTCGACATAGTCACTGGCATTGTCAAAGCTGGTGATTTTAATTTGTCGTAAAACTTCTGTTTGCTTGGCTTCGGCATCCTTGATGGCCGCTTGGGTTTGTTTTTGAATGCTTTGCACTTTGGCAAACTCATCAATGACCAGCTCGGCAGTCGCCGTCACCGCCTTGATGCGCTCTGCCATCTCGCCAAGCTCAGGCTCAGACAGCCAGTAATAGCTATCAAACAAGCGCTTGCTGGTGTCCGACAACTCTTCATACAGCTTTTGCGAGACGCTTTGATTGCCAATCAGGCGAGTGACGCTGTAGAGATCCGAGATGCCGCGCACCAGCTCTTTGTTGCCGATTTTGCCATAAAAGCTGGTACTCTCAGGCAGCTCGCTGACGTATTCAGGTGAAGCGTATGGCGTATGCCAGATTTGCATCGGGTGGATGCGTGACGGCTCACTTTGCGCGCTAAACAACACCAAGCGCCCACTGTCGGCAAGCGCCATACCATTACAATAAATGGGGTTCGCCAGTTGTTTTTTGATAATGTTGTAAGGGAACAGCCCCGTCACGCCGAGCGCGACATCGTAGAATAAAAACAGCACATCCTCGCCATTGGGCGAGATGATTTTTCGCTTAAAGCGCAAATCCATCGCTTGCTGCTCACCACCAAACAGCTTGTGCTCGCCTGTCTGCAAGTAGTAGCCACCTGGGAAAATGATGCCGTGGTCTTCAGGCAGCTGCACGCACGATTGCCCGATGGCATCAAGGCGCAGCACGGATTCGGTCAAAGTGTTGTATACAAAATAGCGGTACTGCTCTTCGCGGTACGGCAGGATTTTTAATAAAATCAGGCTGCCCACTTTGGCATAAAAAATCTGCGCGTCGGTCAACGATTGGGTGCGGTCATTGACAGGCTCATTATAAATGCCCAGCCCCGATTGGGTATTATTTTCAATTTTGATGGTCAGGCTGCCGCCCACCGTTTCCACGAATATCGTATCCAAGATATTCATGTGCGGGTACTTGCCATTAATCATCTGCTCGCGGGCGGTCTGTATCCAATCAAAATCATAAGCAGGCGGCAGCTCGATGTCGCGCTCGCCACGATTGTCCACATAGGTGACCTGCGCGTCTTCAGGCGTGCCATCGCTAAAATCTAGGGCAAAGCGAAACACACGAATATCGGTGATGCGCTCGCCAATTTGGAACGCCATGAGCAGCTTGCTGTCTTTGACCGTCAGCTGAATCAGGCGCGTCTGTTTGTAGTAGCGGTACAGCTCATTAAAATCCTGCACAAAGGCGAGCTGCGCCAAAAATGTCCCTTGCAAATCGACTTCTTGCAAGGTGTATTCAGCCTCGCTATTGCCGTCACTGCCCTCGCCGTCTTCGCTACCCATCGGCGCATTCAGACGATATAAGGACAGCACGTCTTTGACACTGCTTGCGCGTTTTAGCCCCATAAAGACGTTGTAACCGAATAGCAGATACTCGCCCACCTGCACCATATCCTGCGCCACGCAGTTGTGCTCGGTACGGATGCGCGTGCGCGCCACCACCTGCATTTGGGTACTGCCAAACTCAGTCAAGCGCGCTTGGTTCAGCGCGGCGGTTTGTCGCTCCAGTTGCTCGCCTTGCTCAGTCAGGCGCTTTTTAATCAGCTCATAGGCATTGCCTGCGGCAACCGCTTGGTCGGCTTGGGCATTGCTGTCTTGGCTGTCGGGATTGGCTGCTGGGTTTGGATGCTCGGTATCTGCCATCGTCGTTCGTCCACTTATATTTTTAGGCATGAATAGGCTAATTTTTTATTAGATCAGATATAAATTCTGCGGTAGCTACGCTTCTAAACTGCGCGATGGCACTTTATACATTAGCGTGTGTAGCATTTCGATAAATAGCGATTTATCCACAAAATTCATGTCTGATATAACGACTTTTTCCCTCGTCGTATGAATAATAATCTGATGCAGTTTGCCGACGGTAGTCACCTCAAATTTATGGATATCTTGATACCTCACTGTCATCAATTTATTGCTCATTGGGCACCAAACAAAAAATTCCGTACCATTTAGCAGGTCGATATTCATACTGTTTGATGATCTTTTCTTCGCTATACGCTGCTTGTTCAGGCACTTTGTTGAGCAATTCCGTATCCACAACCGTCCTTTACTTTTTAAGATTTATGAGTAAAAACATATTAAAAATGAAAACCCATGAGCAAAGCCGTTTTATCAGCAGATGCTTCGCCCATGTGTCCTATAACAGCGCGCCTAGAAAAGCCTAGACGCGCCGTGTCCTTCATTATTCGCCGTCTTTTTCAGGTTTGTCTTGATTGATGGCGTTATTGTCCGCGCCTTGCGCTTTTATCACTTGGTTTGCCATCACGGTGTTCATAATGCCGCTTAATGTGTTGGACTTGCCTGCCAGACCATCGATGGCTTTACCGATAGACAGTGACTTGGCAAAGTTGTCAAAGAAGTGCGCTTCGCCGCCGACGATGTCGATTTTGGCTTTTTGTAGCGCGACCGATAGGACTTCGGCATTTTCTTTGGCAATCTCTTTGCCTGCATCAATAGACGCCAATGACTCTTGCAATGCGGTTTCGAGCTTCATGCGGAACTCTTCGTGCTCGCGTGCCTCTTTGCTCATGCTGCCCATAGCATTGAATTTCTCGACCAGACCATCGGCTTCGGCTTTGAAGTGCTCACGGGTGACTTCAGCTTTTGCCAAGCCCACTTCACGCTCGGCTTGCGCGTTTGAGCGACCGCGTGCGGCGATGATTTCGGCATCCGCAAGACCGACATCACGCTCGGCTTTGGCTTTCGATTCGCCACGTGCGGCGATAACTTCGGCGTCCGCCATACCGATATCACGGTCAGACTGTGCGCGCGCCTGCCCTGTGGCTTTGATGACGTTCGCTTGTGCAATGCCTTCTTTTTCAGATGAGGCGGCTTTGGCTTCTTGAATCGCGGCTTCAGCAAAGCCGTGTGCCGACTCTTCTGCTTTAATACCTTCTGCCAGCTTGATTTTGGCTTCGGCGTCTTTGGCACTGGCTTCAAGCTTGGCATTGGCAAGCGTGGTGATTTCGACTGCTTTGTGCTTGGCGGACAGCTCTTCAGCTTCTGCCTTTTTAACTTGACGTACTTTTTCTTCTTCGGCGTCAGCTTCAGCAGCGAGGACGCGGGTTTGCTTGGCGCGCTCGGCTTCACTGACTTCGCGCACTTCTTTGATGCGCTCTTCTTCTTGCGCCACGGTTTTATCGACCGCGATACGCTCGCGAATCACGTTGGCAATTTCTTTTTTCTCAAGCTCAATAGCACGCTCAGCTTCGATACGCTGCAAGTCCACTTCACGCTCACGCGAGACCACTTCTAAATCGCGAGCGCGGGTGACTTTCTCTTCTTCGATGATGACGGCGCGCAGACGGTTTTGCTCCGCCACTTCGATTTCGCGCTGTTGGTTTTCGCGCTGAATGGCAAGGTCTTGCTCAACGATGATAATCGCAGTTTCAGACTTTTTACGTTCTTCTTCTTCAATTTTGCGCGTTTCTGCCGTTTCGCGGGCGATGACGGTGGCGATTTCGCGTTTTTGCTTGGCTTGGGCATCGGCTTCTTGACGCTCCAGCTCCAGCATGGCCTCGACGGTCTCGACGTTTTTCTTTTTCACCGCCAGTTCTTCATCACGCTCCAGCTCATTGGTGATGACGTTTTGCGTTGCGGTCAGCTGGGTAATCTTTTTGATACCTTCAGCGTCCAAGATATTGCTTGGGTCGAGAGAGACTTTTGGCGTTTGTTCTAGGTAGTCAATCGCCACATCTTCGAGCACATAACCGTTTAGGTCGTTGCCGATTTCTTGGACGATGCTGTCACGGAACTGGCTGCGGTTTTCGAACAGTTTGACAAAATCAATCTGCTTACCGACCGTTTTTAGCGCTTCTGAGAATTTGGCATTAAACAGCTCATTGACCGCCACTTTGTCCGAGGCGCGGTCAACACCGACCGATTTTGCCACCTTGAGCACGTCTTCTTCGGTTTCGTTGACGCGCAGATAAAAGGCGACGGTGATATCGGCACGCATGTTGTCGGCACAAATCAAGCCTTCTTTACCTCGTCTGTCCACCTCTAGGGTAATCAGTGAGATTTTCATCAGCTCTTTTTTGTTAATGACAGGCCAGACAAAGCCGCCGTCAAAACGCACGCCAATCTTGTTCACGCCGTTGATAATCAGCGCCGTGCCCTGCTCAACCTTGATATAAAATGCCTTGAGCATCATCAATGCTGCCATGACAAAAACAAACGCCAGTATCACGACGACACCGACGATGATGAGTATATCCATGTTCACTCCTGTAGTTTAAATCCTCTGCCGCTGGTGGCAACGGGATTTAACGCATATAAAATCTATGACCCCAGATTAGGGCGTATCCCTATTTTAAAAATGAGATAAATGGCAAAACCAAACCGCCAAACGCGTCTATCGTCGTTTGGCGGTGGGTTATTACTAAGGTTTGTTTAAGTTTAAATCGCTGCTGTCCTTTGCCTCTGACACGCTTGCTGTATGAATGGGACGCACTTGATAGGCGTTGATGTCCTCTAGATAGGCGACCAACTGTACGGTGTCGCCTTTGGTAAGGGTCGGCATCGTCGTGATGTCATGGGGGCGAATTTTTAAAATCAGTCCCGCGCCGCCATCATGTAGCTCGGCTTCGCCATGCGTCTCGGTGACGCTAAGCGTACGCACGGTGGCGGTTTTTCCGATGTTACTTACTGCATTGCGCTTGGGGATGTTGGCGATATTTCTGCGAATGGGCGCAATGATTAATCCTGTGAGCCACATCGACACCACGAGCACGAGTAGCAGCGCGCCTGTGCCAAAGAGATAATACAAGATGCCTGAGACCATCGACTTATCCAAAAGGCTGGTGTACACATAGCTGAGCACCCAGCCAAATAGGCCAATCAAGGTTAAGATGACAATCAGCGGCACACCATACAGCCCAAACCGCAGCATAATGCCTGTAAAAAATCCTGCTGAGCTTATATCCGCTGTGTCACCACCTGTATCACCGACATCGACGTTATCCATATCGGTCATGCCGAGCAAAGACACAAGCCAGTACAAGGTGACAAACATCACCAGCCCCGTAAATATTACGGTCGGGTACATACTGATTTTGGTAATAAATGTCGCAAACGCGTCTTGCATCGGTCACTGTCTCCTATTGTCGCCGTCTTATAAACCGTCACGACTGTCAACGCCTATAAGGTAAACTTATGTTCCTTTTTATTCATTATATACACGGCAGACGGCAGAATACAGTATTAGTGCCCAATTTTTGTATTTTTATGAGCCATTTGACATTGCTGGTTATTGTTAATAAAAACCTTAGCTAAACAATAAGATAAGACGTGTTAGCTCAGGTAATCGTCGATAATAGAGATATTCTAAAACGCGTCTTATATCAAAACTTTAAATATGCACCACACACGATTAAAGGCTATTTTTTTTGCTTGCTGTGACTTCGTCTTTGATGCTACGAAAAATAGCCTTTAATCTCACCATACCAAGTTTGTAAAAATTTAGTTTGTTTATTCTACTTCACTTACGGATTGTTCTTGGTGATGACCTTTATCGCAGGTTTATTTTTTGCCGCAACACTTGGCATCACGCCCCACACGGGGTCACGCAAGACGCCTTGACTGCTCACTAAACTAAAGGGCGCACCTTCACCGACTAGCGGACGGATAAACAGCTGGCTCGCGATAGGCGCATCATTGGCTGCGCTGCTGGGCGCATCATTTGGCGTTCGCATCGGATAAATCACATAATCGGTACTTGGCGACAGCTTTGCTGTTTCCTCCAGTCCCGTACTTCCAAAATCGGCAATTTCTTTGCCTGTGTTAAGATCCATAATTGCCGCATTATGTCCCGCCAGATAGCTCATTAGTTGCCCGTCATGGCTGATACTCGGGCTGGTCGCATAGCCGCTGGTTGTGATTTGCGCGACTGTGCGTGCATCGCGGTCATAACGATAAAGGCGCGGTCGGTTATTAACCCCTTTATCACTGACAAAGACAATGTCACCATTGGGCAGATATTTGGGCTGTAGGCTGTTCGACCACTCTGTATTGATAGCAGGGCGACGTGTGCCTGTCGCCATATCGTACTCATAGACACACGTTTCTCCCTCATCGCTTGAGGTGTACATCAGCGTTGTATTGTCCGCAGACAGCTGCCCAGACAGATTCATGCCTTTATTGTTAATAATCGGTGTCGTGCGCTCGGTCACCGTGTCATACAGATAAATGACAGGATAGCTGCGCCCCCGCTGGATGCTGTAGGTCAGATAGCGCCCATCATCTGACCACGCAAGGCTATAGATACCGCCGTCTACCTCGGCATATTTATGCTTATCACTACCATCAGGATGGGTGATATATATCGCACTGCGGATGCCTTCCTTATCCTGTGTCACCTCGATATAGGCAATACGTCCTGTACGGTCGATAGCCGTCATGTCTTTAAGCGCTGGGCTTGGCGATGTAACCGATGGCGCGGCAGTCGCACTCATAGAAGGATGAGCATGGGAAGTGGTCGCAAGGCTTTGGCAACCGCTCAGCGACAACATCATAAGCGCGCCAATCGCACCGCCAATATGGACAAAATAAGGGTTCATAAACGCTCATTATTAGACTAAAAATAAAAATATACTTATGTTGATATTAACGTCATCATGATAGCGCAGTTTACGTACAAGCAAAACGCTTGTAGCGTAGCTGTGTTATAATGTGCGTACATTTTTGATATAACGACAGTACAAAGCAATGATGACAAAAAAATCCCTAATCCAATCGCCCGAAGCCATCGAAAAGATGCGTATTGCGGGCAAACTTGCCAGCGATGTGTTGGTGCTGCTAGATAAGCACGTCAAGGTCGGTGTCAGTACCGAAGCGCTGAACCAAATCGCGCATGACTATATTGTCAATGAGCAAGGGGCAATTCCTGCGCCGCTTAATTACCACGGCTTTCCAAAGTCAATTTGCACCTCAGTCAACCATGTGGTGTGCCACGGCATTCCGTCTGAAAGCAAAATCCTAAAAGATGGCGACATCATCAACATTGATGTGACAGTCATCAAAGACGGTTACTACGGCGATACCTCAAAAATGTGGATCGTGGGCAATGGCTCCATCATGGCAGAGCGCATCTGTAAAGTGGCACAAGACGCGCTATATGCAGGCATGAAAGTGGTGAAAGACGGCGCGCGCCTTGGCGATATTGGCGCGGCGATTCAAGAAGTCGTGGAGCCTGAGCGCTTTAGCATCGTGCGCGAGTTTTGCGGACACGGCATCAGTGATGAGTTTCATCACGAGCCACAAGTCATGCACTATGGCAAAAAAGGTACGGGCTTTGAGCTAAAGACGGGCATGACCTTTACCATCGAGCCGATGATTAACCAAGGCGTGTGGCAAACCAAAATCCTAGGCGATGGCTGGACAGCCGTGACCAAAGACCGCAAATTGTCAGCGCAGTGGGAACACACTTTAGTCGTGACGGACAATGGCTGTGAAGTGTTTACCACACGCCCTGAAGAAGACTTAAGTTTTTTGACGCAGTAGTTTAGGGCGTGGCGCTTTTTATAAAAAGACTGCATGTGCGGTCTTTTTTTATGCGTGCCTTTTTTATCTATGAACGCTTTATAAATTAAGTGTCTTTATGACGCCTTATCCTGTTTAATCTATAGTCAAGTCAATTTAAAAATGATACAGCAAGATTAAAGGCTATTTTTCGCAGCATCTGGAGACGAAGTCACAGCAAGCAAGGAAAATAGCCTTTAATCGAGCGTATTTTTGATGCTATACCCGTTTTATTTGGGCTTTGCTATAAGTTTACTGATGCGGCGTTAAAATAAGGATACACCCTCCTCTTTGACGATTGCGCGTTATGCTGTCATTATCTTATTGCGGCGCTTGTCGTTCCCTATTTCTTTATTGATTGGATACTGTGCATGTTTACTTGCGATGTTGCTTCGATTTATATCACGCCACTGCCCTTGCCACTTGGCAAACCCGTTCCTGAGCAAGCAGACGCAGAGGACACAGCGCTGCTCGGCATTCCTGAGTGGTTGGCGCATATTAATGAGGACATCAGTAGCGCCCTTGCCCGCGGGGTCAGTATCCGTCAGTTGGTGGCAGCACGTGCTTGTGCGATTGATGATTTATTGACCGCGCTGTTTAATTGGTTTGGGCTCAATCATACTGATTTGGCGCTGTTTGCTACAGGCGGTTATGGACGCGGCGAGCTCTCTTTGTATTCTGATATTGATATTTTGCTGCTCTCCCCTGAGGCGATTGATCGCGATGTGGGAGCGCGCATTGATAAGCTGGTGGCGATACTGTGGGATGTGGGTTTAGAGCCTGCGTTGTCCGTACGCAGCGTCAATGATTGTCTTGAGGCGGCGCACGACCACACCATCGCCAGTGCATTATTAGAGGCGCGCTTGATTACAGGCAATGAAGATTTGCAAGACGTGCCTGTTGAGCTGGTTAACGAGCTGTGGTCGCAGCGTACGTTTTATGAGGTCAAAATCGAAGAAGCAAGGGTGCGCTATTTGCAGCACCACGCGACTGAATACAATCTTGAACCCAATATTAAGACTGCACCTGGTGGTCTGCGTGATATTCATATCATCGGCTGGGTGACCAAGCGCTATTTTCGTGTCGGCAAGCTGTACGACTTGGTGCAACAAGACTTTTTGACTGAAAAAGAATTTGATGAACTGAGCTTCGCTGAAGGCTTTCTATGGCAAATTCGCCATCATTTGCACGAATTTACAGGGCGCAATGAAAACCGTCTACTCTTTGATTATCAGCGCGAGATTGCTCAGCGTATGGGCTACGAGCCACAAGCGGACGATGAACCGAACGCTGCTGTCGAGCGCTTTATGCGTGATTATTATCGCTGCGCGATGCAAATATCGACGCTCTCTGAGATGCTGATTAATCATTATTATGAAACCATCATTGAACCGCAGTTGCCTGAAGCGGAGCGACCAAAGACACGCAGTCTGACCGCGCATTTTAATCAAATCGGCAATCAGATTTCGATGGCGCATCACCGCGTCTTTGCCCAGCATCCTGATGCGATACTTGAGATGTTTTTATTAATGGGGCAGCACGGGATTAAAAACATCCGCACCCATACGCTACGGGCGCTCAAGATTGCCGCACGCGGCATTGACCAAACCTATCGTGACAACCCGCAGCATCAAGCGCTGTTCTTGGCCAATTTAAAAGAACAAAACTATCTGTTTCACCGTCTGCGTGCGATGAACCGTTATGGCGTATTGGGCAACTATATCCCTGCCTTTGCCCAAGTCACAGGCTTGATGCAGTACGATTTGTTTCACCGCTATACGGTCGATGCGCACACGCTGTTTTTGATTCGTATTTTGCACCGCTTTACCGATGACACTTACCGTCAAAATTTCCCTTTGGTCAGCGCTATTTTTCAGCGTATTGAACGTAAAGAAATTTTGGTTCTGGCCGCGATGTTCCATGATATCGCCAAAGGACGTGGCGGCAATCATAGCGAGCTTGGCGAAACAGAAGCCATTGAGTTTTGCTTGGCGCACGGTATGAGTGCCGCTGACGCTAATCTGGTCGGCTGGCTGACTCGCTATCATCTGCTCATGTCCATGACCGCGCAGAAAAAAGACATCTCTGACCCTGAGGTGGTGACCTATTTTGCCGATATGGTCGGGAATGTCACGCATCTTAATCATCTGTATGTGTTAACGGTGGCGGATATGAACGCCACCAACGCCCAGCTCTGGAACAGCTGGCGCGCGACTTTAATGAAACAGCTGTACTCACAAACGCGCCGCATCTTGCGCGCAGACATTGATGCGCCGACCAACCGTCAAGACATGATTAGTGCCACACGCAAACAGGCGCTTGAAATGCTGGACAGTGTGGACAATCAGCACATGAACCGTGATGAAGTGCTGGTGCTGTGGGACGACTTGGGGGATGAGTACTTTTTACGTGAGATTACCGAAGACATACTATGGCACACCGAAGTGATTTTGAATCATCCGCCGATTGGACGGGCATCAAATGCCGACAGCCCGCCGCTTGTGGTACTGCGTGAACATCGAGAGCTGGCGCTGGATGCGGTACAGGTCTTTGTTTACACTCAAGACCAAGCCAACTTATTCGCCGTGACGATGGCTGTCTTTGACCAAATGAACCTTGATGTTTTGGATGCGCGCATCATTACTGCGACACGTGATTTTGCGCTGGACTCCTACGTACTTCTTGACCGTAGCGGCACGCTACTCGCCGATACTGAGCGTCAAGAAGAGCTAAAGGCGCGCTTGATTGAAGCCTTTAAAAACCCCGCTTCGCCTAAAGTGACCACCAAGCGCATTCCGCGTCAGCTGCGTCATTTTGACGTGCCGACCAAGATTAGTTTTGAGTTTAATGAAGCAGCGAGTCAGCACATTATGACGCTGCAAACCCTTGACCAACCAGGGCTGCTCGCGCGCGTGGGACAGGTATTTTTAAAGCAAAATATTGAAGTTCACGCCGCTCGCATTACCACACTCGGCGAGCGTGCAGAAGATATGTTTTATATCAGTGACCAAGAGGACAGACCGCTGTCTGAAGAAAAACTGACCCTGCTCAAATCAGCGCTAGAAGACAGCTTATCTGTGTCAAAAGCAGCGAGCTGACAGGATTTGTCCTGCCCATACGCTGTCATCCATAGCGCGTGGGCAATACTTATTGCTTATGATAGATAGGATAATCAAATAAGATAAGAAAAAAGCAAGCAATAAAGTGCGTGTTAAAACATTAAGACATCATGCTTTTATAGACAATCTTGCTGGCACTGGCAGCAAGGTCGTCATTTGCCAGCTCAAGTGGCAGCGCGTAAATATCGGCTTGTTTTTGCGCCAGTAACAAGCGTCCTGAATCGACTTCTTTTTGTAGCAGCTTTTGTAAGGTAATCAGATGCAGCTCGCCATGATAACGCTCATAGATGCCTTGTAAGGACAGTGGCGCGTTGGCATGAATGTCAGGAAATAAGCAATCAGCAGCTAAAATATACATCTCTTGCATTGCCTCTTCACTCACAATAACCGCATTGTCGATGCGCTCCTGCACAACGGTTGCCAAGCGTGATTTGTAAAGCAGCAACCAGCAAAACAGCAGTGTTTGCAGCACAAAGATAACCACATAATCCCAAATATCAATCATACCTCTAAACCAGCGATTGACCAGCATGAGCACAATAGCAACCAAGACATAACCAACCACGTGCCACAACAGCCACGTCATCACACTGTTGTTGCCAAACCAAAACAAATGGCGTTCTTTGAGTTTGATTAAGCGCTGACGCGAGCGCCACCAATAACGCTCGCGGCGTTTTAGCTGCTCATAAAACTCTGCGCGCTTATGGTCAAAAAACATAAAATAGTCTATCCATCATTGTGTCGCTGATACACAATGATGCGTATCATTCGTAGCAAGGCAGTATTTTGGTGGTCTTAATAAAACTGTGAATGGCTTTTTATCATATTGTGAGCGCTTGAGCGACCAACTTTGTGAGGTAGTTTGGTATCTGCGCCCAAGCGACCGTGTGATAACGTATGATTGATGAGCAATAAGCTCAGGTATGAGAAGAAAAAGACAAAAAATAAGAGAAGTGCTACACTGCCTAATGCTTGCGCTTTTTGACCCTTTATCATTATCCATCCATTATAGTTACCCTACTTATGAATCACAACTTAACCCATCTGCACCCTTATCCGTTTGCCAAAATGAATACGCTCTTGGCAGACAGCACGCCAGCCGCCGCCTACAGCGAAATCAAACTGGGTATTGGCGAACCAAAACACGCGCCACCTGCCTTTGTCATGGACGAATTACGCGAAAACTTGGACAAATTATCCCATTATCCGACCACTTCAGGCACGTTTGCGCTGCGCCAAGCCATCGCACATTGGCTAGAGAAACGCTTTTTTTTGCAGCACGTCAATGCTGAGACCGAAGTGCTGCCTGTGATGGGCACGCGTGAGGCGATTTTTAGCTTTGTACAAGCGGCGGTGGATGCCAAGACAGACAGCGATGCGGCGCGACCTGTGGTGGTGATGCCCAATCCGTTTTATCAGATTTATGAAGGCGCAGCGATACTGGCGAATGCCGATTGTCATTTTGTGCCTTGCACAGCAGACAATGGCTATAAGGGCGACTACCGCGCGGTACCTGAGTCAGTATGGCAAGCGGCGCAAATGGTGTTTGTGTGTAGCCCAAACAATCCGACAGGCTCGGTGATGAGCATGGACGATTGGGAAGATTTACTGCGCTTGTCGGACAAATACGACTTTATCATCGCCAGTGATGAGTGCTACAGCGAGCTGTATTTTGACCAAGCACCCATTGGTCTATTGCAAGCATGCAGCGCCTTTGGTCGTGATGACTTTAAAAACTGCGTGGTCTTTCATTCCCTATCAAAGCGCTCAAACCTACCAGGGCTACGCTCAGGCTTTATCGCAGGCGATGCCACTCTATTAAAAGCCTATTTGCAGTACCGCACCTATCAAGGCTGCGCGATGCCAATTCCGCATCAGCTGGCGTCCATTAAGGCATGGCAAGATGAAACCCATGTGGCGGACAACCGCAGCTTATACCGCCAAAAGTTTGCGCTGTGGATGCAGGAACTGGGTGAGCTGCTCGATTTGCGTATGCCTGAAGCGGGCTTTTATCTGTGGGTCAAAGCGCCCGCGCAGTTTAATCATGACGACGAAACCTTTGTCAAAGCCTTGTACGAGCAGGTGAATATCCATGCCTTGGCGGGTCGCTACCTGTCACGCGACGTCGATGGACACAATCCTGGTGCAGGCTATGTGCGTCTGGCACTGGTCGCAAGCGTTGAAGAAAACCTAGAAGCCATCGCGCGTATTCGTGCTCTACTGACTGACGCCGCATAGCGCCAGCACCACTTATACGAGCATGGCATTTTTTAGCGTGTCTTTGGCAGAGTAAACACGGTCAAAGGCACTGTTGGAGTGTGCCATGCCCTATTTAGACTTTCGCCAGCCGCCCTTTGATGTGCTTAGCCGCATTGAGCGCCAAAGCATCCGCAAACATGCCCAAGTTCGCTATCTAGCGGCAGATACCTGTCTGCCTGTAGACGACTACGGACACTTTTTTTTGGTATTAAAAGGGCGCATCGAGCAGCAGCGCGAGCAAGAATGCCTTGCCACCTATCTAGGCGCAAACCACTCCACTGAGGGCAATACTTACGATTGGTTTGACGCGCGGCGTGGTACTGAGGACGATGCCTACTGCGCGAGCGAAGACACCTTATTATTACAAATCAAAGGCAGCGCCATCGACCGCTTAATGGCACAAAACCATCTGGTGCGTGCCATCTTGTCCGACAATCTCTCCGAGCGTTTGGGCGCACTAGCGCAGCGGCGCAGCTATCGCAAACCGCTATCCACAGGCGATAATGAACGCGCCCATGAGCTTGAGCTGCAACACATCATGCTCCAGCCCATCGCCAGCATTGAGTTATTGCCTGTCCAAGAGTTGCCCGCTACTGCCAGCCTTAAAGATGGCGCAACAGCCATGACCCGCGCAGGCTTTAAGCACGTGCTCATCCAGCCGCCGACTGCCGATATATCGCACGTCACACCACTACGCGCGCAAGGCTTGGGCATTTTGACCGACACCGATATTTGCCGTGCGGTCAGTGAGGGGCAAAGCATGACGCAAACCCCGTGCTGGCAGTATGCGACCTTTGATTTGCGTACCATCAGCAGCACGCATGATTTGGGTGATGCGCTGCTGGCGATGACCCGCTACCGCGTACACCGTCTGCCTGTGACAGGTGATGATGGCAACGTCATCGGTATCTTAGGACAAAGCCAACTGCTGGCGCACATCAACCATCACTCGCAGCTGATTAGCATCGAGATTGAGCAGGCGCGTGACCTGCCCACGCTACATAAGGCGGTCGATGCCATCGGGCGCTATATCCGTATGCAGCAGCAACAAGGCGTCAAAGTCGCCATCATCAGCCGCATGGTGCAGACGCTGAACGCGCACGTGTTTACCAAGCTGTGGCAGCTGATTGTACCGAGCGAGGTCTTTACGCGCAGCTGCGTGATTGTCATGGGGTCTGAGGGGCGCGGCGAACAGATTATGCGTACCGACCAAGACAACGCGCTGATTATCGAAGACAGCTACACCCATCCTGAGCTTGCCCATTATTGCGAGCGCTTTAACCAGTCGCTCAGCACGCTCGGCTACCCGCTGTGCGATGGCAATATCATGATGCAAAACCCCTTATGGCGGCAGTCTATCAGCGATTTTAAACAGCAAATCAGCACGTGGTTTTCAGGACGCGATGCGATGAGTGGCATCTATCTGTCCGCGCTATTAGACGCTGAATACGTGTGTGGCAACGAGGCATTATTAACCGAGCTACGAGGGCATCTGATACACGCGCACCGCCAAGCCGACCCGATGTTCGTACGCCAGTTTGCGCGGGCGGCATTACAGTTCGGCGAGATTCATGAATGGTGGCAAAAGTTTGCGCCGCTGCTTGGCAAAAGCAGCACCTCCGATATTGACCTAAAAAAAGCAGGCATCTTCCCGCTGGTGCATGGCATTCGCACGCTGGCGCTAGAGCATGACATTGTAGCGACGCCCAGCACCAAAGATCGCCTCAAAGCCTTGGTACAACAGGGCGTACTAACCACTGAGCGCGCCGATACCTTGGGCGAAGTGCTTGAATTTTTTATGGGGCAGCGCCTTGCGGTCGCCCTATCCACCCAAGACCGTCACGCACGCGAGGTCAACCCAAACACGCTATCGGCATTGGAGCGCGACGTGTTAAAAGAATGCCTGTCTGTGGTCAAAAGCTTTAAAGCCCAGCTGCGCCAGCGCTATCAGCTCGATATATGAATCAAACCAGCAGACACGATAAGGAGCAGCCATGTCTATGATGCAGCGGCTCAAGCGGCAATGGCAACGGCGACAGCTGACGCGTGATGGGCTGGAATATCTGTTTGCGCCGCCGAGTGCTGGCGAATGGGTAGCGATTGACTGCGAGATGAGCGGACTCAATCCCAAGCGCCACCACCTCTTATCCATCGCCGCCATCCATATCAACCACAACCATATCGATACAGGCAACGGGCTGCATCTGATATGTAAGCCGCCCGTACCGCCCACCTCAGACAGCATCGTCATTCATGGACTACGCGGCGTCGATGTCGCGCTTGGCATGGATTACGCTGCCATGCTGGCGCTGTTGCTGCCCTTTATTGGCAATCGCCCTATCGTCGGTTTTTGTCCCCTGCTCGACATGGCGTTTTTAAATCCTTTGGTAAAAGAGTATATGGGTACGCCACTGCCTAACGAGGTGATAGACATCCGCGCGCTGTACAGTCGGCGTACGGGCAATCGCACCGAGGGGATTTTAAGCCCCGACCAGCACCTATCGGCTATCTTGGCGCATTTTGACATTCCCTATGTCGAGACGCACAATGCCTTTGACGATGCGCTGATGACGGCGATGGCGTTTTTACATTTAAAGCGAGTGCGCGGGTAAGGATTTTTAGGATAAGTGTTGGAGATGGGGTCTTTGTATGTTTTTTGCTTTTTATCTGCCCACATCACTAAAAACATCTCAGCCATTTAGACTTTATATACGCATCTCCTCTTTTCTTATCCCGCCAATGTGCTACTCTGCTTCGCGACTTATGCAGTGAATCTAGTGAGTATGTTATGCGGTTGTTGTACAAGTGGGGTGTTGCCATCCCTTTGGGTGTCAGTTTGTGCGTGTGTCAGACAGCGGCGGCAGCGCCTTTGCCCGCGCCGTTATCTGAGTTGTCGCAGGCGTTAGAGGCGGCCCATCTGAGTCCTGACGATATCAGCATTGTGGTGATGCCTGTAGGCAACAACAGCGCATCAAGGCTGCCTGAAGTGGTGACGGTGACCGATAAGCCACTAGCAGAGAGTGACCATACAGACACGACTCAACAGGCAAGCAAAGACACGCCCGCAACCAACAAAAGCGCCACCAAAGCAGACAACCAAGCCAGCGCGGAGCCTATCACGCTGCCTGATGGCGTGAGCATCAATACCACCCGCACCGTGCGCAAAGCCGACATCCGCGAGCACGAACGACGCATCCACCGTCAGACCGATGACCCCTACACCTATCAGAGCCTTGAGAGTATCGCGCCGCCATTACCGCAGCCTGATATTGGGCGCACTTCCTTGCCTACCGAGACGCCTCTTGATTTGAGCACGCCATCAGCATTGGTACTGCACAATGCCGACATACCGCGCACACCTGCCAGCACGATGAAGCTGGTGCCCACTTTTGTTGCTCTTGACAGCTTGGGCAGTGATTTTGTGTGGCAGACGCGCGTCTATCATACAGGCGTGCAGGTTGGTGATACCTTGATTGGTGATTTAATCATTCAAGGCAGCGGCGACCCAAAGATGACGCATGAGCGCGTCGCCCAACTGTTACGCGGGGTGCAGCAGCGCGGCATTCGTCATATCCATGGCAATATCGTGTTGGACAGCAGTGTGTTTGAGGCGGTGAGTAAAGACGCTGCGGATTTTGATAACTCGCCTTTGCGCCCTTATAACGCCAGTCCTGATGGACTGCTCGTTAACTTTAACAGCATGGCGATTCACAGCTGGCCAAAAGAAGATAAGACGGCGGAGTTAACTTACGAGCCGCGCCTTGCTGATTACCATTTACCCAGCAGCATTCCCATGCGTGATGCCGTATGTAGCTCGGTGCGCTACAGCTTAGAGCCTGAATGGCAAGTAAATAAATTAACGCTGCATACTGCCTTGCCCGACGGTTGCGGCGAGCATATTTTTTATGTGGCGTACCCTGATGCTAAGGATTTTGCGGCGCGTGTGGTCGCGGAGAAGTGGCAAGCGCTGGGCAATGATTTGACAGGTAAAGTGCTTGCCCAAGAGCAGCCGTATCAACGTCCAAAAGGCAGCCACACGCTAGCCGACATTGCGCCCTCGGTATTGCCCATCGTCAGTTATCCGTCTTTACCACTGGCGACGCAGATTTTTGATATCAATCATTTTTCTAACAATGTGATGGCAGAGCAAGTAGCGCTGTCTATTGGCGCGTACAGTCTGCCTGATACTACGCGGCATCAGGGTACAAGCCTTTACCAGAAGGATGACCCAACCAGCACGTATCCCATTGCGCTGGGCGACATCCAGGGCTGGTGGCGCACGCATTTGAGCACGCCGCCGCCTTATCTGACCAATGGCTCAGGGCTGTGCCGCGAGTGTACAATTAGTGCGGCGAATTTAAGTGAGCTGCTCGGCTATGCCTATCACCATCCTCAATTTGCTACCTATGTGGACTCGCTAGGCATCGCAGGCGTCAGTGGTACGATTGTGGCGCATAGTGAGCGCTTGCCTAATTCTGCGGCGATTGGGCGCGCGTGGATAAAAACAGGCACGCTGAACAATGTGACCTCGATGGCAGGCTATGTGCAAGGACAATCGGGACAAGCCTACACCGTAGTTGGCATCATCAATACCGAGCACGCGCTAAACACGTACGGCGCGCGCGTGGTGCTTGATAAGCTGCTAGACTGGACAGCCCAGCAGTAGTTTTTAGTCGTTATCTTTAGCAATCATTTTTAGTCGTTATCTCCAGAAATAATTTCTAGCCACCAGTTTTAGTCACAAGGTTTTGTTATGCCTCATATACCGCCCACCGCTGCGCCAACTTTGCCCGCGCCCAATTTGCGCTATTACGTTGGCATTTTTAGTATCGGCTATATTCTTGTCAGCACCTTGTGTATGCTGCTCCAGCGCTATTTGCCCATCAGCACTTATATGGTGACGCTACTGACCATCGGTATTGCCGCCTATATCACGGTGCGCAAGTTTGTCCGTCACCAGCAGCGGGCGCTGATGCGTATCGAGGTTTTACGTTTGACTTTGGGGGCGGTTGTCGCGGTGTGGATACTGAGTGCGCTGTATTTTTTGAGCTTGTGGTTTTTGGTGTTCGATGCGATCAGCCGCGAGGTGTTGCAAGAAGCCTTTGCCGCACGTCCATGGGCGCTATTGCAAGGGCTGCTGCTTATGATTGGTATGTGTACGTTGATGACGTGGCTGGGGTTGGTCAGTTTTAGCCGTCTGCTTGCGCCCGCAGGCCACAAAAAGCTTTAGTTTGCGCCCCTTTACGTAGCGATTGTTAATAACTTGGTTATCAATGTGCAATCTGTCTTGTGCTTTATGGCTCATGGCTTTTATAGTAATTACCAAAGACTAATAAAAACCATAATCGCGACAATAGGATAAAGGGAAACACACTATGGACATGCTGATATTTGATGATTTAGAAAAGCTGGGGCGCATCGTTTTAACTACAGTCATGGTCTATGTGATGATTGTCTTGGCGACCAAAGTTGCAGGCAAGCGCTCGACCTCGCAGTTGAATAACTTTGACTGGATTATGACGGTCATGATTGGCTCGCTCGGCGCCAGTACCATTTTGCTAAAAAATATTCCTTTGATTGAGGGCAGCTCAGCCATCTTAACCTTATATGTATTGCAGTTTTTAGTGACGAAATATGCGTCTATCTCGCCGCAATTTAGCGATGCTATTTTGTCCGACCCACGTATCGTGTTTTATCAAGGGCAGTTCTTACCTGATGCCATGCGCGAGGAGCGCCTGACCCGTCAGGAGCTTGAGTCTGCAATGCGGGCAGCTGAGGTGAATGACGCCGCTGATGTTGAAGCCATTATTTTTGAATCCAATGCCCAGCTTACAGTCATTAAAAAACCGCCAAAAAACTATGATAATGTCCGTGATGATGGCATTTCGCAAACCATCGTCGCTGCGATGCGTGACAATACTTAATATCGACAATGGGCGCGAATCTGCATAAAATGGGCGCGCATTAGGCCAGCTTTACGCGCCGTTTTATCCCTTTGTTAGCAATAGTAGGAAACCCTTTATGAAAGCACGGCTACTGACCGTCGGTACCAAAATGCCCAGCTGGGTACAGACAGGATTTAATGAGTATTATAAGCGCATTCAGCCGATGCTCAGTACCGAGCTGGTCGAATTGCCTGCGGCAAAACGCGCTAAAAATCCGTCTGATGCCAATCTGGCGCAGTACCGTGAACAAGAAGGACAGGCGATTTTAGGTGCGCACCAAAGCGCCGCCCGTGAGCAGTTGTGGGTACTCGATGTCAAAGGCAAGATGCTCTCAACCGAGCGTCTGGCGGATAAGCTGTCAGACGCGATGCAACAAGGTGATGATATTGCTCTCGTCATCGGTGGCGCAGATGGCGTATCGCCTGACGTGCTCGCAAAAGCCGATATGAAATGGTCATTGTCTGAGCTGACCTTGCCGCATCCGCTGGTACGTGTGGTACTGATGGAGCAGCTGTACCGCGCCATGAGCATCAACCACAACCACCCCTACCACCGTGGTAATTGATACCTGCCGTCACTGAATAGTGGCTATAAACAGCAATGCATAAACCTTCAAAAAGCGGTCATATCATTGGCCGCTTTTTTATGAAAACCTTTTATCAAGACAAGACAAAACTGTACGTACGACACCGCAGCCCTTGGTTGAAAAACCCTGCCACGCCCTAATAAAAAGGGCATGATTGATTCTTATGGTATACTCGCCGCTATGTCCGAAACCCAGCCACGCACGACCGATAATATCCGCCGCGCTGCCGACTTATTTGATGCGCCAAGCACCGCGCCGAGCGTCTTGCCTGCGCTGTTTATATCGCATGGCGCGCCCACACTTGCGCTCGAGCAGTCCGCGACCACCCATGCCCTCGCGCGCATCGGGCAAAACCTACCCAAGCCGCGTGCTATCGTCATTATGTCCGCACATTGGCTGTCGACCAAACTTGAGATTAGCAGCAACCCAAAGCCTAAGACATGGCACGACTTTGCAGGTTTTCCGCCCGAACTGCACAAGATTGAGTATCCTATCAGCGGTCATCCTGAGCTGGCCGAACACATTGCGGCCGCATTAGAGACGCGCGGTATCCGTTGCCGCGTTAACCCACTACGCGCCACCGACCATGGCGTTTGGGCGCCGCTACTACACATGTACCCTAACGCTGATGTGCCCATCGTTCAGCTGTCATTGCCCAAGCATTATGACAGTGTCGCGTGCTACCAGCTCGGCGCAAGTTTGGCTGCCTTACGTGACGAGCAGATTTTAATTGTCGGTTCAGGCAGTATCACGCACAACCTGCGCGCCCTACGCTGGGACGCTGAGAGTGTGGACGCGCACGCCAAAGACTTTAAGCATTGGCTACTCGCGCAAATGAAGTCAGATATTCCTGCCGCGCTAGACTGGCAGCAATACCCCAAATACCGCGACATTCACCCCAGTGATGAGCATCTGTTGCCGCTGTTTTTTGCGCTGGGTGCAGGTCAACGCGTCTCTGTGGTACACGAGGCGATGAGCCATCATAGCCTCGGCATGGACATTTATCGCTTTGACTAAGGCCTTGAGTGGTCGCAGATGAACACATAAAACCATTTGACAGCCTGAACATAGCCAAACGTATTAGGGCGTGTTGACCATTCGACCATGGCACTGACAGCGACTATTTTTTAGGCGATTCGAGGTTAAAAATAATAAGTTTAGTCATTCTAAGCGCTTATTTTTAACGATGAAGCGGCAAAAAAGAGTCCTGTCCCTGCGG
>NZ_JACDXT010000019.1 GCF_016464015.1 Psychrobacter sp. bablab_jr014
GTCCCTGCGGGCTGATGCTAAAATTGCCCCATACTGCGTTACAAATCTCGCTAAGGCATCTGCATTATCGTCGCTTTGCGCCTTGTCTGGAACAATTTTAGCGATCAGCAGTGCCTATTTGCGAATGGTCAACACGCCCTATTCAAAACGCGGTTCAAAATCGTCGCCATAGACAGGCGTGTGCTCCAACAATCGTGGCGAATGTGCCTTGCGCGCTTTGGCAACGCGTTTGCTGACATCATCATAACGCAGCGCGCGATACAATACCCATGCAAATAGCGGCAACCAGCTGATACCAAGCGCTAGCACATAGCTGTACCACGTCGATAATTGCCCAAAATATACAAGGCTGCTGTGTATCAAAGCGACCGCAAGCACATACAGCACGCCGCCGCACACATACCAAAGTAACCAGCGCTGAGCTGGCAAAAGCACTGCCGCTAAAAATCCCAGCGACATCCCGACCACAAACAGCAGGCCGCCTTGTAGCGCTACTGTGCCTTGTGTCAAACCAACCAGTAATAGCATCGTTATTCTCGCTGTCATTAGGTGAATGTGAACGCTTGTATTATGACAACATGTACATCAAAGCTGAATATAGGCGCGGGTGCTAAGCGTCAGCCGCTGACGTTTGGTTTTACCAATACATATTTATAAAAAATGCCAGCACGTTGCCGAAAAATGGGATTAAAAAAGCAAAAATTAGGTGCAAAAAAAGGGCAGCTATAGCCGCCCCTAGGATAAGTGCTAGGGCATGTCATCATTTAGATAGCGAGGCTTAAAGTGAGATAAATCGCAGTCAAACAAGGAAAAAATTGCAGAGAATATTGGTATATTCACAAGATTTTTGACGCTGTTTGGCAAGATTTAGCCAGTTTAAGACCGCTAAATGATTTCATGTGCTAAGTGATGACATGCCCTAGATATGTCTAATCAATGAAATGCGTTAGGTTTCGTGGCGTGCGCCCCACCATGACAAGAGCCAGACCAGTACCGCACCCAGCACAATCAACCCAAGGGTGACAGGCCAGTGCGCGCCATCTGGGTAGTGCCACGGCAGCACATTATGTACCGCTTGTGGGGACACCGTCGTTACTTTCCACGGCCAAACCTTGACCAGCGAGCCTGCGATAAAACCAGTTAATAGCGCGAGCGTGCCTTGATAATAGTTAGATAAGAGCCATTTGAGCACGCGCGTGAATAGCAGTAGACCCGTGACCATGCCCGCCATCACAGTTGCCACAATACCAATATCAAGGCGGTGTACCGCGTCGAGTACCGTGTCATATACGCCTAATAACAGTAGGATAAATGACCCCGATATGCCTGGTAAAATCATCGCGCAAATCGCAATCGCCCCTGCAAAAAACAAATAAGGCAAACTTGGCTCGGCATTTAATAGCGGCATGGTACTGATGACCACCGCTGCGACCATGCCAATAATAAATAGGCCGCCTTTTGAGAGCGTCCATTGTTTAATCTCCCTGAGCAGTATCACGACCGTCGCGATTACCAAACCAAAGAAAAACGACCAAATCAAGAGCGGCTGGTTGTCTAAAAGGTTTTTAATAATCCCTGCCAGTGTCGCAAAACTGGTAGCGATGCCGAGTACCAAACACAATAAAAAGGTCGCATCGACATGTCGCCATACTGCGGCTATACCGCGCATGCCGCCCTCAGCACGAAAAATTGTCCATAAATGCGGGCCGATACGACTGAGCGCACCAATCAAGCGCTCATAAATCCCTGCAATCAGTGCAATCGTCCCGCCTGATACGCCAGGCACGATATCGGCAGCACCCATCGCCATACCCTTAACATAGACAGTGGCAAGTGATTTTGGGGTATTGTTTGTTTCAGGCGGCTGATGCTGGGAGGCGGTAGGTTTTGCGGGTGTGGTCATGACCACTCCTTGTAACGACAAAAAGGTAAAAAACAAAAAGACAGTGATAAATAAATCCGCGTCAATAAAGGCGATAACGACTGATTCAGACGGTGACCTGTGCCTTATTAAACACGGATAAAAGTGTAGGGGTTATTAGGGCGTGTCTTCAATTCAAACGCTTACAGCTAAATGGGTTAAAAATGGCTAAATCTTTGGCAAACGGTGTCAAATAGCGCGTCAATATCCTGATATTACCTACGCTATTTTCCTTGTTTGCCTTCAATTTATCTCATTTTTATCACCATTTTTAAAATGAAGACACGCCCTAGAGCGCTTGTCAGTCATGGACGTGTTATGTTCGTCCGCTTAGGTGCGCGCAGGAACCAAGGCAGGGTAGCCAAGCGCGTATAAGACGCCCTCAAGTCCTGTGACATTGACCGCAGCATCAGCGCGCGCCTGTACAATGGGCTTGGCGTGATAGGCGACGCCCAAATCAGCAATGCCCATCATCGGCAAGTCATTTGCGCCATCGCCGACGCACACCACTTGTGACAGTTCGATACCCAAATGCTTGGCGGTTTGTTTAGCGATTTCGGCTTTTTTGGCACCGTTGACGATAGGCAGCTGTACTTGGCCTGTGACTTCGCCGTCATCAATATCTAGGTGATTGGCATGCACCTCATCAATACCGAGCTGCTCGGCGATATATTCAGCAAAGTAGGTAAAGCCGCCTGAGACCAACACCGTATGGTAGCCCAAAGACTTCAAGGCACGGATAGTCGTCAGTGCGCCTGTTGATAGCGTCAAGCGCTCACAAATCTCATCAAGCACCGTGGTTGGAATGCCTTTTAATAGCGCCACACGCTGCGCGAACGATTCATCAAAATCAATCTCACCGCGCATTGCTGACTCGGTGATGGCTTCGACTTGTGCGCCGATACCTGCTGTTTTGGCCAGCTCAACGATGACTTCTTGCTCAATTAAGGTCGAATCCATATCAAAACACGCCAGCTTGTGCGTGCGCAGCATGTGCCCGACCGATAGAATATGACAATCCACCAAGTTATCGCGGTCAACAGGTACAACCGATGGGGCCGCGTTGTCTTGAGTGTCGTAATGCGCAGCAAGGTCGCGGCGCAGACGTGCGGTTAATTGTTCATCAATAATATGTGCGGCAGCAGTCTTTTTGGCAGGGTGCATCAAGGTGTCACCGACTGGCACGAGCAAATAGCGAAAGACTGATGCGCCGACAAATGGGGTGTTGGTGGTTTGGTTTTTGGCGGTGCCCAATGTTACATCGACAAAGCGCGCTTGTTGGTCTTCAGCGACCGTGACCAAATGCCAACTTGGCTGCTCATCGACCCATGACTGCACGTAGTGATGAATATCGAGTGCAGGCACGTGCGCGGGCAATACCACGATCAAAGCAAAAACAGGCAATGACTGCAATGCGTCAAAATCCCGCAAATCCGTACCATCAGGCAATAACGAGGCCACAGAGTCCACGGCTTGCTGCCATGCTTTGCTGTCTTTTGGTAACGAGTAAGGCGTATTTTTTGGCATGGCTGAATTGTCCCTTGTATGCACTTAGAAGATTAGGAATAATAACAGCTTTACTGCGTAGCGACTATAGGCGGGTTGCGAAGTATTTTTTGCCATTTTGCCCGCGCATTTTGTGATAATAACAGACGGATAAATTCCCATTTGCGCCAGCTTTGGCGTAAAATGGCGAGCACGCCCAGCGTATGAAATGCCATACAAATATGGTGTTTGTTTTTGTATAGATATACACTGTAAGCTGACTATAAGCGGCGCTGGTTAATGCCTTTTATGCCTACGAAAGGCAATGTAAGATAAACAGTCTAAGATGAGCGGTTGCCTCGTTTTTATTTTTTTCACCCAATAAAGTTTTGACATCATGATGTATTTTGCGCCACGGCAAGGATTGTTTGCCATTATTATCTTGGTCAGTTTTTGTTTGCAGACACTGCTACTTATCATCAGTACCGACCAACAGCTGACCAAAAGCCGTGAGCAAAAAGGCGAACAGATGGTCGCCCAGCTGATTGACGAAGCCAGCCTTGCGATGCAAAACAAAGACCGCGTGAGCTTAAGTGTCATCGCTAACCGTTATACCAGTGAGCAAGACGTTGCGCGCTTGGTGATTACGGACAGCAAAAATGACGTGCTCGTGCCTGTGGGCAATGCGCCGATGCAAAAAGGCGATACCATCCGTCAGATTGCCACGCAAGGCGAATCAGTTATCGGTACGGTTGAGCTGACCTTAAAAGATGTTAGCACTGGTGAGATTATTGCCATGCAGTGGCCGTTTGTGGTCGGCTCATTGATACTGCACTTGTTTTTGTGGCTGTTATACGGCTACATCGCGCGCCCAACCAAAGAGCAGCTGAATGCCTTAAGCCGCGATATGCACAGCTACAAAACCACCATGTTGCCGCTAGAGAATAGTGACATCGATGCCGATAATGAAGAAGTCGACGCCGACGGTCAGCAGCACACCATCGTAAAACGCGCTGCTCTAAAGAGCAAAAACATCCATCGTGAACTAAATGCCTATCTAAAATCGCACCAACGCACCGATAAAGACGCGGAGGCAGAAGCCGATAGTGAGGTTGCTGCGCCTGTCAGTAATCTACCGACCAAGCTGTCCGCAACGCGTGAGTTTGACAGTGTCAGCGTGAATATCATGTTCCATGATGAATACAATATGTTAGAGCGCCTCGCGCCCGAGCTGCGTATGCCGTATCTGGCGCTATGTACGCAGCTGCTCAATCAAGCGATTGATGAGCTGCTCGCACAGCCGATACTCTCAGGCGTGCATCTGCAAAGTCGTCCAAGCTTTGACGATGCAGGCGCGTGCGCAATACTAAAAGCTGACAATCAGCATGCCAAAGTGGCGCTGGCGGGTGTGATGCTCGGTAAACTGTATCTGATGCTCAACAAAATCATCCATGATAAGCATATCGAGCTGTCACGCTTTGCATTGCCTGCCAAAGTTGGCGTGAGCGATGAAGCACAAAGCGATGCGCTAGAGCGTCTGCTAGACAGTAAAGGTAAAAAAGAGCAAATGCTTATTTTATTACCGACTGCGGGACTTAAACAAATTGGTCACCATGTACAGGTTTATAGCTTTAAACGTCCGACCACCGTGTATGAGCGTGAATGTGCCGTCTTTGATGGTGCCAACGAGGCCTTGATGCAACGCCTTGCCGATGTACGCAATGCCGTACTAATGAGCGGTAATAACGAAAAGTAAACCGTCTCAAGACACTGTGTAGCTTGGCTTAAAGCAGCGTTTGTTTGTCGCTTTAGGATGAAAAGGATTGACAAGCGGGTAGCAAAACTTTATAAGGCATATATAAATCGAAGTAGTTTCTCATATGCCCACATAATAGGAGTTTGTCATGAGTGATTCTGATATTGATGACGATTTTGATGGTGATTTTGCAGATGATGATGATGCCAAACTGGTTGAAGAAGCCGAAAGTAGCTCGCGCACCCGTTTAAGCAGCCTAGAAAAACGTCGTTTGATTGACAATTTGCTTGAAGAAAAGCGTCTTGAAAAAGCGCTCAAAGACGAGCTAGAAGACCTAGGCGACGATGATGACGACTGGGACGATGACGACGAAGATTGGGATGACGATGATGCGCTGTAATGGCGCATTGTTGTTTTTGCCGACAACATCAATAAGCCGTGTCTATAAACGCGTGTGACAGACAACCGCTATCCCGCCTAAACCTTTCTGTATCATTTTGACGGATTGACCTTTATTTCATTAAGCGTAAGCGTTACATTAAATACAGCCACAAACAGACCATGTTCAACACGCCCTAATATCGATGACAAATAATGGCGCTTTAGACACACGCTCGATTAAACACTATTTTTCTTGCTTGCTGTAACTTCGTTTCCAGAGGCTACGAAAAATAGTATTGAATCTCGCTGCATCATTTTCAAATAAACCTGACTATAAAAGCAGCTATTAATAGTCATAACCTCGCTTACATGACGATAACCATAAGTACCCCACAACAATAAGGATAATTCCCATGAGTAACGCCCTAAGCTTTGATGAATTGTTGGATTTTTTGGACAGCTCAGACAGTCCTTATATTCTTGATAGCGTCGCCACGCACGGCTTTTTGACCGCGACCATTATTGGCCCTGAGTTGCCGAATTGGGTCGATGCGTTGTTTGACAATCAGACCGCGCAAGTACCTGCCAACGTGGTCGATGGTGTACAGCGCTGGCGTACCGCGATTATCAATGATTTAAAAAACGAAACCCCGATTGAGCTGCCGTTCAATGAAGACGCAGGCAACAGCGAAGAAGCGGTGGATTTTTCTGAAGATTCAGACATCGTGGCATGGTCGATTGGCTTCGTTGATGCCATGTACGCCGACGATGCCGAGGACTGGTTCGCCGATGATGACAGCGCTGAGGATGTTGCGGTATTGACGCTACCGATGGTCGTGCTAAGCGGCGTCGATGACGAAGACGAAGATCTGATCGCTATGCGTAATGACGAAGACACGCTGGCACAGATGGCAAACAGTATCGAGGGCAACTTAACCGAGCTGTTTTTGTTGTTTCATACCAACGATTAATCAGACGTTGTAGCGTGGCTGATGGTCATATAGTCAATCAATATTAAAAGTGGTACAAGGCAGACGAGTGCAAGTACTACAGTAGTAGGCTAAACGAGTCTAACGCTGTAACACTTTAATAGTGGTTAGACTATACACCGCAGACACGCACTTGGTAAAAAGGGCAGGACTATGCAGCTATCAAACCTTGAGCACTTACCCAACTACCGCATCACTGAGCGACTCGATGTCGTGTATGGCAGTACCGTGCGCTCAAAGCACGTGGGCAAAGATTTTTTTGCAGGGCTACAAAACCTCGTTGGTGGCGAGCTGACCTCATATACCGAACTGCTCGAAGAGTCGCGCCAAGAAGCCATTGACCGTATGATTGTCAAAGCTCAAGCGCTAGGCGCAGATGCTATCGTTGGCATTCGGTTTTCAACGTCCAGTATTGCCCAAGGGGCGTCTGAGCTGTTTGTCTATGGCACAGCGGTCAAAGCGGTGCCCAGTAATGAGGTGCAGCCTCAAGCGCCTGCGCCGACTGCGCCTACGGTTGGCACCACGTCTGCGGACGATTTACCGCGCTTTAATCCCTTTGGCTAGTGACATTGCTGATGGCTGTTACTCTTTTGCGCCCTTATCGAGACGCTTCATGAACCAGACGTTAACCAATCTATTGATTAACTATGCGCCCATACTGCTGCTCATTGCGGTTGGCTGGTTTTTTGGGCGTCGTAACGAGCAAAAGCATCTGAATATGCTGGCACGTGAAGAAGCGCGGTTTGCGTACATCACCGTGTCCAATGAACGCTTTTATCAGCCGCCATTAACCGCCAACACCGAGGGCACCTTGGTGCTCGGTAGCGTGGTTATCGCGCAAGATTATTTTAAAATGGCGATTGCCAAACTGTTAAATTTCTTTGGTAAAAATCTCACCACCTACGAAACCTTGCTAGAGCGTGCGCGCCGCGAAGCCTTATTGCGCCTGCGTCAAGAAGCCGCCGAGCAAGGCTGTGACGCGGTGTACGGCTTGCGCTTTGAAGTTACCACCCTAAATCCAATGGGCACGATGGTCGAAGCCATTGCTTATGGCACAGCGGTAAAAAGTGCGCCGCGTTAATCTGATGCCTATTTTTTTTAACTCAATGTTTTAACGTCGTACTTGCGCTTTGGTTTTTTCAAAATCAAATAAGAAGGTACGGTTTTTGAGCACCGCCACGAACACCACGCCGCCAATTGTATTGCCTGTCAACACCACGAGTAAAAACCACAAATACGTGCCGAGGCTCACCGTGGTGCCGTACATCAGTGCCGAAAACACCTCGATATTGCCAACAATACTGTGATGCAAGCCCAAAAAGCCAATGCTGCCTGTAATCAAGGACACCAGCACAATACGGCTTAAGGTATCACGTGCCGATGTCACGAGCCACGCGGCAACGCCCATCATCCAGCCCGCCAAAATCGCACTGCCAAAAATCACCCACCATTTAAACTTGAGCACATGATGCGCGTAGGCATCAATGGCGTCGGTGGTGAACAGCCCCATGTGAATGCCCAGCCCAATCATCAAGGCGGCAAACAGACAGCCGCCCACAATATTGCCCGCGATGACGATGCCCCACAGACGTAGCAGCTTATGCAGCGGCTCGATTTTGTTTAACACAGGCAGGCTGAGTAAAGAAGTCTGCTCGGTGAATAGCAGCGACTGCCCAATCACCACGATGATAAAGCCAAGCGGATACAGCAAAGAGGAGAGTGTCATCGCATATTGGCTGGGCATCAAATCATGCAGCACGGCAAAGACGGACAAAATGACAAACAAGCTAAAGCCAATCTCAAGCCCTGCGGTAAAGGCACTGGTAAATAGCGCGCCGAGCGAGCGATTAAACGTTGCCTTGGCGTCCATGACTTGCTCCAGCAAAATGCTGGCGTAGCTCTTTGGCTCGCTGATGTTGTCCTCGTTAGTCACCGCTTCAATGGTTTCTTTGTCTTCGTCGCTTACGTCCTCGGACAAAGTGTCGTCCTCCAGTGTCTCGGTAATGACTTTGACTGTATTTTTTTCGGCGTCATCTTCTGGTGACTTGGATGGGCAGGTATCGGTAGCAGGATGCGGGTGCTCCTTAGTATTCAAGTCAGTGTCAGGCTGGGCATTCGGTTTGGGGTCGGACATGCGGGGTACTCATCGAAGTGGGCGACACATCAACAGATGCGTGCAAGCAGAATATTTTAACACGAGCGCTCGGCGGTGACTTTTATCCAATTGCTACCAGATTGCTACCAGAATGCACGGACAAAACGCATTCGATGCTAACAAAATGCGCGCATATAAGATAAAATCAGTGATATTGTGCTTTTTTTGCCGAATTCACCTTTATTATTTTTATGATCCGATAGCTGCCGTATTGGTCAGCGTTATTGCTGTTTGTCATTGTCTGAACGACATGCCCTTATTATCCATTCACTTTTTTGTTTGAGAACGTTATGAGTAATCACAATTTAACCACCTCCATCCAAGCTGCCTTGCAACAATTAGAAAATGCCTATCACCCTGCGATGGTCGAAGCTGGCATGTATCAAGGCTGGGAAGACAACGGTTATTTTGCCCCCACTTTTGATAAAGAAGACTCGTTTTCTATCGCCTTGCCGCCGCCGAACGTCACAGGCTCGCTGCACATGGGGCATGGTTTTAACAACACCATCATGGACGCCTTGACTCGTTTTCACCGTATGAATGGCGAAAACACGCTATGGCAGCCAGGCACCGACCATGCGGGCATCGCCACGCAAATGGTGGTCGAGCGCCGCCTAAACGCTGAGGGCATCAAGCGCCATGACATCGGGCGCGAAGCGTTTTTGGACAAGGTGTGGGAATGGAAAGAAGAATCAGGCGGCAACATCACCAGTCAGATTCGCCGTCTAGGCAGCTCAGTCGATTGGACACGTGAGCGCTTTACTATGGATGACGGGCTGTCGAATGCGGTACAAGAAGTGTTCGTGCGTTTATTTGACGATGGCTTGATTTATCGCGGCAAGCGTCTGGTGAACTGGGATCCCAATTTCCAAAGCGCGCTGTCTGATCTTGAAGTCGAAAACCATGACGAAAAGGGCAGCCTATGGCACTTTCGCTATCACTTTACCGACAGCGATGTGACCACCCAAGACGGCAAAAACTATCTGGTCGTCGCCACCACACGCCCTGAAACTTTACTTGGTGATACCGCCGTCGCCGTCAACCCAAGCGATGAGCGCTATGCGCACTTGATTGGCAAAACCGTGACGCTACCCATCACAGGGCGCGTCGTGCCTATCGTTGCTGATGATTATGTCGAGAGCGACTTTGGTACAGGCTGCGTAAAAATCACCCCCGCGCACGACTTTAATGACTATGAGCTGGGTCGCCGTCACAACCTGCCATTGATTAATATCCTAGACGCGCAGGCGCATATCTTGCCTGAAATGCAGGTCTATCCTGATCTGCAAACTCGCGAGCCAAGCCTTGAGACCACGCCTGAGCGCTATGCAGGGCTAGAGCGTTTTGCCGCGCGTAAGCAACTGGTCGCCGAAGCCACCGAAAACGACTGGTTAGAAGCCATCGAAGACTATGCGCTCAAAGCGCCACGCGGTGACCGTAGTGGCGTCATCGTCGAGCCGTGGCTGACCGATCAATGGTACGTCGCGGTCGAAAAACTGGCCAAACCTGCGATTGATGCAGTTGAAGATGGCAGCATCGAGTTCGTCCCTGCGCAGTACAAAAACATGTACATGGCGTGGATGACCGACCTACAAGACTGGTGTATCAGCCGCCAGCTGTGGTGGGGTCACCGTATCCCTGCATGGTATGACGAAGCGGGAAACATCTATGTGGCGCGTGACGAAGAAGAAGTGCGCAGCAAGTACAATCTGGGCGCGGACGTGGCTCTAACCCAAGACAATGACGTACTGGACACGTGGTTCAGCTCGGCGCTATGGACCTTTAGCACCCTTGGCTGGGCAGACGGCAGCGCCGACCCACGCGTGATGGCAACCTTTCACCCGACCAGCGTACTGGTCACAGGCTTTGACATCATTTTCTTCTGGGTCGCCCGTATGATTATGATGACGCTCTACTTCGTTAAAAATGACGACGGCAGCGCACAAATTCCATTCAAAACCGTCTATGTTCACGGTCTGGTACGTGATGGCAACGGGCAAAAAATGTCCAAGTCAAAAGGCAACGTCCTTGACCCCATCGACATCATCGACGGTATCGACCTTGAATCATTGGTTGCTAAGCGTACCAGCAACATGATGAACCCCAAAGACGCCGCCAAAATCGAAAAGCAAACGCGTAAAGAATTTCCAGAAGGCATCCCCGCCTATGGTACAGATGCGCTGCGCTTTACCTTTACCTCGCTGGCAAGCACAGGACGCGACATCAACTTTGACCTAAAACGTGTCGAAGGCTACCGCAACTTCTGTAATAAGATCTGGAACGCCAGCCGCTTTGTACTTATGAACTGCGTAGATAAAGAAGGCAACGCCAAGCCCATCGACCAGAGCGCCAACAGTGACGTGTGGGAGCTGCCAGAGCGCTGGATTATGAGTCGTCTGAACTCTACCATCAGCGATATCCGCCAGCACTTCGCCCAGTATCGTCTGGATATGGTCAGCCAAGACATCTATGAATTCATCTGGAATGAATACTGTGATTGGTATGTCGAGCTTGCCAAAGCCAGCCTCAATGACGACGCGGTATCGGACGAGCGCAAGGCGCAAATCCGCTATGTGCTCCTGCACGTGCTTGAGACCGCGCTGCGCTTTGCCCACCCCATCATGCCGTACCTGACCGAAGAAGTCTGGCAGACCATCGCACCGCTACTGGGTCGTAAAGACACCGACAGCATCGTCGTCGCCGCCTACCCACAGGCGAACGACGCGCAGATCAGCGAGCAGGTCGAGGCGGACATGGCATGGCTACAAGAGCTGATCGCAAGCGTGCGTAATATTCGCGGTGAGATGAAGCTTGGCAACGCGGTGCGCCTGCCTGTACTGCTCCAAGGCATCACCCAAGACGAGACCGACCGCCTAGCGCGTATCGAAAACCAGTTCAAAGCGCTGGCTAAAGTCGATAGCCTCGATATCCTCAGCACTGATGACAACGCGCCCCTGTCGTCATCGAGCATGGTCGGGCAGCTGCGCGTCCTCGTACCGATGAAAGGGCTGATCGACCCCACCGCCGAGCTAAACCGTCTGGGAAAAGCGCAAGAAAAGCTGCAAAAACTAGCCGATGGCATCGCACGCAAGCTGGGTAATGAAGGCTTTGTCAGCAAAGCACCAGCGGAGGTGGTCGAAGCAGAACGCGCCAAACTGGCTGAGCTAGAAGGGCAGCTTGATACCATGAATGCACAGATTGAGCAGTTAAAGGCGTTGTGAGTTAACGTCCTAGCTGTCTGATAAACAAAAAACGCCTCTGTGATGGGGGCGTTTTTTTATTAGAAATTTTATTTTGAATAAGCACTAATTTATAACGCTATTTATATATTACTAATTTACAATACTGAACATTATATTGCTATTAAATTAGATTATTGAAAATATAATAAGATTTTAACTTGCAAATTAAGGAGCTATGTAATGGACGATTATATAAAGAAGCTAAATATACCCAAAGAACATAAATTAGTGCAAACTGACACTAAGTGGGAGCAAAGAAAAGGTCAAGATACAGATACTTACTGGTACGATGAAGTGAACCAAGAAGGCAATACTGTTGCTAAGTACGTTATCAGAGACTCAACATCAATGTACCCTCCCTTTGGTAGAAGTATAAATCATGAAAAGATTATAGTTTAATATACCAAAACAATATATTTTTATAAGTTTTTTCAATTGTAAAGTAATGCCGTTCAAAAAATTGGGCGGTTTTTTATTTTTCCTACTATTCAGCCTTTTTAGAAGCCTCTGCCTTAAGTTTTTTAACTGATTCAGCAAGATACCTCTATCATAACCGCGAAATTCTTCCCCGCCGCTACTGCGTATCTCAAAGCCTCTAATAGCGTCGGGTGAGACCATATTACCTACATACTTGCCCTCACGGTCTAGCGCGACGATAAACGGATAGTAATCAATATCGTCAGGGTCAAAGCCCATCAGGGCGACCGCCTCATCCCCGTTGGCATAGACATTTTCGATATGTGCGATGACAAAGTTATTGGCGACATACCGATTCAGAGCGTGTGCTTCTTTGACATCTGTTGGCGAAATGCGCTCGCGCATCGACCATCTTTGTATATTGCCATCATCCTGACGCCACTTATAATCAAAACTTCTAAACTTGCCGTGAAAGTAATTGTCCAGCACATGGCCCCAGATACATCACTCGCCACCATAGACGATCAGCACTTTTTTATTCTCAGCGCGGGCGGTACAGAGTGCGTCTTTTAAAATCGTGACTTGGGCGGCGCATTCGTCATACAGCTTTACCGCGCCATCGTTGCAGTCCTTGGACAACGTGTTGGGAAAGTGCGTAATGGGCAGGACAGGCGCTGCGATACTATTTTTGATTAGTTTGCTCGCGCTCATACCGCTGACCGCAAGTGGCGTCAGCGCCGCCAGTGTGAGTAGCGCTATCGCAAGGGATGTTATGGTTAGCACGGCGATTGTCTAAAAATAATAGGTCGTTAGAATAACGTATAAATACAAAAATAAGTTGGTTATTTATACTATTATAAAGCAGCAAGAGAGTATATATTCTCTAAAAGAGAAGCAGCGTTTTTAGCTTAATTAGCAGTTTATAGTTTTAGACCATAAAACACCTATAAAAGGAAAGCCCATGAATCTCACTATCGGACAGCGTTTACCCATAAGCAGTCTTGCTATTGACGCTAGCGTTCCATTGACACTCACGTTCACGCGCCAAAGTCCGATAGACATGGACATCAGCTGCTTTGCGTTGGATGCGTCTGGCAAGCTGATTCATGATGATTATATGGTGTTTTATAATCAGCCGACCTCGCCGTGTGGACACATTCGCTTGACGCAATACGAGCTGAACCCGACAGCGGCTAGGGGCATACAGGCAGTGTTTGAGGTGACGCTCGCCGCGTTGCCAACCACCGTGGACAGTTTATTTTTTGTCTTATCCGCCGATACGCCGCTCAAGCAAATCGACCATCTGGATGTGAGCCTTTACCAGCAGACGCAAAAGGCGCAAGCGGTGTATCAATCTGCCGACTTTGCCGAGCAGCAAGCGAGTATGCTGATACAGCTGTATCGTAAAAATGGGGTATGGCGCGTGGCGAATGTGGCGCAAGGCTTTAATGGTGGGCTTGCCGCGATTGTGCAGCACTTTGGCGGTGTGGTCGCTGATTCTGAGCCCGTAGCCGCACCTGATGTCCCAAGCGCAAAGGTCAATCTCGAAAAAGTAATGCTGCAGAAAGCCCCTAAACTGGTCAACCTTGCCAAAAAAGTCACCGTATCGCTCGAAAAACGCCAGCTGCAACGGCTCACGGCAAAGGTTGCGCTGGTGCTGGACGCGACAGGCTCTATGAACCGCCAATACAAACAAGGGCGCGTACAAGAGGTGGTCAATCGCTTGTTGCCGCTGGCGGTGAGCTTTGATGACAATCAGGCGCTCGATTGCTGGGCGTTTGGTCAGCACAATCAATATTTGGGCGAGGTTAGCCTCAGTAATTATGAGGGCTTTATTGATACGGTGCATGGCGGCTGGCGTCAATGGAAGCTCGGTGCGCGGGTCAATAATGAAGCGGACGTCATCAAAGCGGTGACGGATTTTTATAAAAAAGATGGGTTGGACGTACCTATTTATGTACTGTTTATCAGTGATGGGGGCGTGCGCGATACGCGAGGCATTACCAAGGTCATGGTTGACGCGGCGCCGCTCCCGATATTTTGGCAGTTCGTAGGCTTGGGTGGCAGCAGCTACGGCATCTTAAAAAACTTGGATGACATGACGGGGCGCGTCGTTGATAACTGCAATTTTTTTGAACTCGATGATTTAGACGATATCAGCGAAGCAGCCTTGTATGACAATATGTTAGAAGAATTTCCCAGCTGGCTCATAGAAGCAAAACAGCTGGGTATTGTACGAGATTAAGTATTTGTCTTGATGCGCTGACAATAAAAAACTGTCCAACTTTCAGGGGTCAGTCCAACTTTGAGCGGTTTTATGCTTTAAATTATTCTAAAGTTTAAAACACTTATCACGTCCACAGCGATTGATATTGCGCATCCGTCAACGTCACGATATCGATCTCGGCTAGCATCTCGCGTAGCTCTAGCCACTTACTTGCATCAGGTGTGATTGGCGTGATCAATCTGCCAAGCGTATTATCAATGATGCTGTCCATCAGGGCATCTGCGTCAGTTTTACTATAGTCATAATACATGCGGCGCGCAGACTCAGGCTCACTTTTACAGTGTTCTGTCATTTGGTTGGTGACTTGAATAAAGGCCTCTATCGCGTCTTTTTTGGCGCTGTAAGTCTCATCGGTTGTAAGAATCTCTAATGCTGAAAAGTTAGGATAAGGGGATAAATGTTGGTCGATGAACGTAAAGTCTAAGTTTTCGTGAGTCGCTTCCACACCTTCAAAGTTATAAAAGCAAAGCCAAGCGCCATCAAGGCTTGGATCTTCTTGTAGATTTTTTATGTGGTAAAAATCTTTTTGTACAAACGTTACATTCTCGCGGCTGATGCCAAAGCCATTTTGATTGGCGTAGCGGGATAAAATCTCAAAACCAATGCGATTGGTTTTTTCTTCAGCCGCAGGCGTGCAGATACGAATGGGTTGATTGTTTTTTAGCTTATCCATACTCGATTGACGCATTAATATGCCGCCGTCAGTTTCAAAAAAACAGCCCAGCGCCCGTAGGTTTGGCGCGTAATGCTCGAATAAATGGATTGGCTCGTTTACATGTAGGTCGATGCGTTGATTCTGTAGTTCAGCAAAGCCGTCATAATGATCATCAGGTTCAATAATGGTGACGTTGAGTCCTGCTTGCGTATACGCGCCCGTCATTACACCGGCAATAAAGGGCAAGTGATCGGGGTTTAAAAACCATTCAAGGGTAAGGGTGAGGTCGGTGGTTGGTGGCATGCTTGTTTCCTTTATAGATAGGGGAAACAATCAGACTGATACGGTTGATGCAAAACAAGAAAGGTTGACCTTAATGTTCGATGCACCATGACAAACACGCTCGGCTAAGCGCAAAAACGTGTCATCCTGGTTTCCTACGTCAGTGCTAACTGCTTCAGGTTCACGGGTTTCTCTCAGCGATGATGTTGACGGTATTTACAGTCATCAATCAACGCACCCCGACAAGATGAATTGGGTATTGCACAGCTATCATAAAGGACTTATGTACGTGGGCGCAAGATTTGGTATCAATGATCAATTCGCCTATTTTTTTGCGCAAAGAGATTCATAAAATAAAAATACAATTCGAGTATTTACTGAACTGTGTAGTAGAAACACGCATTAATAGCAAAAACCTGCAAAAATGACCTTGTACCACGTTTAGCAATGTTGCATGCTGGCTGACTGATAGTTTCTGATTGGTACAATGACATTATCTTTATGAGTAAAAATAAACAGGTTTTTTATCACCGACCGCGCAGCAACCAAGCCAAAAGCCCAGCCGTGCGCTGGCTGTTTGTTGTTTTGGGCTGGGTGTTTTTTGTGCTCGGGATTATCGGCGCGGTTTTGCCCGTGATGCCGACCGCGCCCTTTATTTTGCTCGCTGCCGCATGCTGGGCGCGCAGCTCGAAGCGCTTTCATTTTTGGCTGATTAATCACAAATGGTTTGGCAAGTTTGTGCGCGATTGGGAGGCCAATCACGCCGTGCCGCGCTATGCCAAATGGCTCGCGACGGTGATGATGGCGGTATCGACAGCGCTGCTGTTTTATCGTCTAGAGGGTGACATGCTATGGATAGCATGGCTTGTGGCAGCCGTATGTACGGGTGTGGCGATTTATCTGTTTCGCTTGCCTGATGCCAAGTGAGCCGCGTTTTATTTAACCTTATAATAAGCCGACACCAACATTAATCAGCCCGCCGCCCAAGATAAGCCAGCCAAACACCACCGCACCCAGCAACAAGGGCTTGATGCCCGCCTCCTTAATTGCGCCTAAATGCGTGGTCAGACCAAGGGCAAACATCGCCATCGTTAACAGTACATTGTCCACCTGTACCAAGGCGCTCACCAGCCGCGCATCCAGCGGCAACCACGTGTGCAGCATCACGACCACGATAAAACCAAAGGCAAACCATGGCACATTGACGCGCTGTAGGCGGGTTTTTAGAGGCAGTTTTTCGGTATTGGGTTCGTGTTTAGCGGTTAAAATAAAAGACAGCAGCAGCAAAAATGGCGCGAGCATCATCACACGTATCATCTTAGTGACCACCGCTGTATTGCCGACATCGGCATTAATGGCGTTACCCGCGACCACCACTTGCGCCACTTCATGAATGGTCGAGCCGCTATAAATACCATAGCTTTCGGCATCCAGCCACGGCGCAAGCCAGCCCAAGTGATACAAAAACGGATACAGCAGCATCGATAGTGTGCCAAAGACCACCACCGTCGCCACGGCTATCGTCACCTTGTGTGCCTTGGCTTCGACCACAGGTTCGGTCGCAATGACCGCCGCCGCGCCGCAAATGCTTGCACCCGCACCGATTAATAGCGTGGTTTGTTTATCGAGTTTTAGCCAGCGCGTGCCCAACTGATAGGTTAAAAAAAACGTCGAACCCAGCACCAAGGCATCACACAATACCGCTGGCAGCCCCACGCCCGCGACTTGGGTAAAGGTCAGCTTAAAGCCATAAAACACGATAGCAAGGCGTAAGAGCTTGCTTTTGGCAAAGCCCACACCCGCCGTAAGTTTGGGTGCATAGCGCGGATAGATAGAATTGCCGAGCAGCATCCCAATGATGATTGCTAACGTCAAAGACGACAGCCCAAGCGTGCGCCCGACAGAAGACGTCACCGCCACTTGCGCCAGCCACAGACACAGCACACTACCGATAGCTACCACCACAATACCGAGTGCGTGCGGCGTGCGCGGGGTGTAGCTCTCAAGCGTGCGCTGTAGGGCGCGGTAGGTCGCGATTGCCATCGTTTATCCTTATTGCCAAAAAGGCATAACTTAATCTTTATTTGCAATATGGACAGTATACGGCGTCACTATTTATAATAAAAACAGATTGAAAAGATAGTTGTTATCGATTTTTTGGGTAAATTATTTATTAGATAACGGCTTGTTTATTAAATAATGACGTAAGCCACACAACATCAGGACGCGCCATGACGCCACACGCCCTGCCATTACCTAAGCTGACTCTCAAGCAACTCGCAGTCTTTGTCAGTATTTACCAAACAGGCAGCACCAGCGCCGCAAGTGAAGCGCTGCATCTGTCGCAATCGGCGGTCAGTAGTGCGCTTGGGACGCTGGAGACGCGTTTACAAATGCCGCTCTTTGAGCGCGTCGGACGGCGTCTGCTTCCGCATCACAACGCGCACGCTATTTATGTGCAGGCGCAGACGTTGCTTGAACAAGCAGTGAGCCTAGAACAGTATCACGAGCACCAAACCGAGCAAATTCGCATTGGCGCGAGTACTACCATTGGCAATTATGCCTTGCCGCCACTAATCGCGGAGCTTTATGGTGCGTTGCCTGAGGCGCACATTGATGTGACCATTGCCAATACGCAAGAGGTGGTACATGAGGTTGAGCAGTTGACCGTTGATATGGCGCTGGTTGAGGGTACGCCGCGCCCAAGTGATACTAACGCAATCGTGCAGCGGGCATGGCGTACCGATACGCTGATGGTGTTTGCCAAGGCGGGCAGTAAATGGCTCGCTGAATGTGATTATGACGATACGGCGCAGTGCTATCAGCTCAGCCCCAATCAGCTGGCGCGCTTGCCGCTATTGGTGCGCGAGGTTGGCTCAGGCACGCGGCAGGTGATTGACGAGCAGTTATTGCAGCATTTGCCTGAGGCTCGGGTAATGATGGCGGTGCAGCAGTCGGAGGCGATTAAACACATGGTCAGCGCCGATATTGGCATCGGCTGTCTGTCCCAGCACGTCATCCAGCCTGAGCTGGACGCGGGCAGCTTGGTACAAGTGAAGGTGACAGGCATTGACCTTGCGCGTACATGGTGGCTCGTCTGGCACAAAGCGCGGCACAAAAGTGCCATTTGGCAAGCCTTTATGACGATGCTCAATACCGATAAAACTTAAAGAGAAATTAAAACTTAAAAAGAAATTGGCTGCGAAAAGAAAGGCGCTTCAAGACAAAGAAGATCATATAACAACGCCAGCGCTATTTGCTAGCGCTGGCGCGTTAATAATCATCAGACGATGCCAAAGCTTAAGTCGTTAATGGGCGTTTATCAGCTGTTGCCAGCGTTTATAAGTCACGCGGTTTGGGTTTGTCCAAGCGCACAATCAAGCAGTCGCAAGGGACATTAGGCAAGATGTTATCCGCTGTCGCGCCATTGAGCCATGCTGACAAGCCATGACGTTCGTGACGACCGATGACTAATAAATCGACGTCATTTTTATGGCAATAATTGACGATGCCTTCGCTGCTAGAAATGGCGGTCGTTACTTCAGAGTTGACCGTATGTAAATCATTTTCTGTCAGAAAATCTGCCAGTTTGACGCGTGCTTCTTGACAGCGCTCATCATCAATCGCGTCATAGAGGCTGGAGGCGGGTACCAGCTCGTAACCGAAGCCAACCATCGTATCGCGGACGATGTGTAACACGGATAATTTGGCATTGGGTCGATTCTCGACGATGCGTTTGGCCTTTTGCGCGACGATATGGGCATCAGGCAAGAGGTCGGTGACCAGTAAGATGTGTTGATAGCTCATGAGCGTGCTCCTAAAAAACCGTGTCTTTTATATTAGCACTACTGTCATGGGCTGTTAAGGGGTATGCGTGTGCTTATTGTATGCGTATTTTTGATGCCGTTTTTTGCTGTTCTTTAGCGTTGATTTTACAAGATTTTTAGATGGGGTTTGTCTTATAGGACAGCTCCTTATTTTTTATAGGTATTCCTTTTTGTCTTTTTCTTAGCACGGTTTTAGGCGTGCCTTGATTTAGCTTGCCGCGTCCCCAATTAACAGCGTTAGGCAAATGCCTTTCCTTTGATAGAGACAGATTACGGCAGCGTTTTTTACGCTGGCGTGCGATGTGATAGGCGTTACCCACCTTTTTTTAAGTTTATTAGTTATATCATTAAATTGTTATAACGCTGATATAGCGAGATTAGACGGTATTTTTCGTAGCCTCTGGAGGCGCAGCCACAGCAAGCAAGAAAAATACCGTTTAATTGAGCGTATTTATTAAGACATATGATTTTTCTTTGGGCTTAACGGTAGTTTAACCCACTCATCTTTCACCTTCTATATTTTTACCCCATAAGGCGACCCTATAATAAAAGACGATAGGACGACGCGCTGTATAAGGATACCCATGACCGAGACCGATTTTACCGCTGATTTGACTCTACATCCTGAATTTGCACTGATTGAGCATCGCCATATCGAGGCGCTGTCGATGGATGTGCTGATTAGCCAGCACAAAAAAACGGGCGCGATGCATTACCATTTGGCGCATCCGAGTGACGAAAATGCTTTTTTGGTGGGCTTTCGCACCCAGCCGATGGACTCCAAAGGTGAGGCGCACATTTTAGAGCACGTGGCACTGTGCGGCTCAGAAAAGTTCCCAGTACGCGACCCGTTTTTTTCGATGATTAAGCGCTCGCTAAACACCTTTATGAATGCGATGACCGCTGCCGATTGGACAGCGTATCCGTATGCCACGCAAAATAAAAACGACTACTTTAACTTGTTGTCGGTATATTTGGACGCGTCATTTTTTCCCAATATTCACCCGCTGGACTTTGCCCAAGAAGGCATCCGCGTAGAGCTGGACGAAAACGATAAACCACAGTTTAAAGGCATTGTGTTTAATGAAATGAAAGGCGCGATGAGTGGCGAGATTGACCAGCTGTATCATGCGGTCGCGCATCATCTGTTCCCGACCACGACCTATCACTACAACTCAGGCGGTGACCCTGCGGATATTCCTGATTTGACGCACAGCGAGCTGGTGGCGTTTCACGAAAGCCATTACCACCCATCAAACAGTGTGATTATGAGCTTTGGTAATATTCCTGTGCAGGAAACCCAAGCCAAATTGCATGACGATGCCTTAGCGCGCTTTGAAACAGGCAAAAAGCACGTCTCACGCCCTGAACAGCGCTTGTCAGCACCGATTAGCGCGACCGAAACTTATGGCGTGGACGAAGCGGGCGCAAACCAAACGCATCACGTCTTGGCGTGGTTATTACCTGCCATCACTGACCCCAAGCAGCGCTTGGCACTGCGTCTGTTAGAGGGCGTATTGATTGAGCATGCAGGCTCGCCACTGCGCGCGTATTTGGACAGTCATCCCCTTGGCAAAGCGCCCAGCCCGCTACTTGGTTTGGACGACAGTCATTATGAGATGGTGTTTTATACAGGCTTGCGCGGCTCTGAGCCTGAGCACGCCGAAGCGGTCGAGCAAGGCATTTTGGATTTGCTAAATAAGGTCGCCAGTGCGCCGATTGATGATGAAGTGATCGAAACCATTTTGCATCAGATTGAGATTGACCAGCGTCATATTGGCGGCGACAGCATTCCTTACGGGCTAAACTTGATGCTCGAAGGCTTTAGCACCGCTGTGCATGATGGCAATCCGATTGACGTGTGGGCGGTGGATGAGCATTTAGCATGGCTACGCGAGCAAGTCAAAGACAAAGACTGGCTGCCTAACTTGATTAAGACGCACTTGATTGACAACCCGCACCGCGTGCGCGTGAGCTGTGTGCCTGACAGTGAAAAGTCTGCGCGCCAAGCCGCCGCTGAGCAAACGCGCTTGGACACCATCGCTGCGAATCTCACCGACGATGACAAGGCGATTTTGCGTCAGCAGGCGCTTGACTTGGCAGCGCGTCAAGCAGCGCCCGATGATTTGAGCCTATTGCCAAAAGTCGGCTTGGAAGACGTGCCAGAAGACATCCAATGGCAAGACGGCAAGCGTACGACGGTGAACCTAAGTGGACGCGACAGCAGTCTGTTTGAGTACGAAGCGGGCACCAATGGCTTGTATTATTATCAAGTGATTGTACCCTTGACCGCGCCGCTAGAGGGGCATGACAACGTCGGTGATTTGCCTGCCAATGACGTGATTAACCATCCGCTCTTGCCGATTTATCTCAGCCTGTTATCAGAGCTGGGCACCGACAGCATGAGCGCGCACGAGATGCAGGCAAAACAAGCCGCGCATTCTTCAGGCGTCACTGCGCGTATCAGCCAGCGTACCAGCGTGCATGCGCGTAATGATATTAACAGCTACTTCGTGGTGGCGACGCGTGCATTAAACCGCAAGCCAAATGCTATCGATTTATTAAAAGAAGTGATGGAGCACAGCGTCTTTAACGAGCACAGCCGCATTAAAGAAATCTTGCAGCAGCGCCAAGCGGGCTGGCAATCACGTCTGGCAAGTGCAGGTCACGCCTACGCGATGCAAACTGCGAGCCGTGGCATGAGCCGCCAAGCGCACCTTGAATATGTGCGTAGCGGTCTGCCTGCGCTAAACGCGTTAAAAGGCTTTCTGAATGAAGCGGATAACGATGATAGCGTGTGGGATGATTTGGCGAGTGGCCTTATGGCTCTGCATCAACGCTTGATTCATTTGCCCAAGCACGCGCTACTGATTTGTGAAGCCGAGCAAACGGACAACCTGCGCGCGCGCATTATTGACAGTTGGCAGTTGGATGCGTCTGTAGCGTATAGCGGCGCAGACATCAATCAAGACGTGCCTGCGGTATTTAAGCTGCCGCTAGATGCCGCCTTGTCAGGTGACAAGACAGATAATGGCAATGCAGATAATGATGATGCCCAAGCGGTACAACCTGTGACCGACAGCGCGTGGCTGGTGGCGACCAACGTCTATCACAATGCCAGCGTGTATGCCGCGCCGCCTGCGGACAGCGAAGACACCGCTGCCCTGATGGTACTTGCGCCATACTTGCGTAACGGCTACTTGCACAGCGCGATTCGTGAGCGTGGCGGTGCATACGGTGGCGGGGCAGGCTATGACGCCAACGCCTGCGCCTTTAAATTTTTTAGCTACCGTGACCCGTACTGCGCGGAAACCTTTGAACACTTCACGGACAGTATTGATTGGTTGTTAAATGAGCCGCAAACCGACGCGCAATTAGAAGAAGCCATCTTGGGCATCATCTCAGGTATGGACAAACCTGGTTCGCCAGCGGGTGAGGCGGTCAAGGCATGCTTTGCCGATTTGCACGAGCGTAGCGCCGATTGGCAACGCAAAATGCGCGCCCTTATCCTTGGCGTGACTATTGATGACTTGCAGCGTGTGGCTCGCAAATACCTGCTCGACCAGCCATACGTCCGCGCCGTACTTGCGCCGTATGACAAAGAAGCGCACGTCCGCGAGCTGGGCTTTGAGGTCAATAAAGTCAAAAGCTAATTTTGCTTAATAAGTTGTTTCATAAAAAAAGCCAAGTGTGATGCTTGGCTTTTTTGTGTGTGCTTATTTTTATCACCATTTTTAAAATAGGGACACGCCCTAGTCACAGGCGTTTAAATTGAAAACACGCCTAATACCGCTTAATGCTTTTGTCTTTACTGATGCGGTCTTGATGTACAGGGTAGCTGTCGCGGCTATCATGCGTGACGCGGTCATTAAAGTAGCGCTTGAGTGTGCGTTGTACTGCTTCAAAGGCGATATCATCCCATGGAATGTCCGCTTCATCGAACAGCGCGCATTCAATGCTCTCAACCCCAGCGCCATACGCGCCGTCTTTTAGGTCGGTTAAGTAAATGATATAAATCTGCCCGATGTCGGGAATGTCATAGATGCAGTACAATTGCGGGTTGACGGCGATAGCGTCCGCTTCTTCAAAGCTCTCACGTGCTGCGCCCTCGGCGATGGTCTCGCCATTTTCCATAAAACCTGCAGGTATCGTCCAATAGCCGTAACGTGGCTCGATAGCACGGCGGCAGAGTAATATTTTGTCTTCATGTACGACCAGCGTGCCGCAGATGATTTTGGGGTTTTCATAATGGATGTAGCCGCAGTTTGGGCAGACCAAGCGCGGCATGTTGTCCATCTCAGGGATTTTGTATTCGGCCTCGTGACCGCATTCTAAGCAATAGCGCATACGGGCTACCTTTTAGCAAAAATAAAAATAAGCCCCATTGTAGCGCAAAAGTTCAGTGCAAATAGGGGATTCCTGTAAGAAGCAAATTCCCAATAGCGCGTTTGTTAGGCTATGTTTTTGTCTAGGGCGTGTTCCTATTTAGTCATAAACGCTTGAACTAGGGACACGCCTCAATATTAACTGTATTTGCGCAGTAGTCCGCCAGCGATAGAGCCAGAGTTGGGAATCAGCGGGGTGACGGTTGCCTGAAAGTCGTGATACAGATCCTCACGGTGCGGGTAGACGACGGCGCTCAGATTGCCACTGGCATCGACCTCATGCCGCCAACCGCCCAAATCGTAATCAACCAAATACAGGGCGATATAATCCCATACTTCACGATAAATGGCTTCAAAACGTCTGTCGCCTGTACGCCGTGCTAATAGTAATGCTGTATTGGCAGTTTCGGCTTGTACCCAATAAGGACGAATCGCGACTGACACCGCATCATCCCAACCAATCGTGTACACCATGCCTGACTTGCCATCAGCCGCCCAACCACGCGCCATCGCACTATCAAAAAGCGCAATGGCATTATCAAGCAGCCATGCAGGCGCGTCTTGCTGGCGCTGTTGTAGTGCGGTCTCAATCTTGATAAGCAGTCCCGCCCATTCCGCAAAATGCCCTGGCGTCAAACCCCAAGGGCGCAAATCATCGGTAGCTTGGTCTTGGTTATAATCAGGCAGCATTTGCCATGAGGCGTCAAAATGCTCAGGAATCCGCCAATCATACGCACTTGCAATATCATGCCCAAAGCGCTTGCCAAGTTGTAGCGCACGCTGCAGGTACTTATCATCATTGGTCGCATCCGCCGCAATTAAAAAGGCTTCGGTCGTGTGCATATTGCAGTTCGCGCCTTGATAGCTTTCTGCATCTGACCAATCGGTAGCAAAAGAAGGCTGCATGACCGACTCCTCCATTTGCCAAAAGTGCGTCTCAATAATATCAAGGACAACGCTGAGTAGTTCTGCCGCACGCGGACGCTGGGCAAGGGTGGCACTGCCCGCAGCAATCAAAACAAAGGCATGTAAATAAGCGTTTTTGCGCGAAGGAGTATAGCTGTCTTCAAACCAGCCGCCATGTACCTTATCACGCAGCGCGCCATCAAGTAGCGCGTCAATGCCATAATCTGCCATGACACCTGCGCTCGGTACACCCATCATCGATGCCAGTGCATAGCAATGTATCATCCTTGCAGTAACCACGCCTTTTGCGCGCTGGTCTTGCAATTTGCCATCATTACCCAGTGAACCAAAACCATCCGCCATGCGGGCCTTTTGATAGTGGGTCAGTAGCCGCTGACCTTCATTAATCAGCCACTGCTGATGTGACGGGTGCGCCGCCCAGCTGCTATGCTGGACATGCGAGCAGACACTACTGTCGATGCGCTGCACCTTCATTGCATTAGCCATTGGTAATCATCCCGCCATTAACGTGGATGGTCTGACCTGTGACAAAGCTGCTGTCACTTGAGGCGAGGAACACATACGCGCCGCCCAGCTCATACGGCTGCCCGATACGTCCCATCGGTGTGGTCATGGACTTAATAATGTCTTTATCAAAGTCCTTAAACGCCTTTTGGATTTCGGTGGCGATAGGGCCTGGGGCAACTTGATTGACACGAATGCCACGCTCCGCAAGTTGCAAGGCAAGGGCGCGAGTATAGCCGACGATAGCGCCTTTGGTTGAGGTATAAGGCACCAACACATCATTACCGACAAAGGCATTGACCGAGGTGGTATTAATTACGCTGCTGCCCTTTTGCATGTGGGGCAGTGCGGCGCGGGTGGTATAAAAAATCCCCGCCATATTGACATCAAAATGCTGTTGCCAGTCGTCATCACTGATATCGGTTAAGTCGTTATAAGGCTTTTGCATACCTGCATTGTTGACCAGTACATCCACACCGCCCCACGCATCGACCACTTGTTGCACCGCGTTTTTACAGCTGTCGCTATCGCTGGCGTTGTTTTGAATGACCAGCGCTTCGCTGCCTTCAGCTTCAATGCCTTTTCGTGTCTCAGTCGCTTGCTCTTCATCGCTGTGGTAAAGAATCGCGACTTTTGCGCCCTCGCGTGCCATGTGTAGTGCCACTGCGCGCCCGATGCCGCTATCGCCACCTGTGATGATGACGCGCTTGTCTTTGAGCTTATCCGCGCCTTTGTAGTTATCAGTAATGTATTCTACGTCTGGGAGTAAATCATCGAGATGGTCTGTCATGAGTATTCCTTATTATTTATTGTTTTAACATTATTTAGTGGTTTAAAAGTACGATGGATGTTTGCTAAAAGATGGAGATGTCGCCCGATATCACTTATCCAAACCCTATGAAACTATGTTTGAAAAATGCGCCGTCTTGCTAAGCAAACATAAGTTAGCCTACCACTTTTACAAATAATTGCGTGTCGTTTATTGCTACCGCGAGTTACTGCGTGTAATCGTGATGTAAAGGCAGCAAGATATTTACAACACGCGCACGCCTTATAAGTAACACAGATACGCGGGTGATTCAGATGGTGTTTTAGGCTATGCTAAAGGACAAGATAACAAGAACAAGGAGCAGGGAATGACGCTTACGCATTCGCCGCGGTTTGATGAGCTGAGTGTGGCGATTCCGCGCCATATTCAGCAGCCTGTGCTACGACAGATGGCAGAGCGCTTACAAGCACAGCTACTCGGTAGCGATGTCAGCCCATCGGCGACCGATAGTGATATCGGCTACTGCGCGCAGATATTGGACGCATTGCAGCACACGCCCGTCGCTGATGCGTCTATTTTGGTTGCAATTACCAATGAAGCGCGCCCGCGCTTGCTATTGACCCGCCGCGCGGGACACTTAAACAATCATGCGGGCGAGGTGTCGTGCGCTGGCGGCAAACATGATGAAGGCGATGGCAACAATGTGGTGACCGCACTGCGTGAGGCAAGCGAGGAGACCGCGTTGCCCGCAAGCCGCGTGCATATCATTGGGCAACTGCCGCCGCAAGAGTCCAAGAAGGGACTGAGCGTGCGTCCTATCGTAGCGCTAATAGACAGTGATTTGACACTGGTGCCTGAGCTTGGCGAGATTGCACGGATATTTTGGGCAGATTTTGAGGCGCTGATTGACGCGCCAACGGTCGAGTATAGTGTGCCGTATCCTGTGGGTCCCGAGCGATATACGATGGTCACACCCAGCTGGCAGGTGGAGGGCGAGACCGTATGGGGGCTGACAGGGCGCGTGCTGGCGAGTCTGATGGAGATTGGCTTTGATAGAGAGGTTGACTGGTATTATCGCCTGGCAGATGAGGCGATACACTCGCGCTAGTTGCTTTTATTGGTTTAAAAAGCCGTTTTATTGTTGGTAATATTTGTCGTTTTCTTTGAGCCACCAGTTCATGTTGTCTTGGCGCTTGGCTCGAAAGCGCTCAAGCTTGTCCGCAACCTTGTCATTGCGCTGGCGGGCAGTGTCTAGCGCAAAGAGTATCGGTACGGAGGACAAAACACCAAAGCGCAATTTGGATTTGGGCAAGTCCAAGCCGTCACCGATATCATCGCCAACTAGAGTGCGTGTCACGCTGGCATTGACCTGCTCAACAAATCGCCCGCGCCGATTGTCCTCGCCCATGATTTGACTGGGCAAATCGTGCAATGCTTTTGCCAAAGGTCGCCCCATCTTAAAGTCCAGCTGCTGTATCGACAGATAGCTGTACAGCCATTCCCAGCAGGCGGTTTCGTCCTCGGGCAAGCGCTTGATGTCCACACCTAGCCAATAACTGGCAAGGCTCCAAAGGTGCAATATCCCCGCCGCTTCCTCTTTACTGATACGCGCGCCGAGCAGCTGCAAACCGCGCATAATCAATAGCGAAAACTGCAAATGCGTCGCCACCATATCGGTCTGATTAATCGGTATGCCCCAGTAATCGGCATCCCACGTGGGCGTAGCTCCGTTTGCCAATGCCGCCACGCTCGGCGTCTCATGTAGCAGCTGACGGCGCACCACGCTATGGATGTAGCGCACTTGAATCGACTGCCGCCAGCCCTCGCTACCTATCGCCAGTACTTGTTGTAAGGGAATATTTGCTTGTTTTTTAAGTGCAGGATATTCCGACACCGCCAAAATATAGGCATAGGTGCGCATCAGTCGCGGTAGCGCGTCGTGTACCAGCGCGCCTGTTTGTATCAGCGGTAAGGATAAGGCAGGAATGCTATAGCCCGCCATCAATGCCACATTACGCAGCAGCCAAATCAGCATCAGCGGATAGCGGCGATAGGCGGTCGCACCAATCTCGGCAAGTTTGGGGTCGAACCAATCAGGATGGGCAGAGAATTGCTCGGTCAATGCTGCAAATTCGGGCAGCGCCATATATTCGTGCGTCTCAATACTGCCTGCTGCCATTTGCTGCAAAGGCTTAATCACAGGCAGCCGCTGCATACACAAAGGATCCATCAATCCATCGCCAATATCGTAGCCTGCCGCCATATCAGTTAATAGTGCAGGGGATATGACAAAATCCTTGGGCAACAAAAAACGCTTGATACGGCGCAGCACTTGTAAATCGCTGTGGTCGTCGGGACATGTAGTGCGCCCGTGGCGTAAGTAAGGCGCGTTGTCAGTAAATGCTCGAGCAGTGGACGTCATCAAAGCCGCCTATAAAAGGTGAAAAAATAAACCCATAAATCATGCTTATGCACAAAAAGCCATAAAAAAACGACCTAGGCACAGGGCGATAGGTCGTTATCAGTACCATTTAGAGCGCACAGCCGTCGACTATCAATGTAGCATCATCGCCACTTAATGTCATTAATGACGCGTCAAATCGACAGACGTGGTATTCACATTGTCTTTCAAGGTTAACTTTAGCATCACATAGCCTGCGATACCTGAAATGATTGAACCCATAATGATACCCAAGCGCTCATCAAAGCCAGGCGTTTCGCCGCCGAATGCCAAACCACCAATAAACAAACTCATGGTAAAACCAACACCGCAGAGCAGCGCCGCGCCATAAACTTGCTTAAAGTCCATGCCGCTTGGCATTTTTGAAATACCCAATTTAAAGATAATCCAGCACATCAGCATCACACCGACTTGCTTACCGATAAACAGACCTGCCGCAATACCAAGCGGTACAGAGTGGAACAGCTCGCCAACGCCTGCGCCTTGCAACGAGATACCTGCATTGGCAAAAGCAAAAATCGGCAAGATACCAAAGGACACCGTGTTTTGTAAGTCGTGCTCCAGCTCCTCAAGCGGTGAGTGCTCAGGGTCGGTGCGGTCAAACATCGGAATAAATAGCGCCAAGACCACACCTGCAAGCGTTGCGTGAATACCTGATTTGAGCACCGCAATCCACATGATGATGCCGATTAATAGATACGGCGTGATGCTGGTCACATTGCGGCGGTTTAGTAAGAATAAGAACGGTAAGCACAAACCTGCAATCGCGAGCGACCCAAGTGACAGCTCACTGGTATAAAACAGCGCAATGATTAAAATCGCACCGATATCATCAAAAATGGCAATCGAGACCAAAAAGACCTTGAGTGAGTTGGGCACTTTGTTGCCCAGCAGGCTTAGAATACCCAAAGCAAAAGCAATGTCGGTCGCCGCTGGAATGGCCCAGCCCTTGAGATAATGCGCGTCGTGATAGTTAAAGAACACATAGACCAGCGCAGGCATAATCATACCACCAAGAGCAGCACCCGCAGGCAGGATGATTTGCTTGACGTTCGACAGCTCACCGACCAAAACTTCGCGCTTTAACTCTAGCCCTACTAAAAAGAAGAACACCGCCATCAGACCATCATTAATCCAGTGGTGCGCGTCTTTGGCAATAGCAAACTCTCCAATTTGCACAGAAACAGGAGCGTGAATAAAGGCTTCGTACCAATCATGTAGCGGTGTGTTTGCGATAATCATCGCAGCGATGGCGGCGAGTGCCAGCACAATGCCGCCCGCTGCCTCGTACTCAAAAAACGCCTTAATCCTTTGTATTGCCATAGTATCCTCATTTACGTATCAAAAAATATCATCATCTCTCGCCTATACCTATTTCGTACCACAAAATACATTGTGATAATAGCAGATAAAAGAAGCGGTACTGCCCATAGTAAAAGTCACCCTCATGGGCAAAAATGATAAACAAACAGCCTGATGGTGCTTGCTAAGTGTGGCATTATATCGACCACCATAGTTATGATACCCCATTGTTACGCTTGGGTACGTATCAATGGCGTATTATTCTAAAGCTTCTATAGTCAAGCTGACAAATACAGTCAAAATTTATTTGTCTATCAAAAGTTCGCTCTTTCTGATGGACAGTTTTTTAAAAGCTGTTACCTTTTAGCATAATTTTTTTTATAAGGCCAGTAATATGGATATCTCCTTATCGTTAGACATCATCGCTATGTTGGCTGTGGTGGCTGCTGTTGCAGGCTTTATTGACGCTATCGCGGGGGGTGGTGGTCTACTCACCATCCCTGCCATGCTATTGGCCAATATCCCGCCCATCATGACCTTGGGCACCAACAAATTTCAGGCAACCTCGGGCGCATTTGCCGCATCCGTCACTATGATAAAAAAAGGTGTGGTCAAACCCAGTCAAATGAAAACAGCGATTGTCGCGGCATTCTTAGGCTCAGTGATTGGCACCGTTGCCGTGCAGCTGTCGCCACCTGATATGTTAGAGACTGTCATTCCCTTTTTGATTGCTGCGATTGGTATTTATACCTTATTTGCGCCCAGCCTCGGAGAGGTCGAAGCCGCACCGCGCATCAGTGAAAGCAAATGGCAAAAAATCGCCGTGCCTTTAGTTGGTGCTTATGATGGTTACATCGGCCCTGGTACAGGTATGTTTTTTGCGCTTGGCAATGTGGCTCTACGCGGGCGCAAAATTATTGAAGCGACAGGTACAGCAAAGGTTTTAAACCTTTCTACCAATATTGGCTCGCTGATATTTTTTATTCTGGGGGGCAAGGTGTTGTGGGCAGTGGGCTTTGCTATGCTGGTCGGGCAGACCATCGGTGCGTATTTTGGCTCGCACATGGTGGTTAAAGGCGGCAGTAAATTAATACGCCCTGTGATTGTGCTGGTCTGTTTGGCGATGGTCACTAAATATGTGATGAGCTAACAGCACGTATTTTATACCCATCACGACTATCAAAAAAAGCCTCCGATACATCGGAGGCTTTTTCATATCATCTTTGGCTTATAATTGGTTAAGCACGTTTGGCATTAAGGACGGTTGTCGTACTCGCTGCCCATCTTGCCATCGTGGAATACGGCTGATAGCTCGCGCTCACTGTCGCCATCAATGTGACCATCATAAACGTCTTTTGAACCTGCGTCAGGATCATCATAAACTGCCACGTCAAGCTTGCCTTCAGATTTGGCCACGATAGTGGTCACGGCGGCATCACCACCGACGTTCACCGCGGTACGCAACATATCTAGAATACGGTCAACACCCAAGATAAGACCGATACCTTCGACAGGCAAACCTACTTGCGCGAATACCATTGAAAGCATAATCAGACCCACACCTGGTACACCTGCTGTACCAATAGATGCTAGTACCGACATTAAAATTACGATAAGATAATCAACAATACTCAAATCCACGCCATAAATATTGGCGATAAAGATGGTCGCTGTACCTTGCATAATCGCCGTACCATCCATATTGATGGTCGCACCAAAGGGCACAGTAAATGAAGCCACTGAGTTATCAACACCCATACGCTTAGTTACGGTACGTAGAGTGATAGGAATGGTCGCGTTCGAGCTTGAAGTACTGAATGCAAAAATCTGTACTTCGCGCATTTTTGCTAAGAAGGTACGAATCGACAATCCTGAGAACAGCTTGAGAATAATCATCATGGTGACAAAGAAGTGGAAGGCCAGTGAGCCAACCAAGACTGCCATATAGCTTAAGAGTGACAGAATCAACTCAAAGCCCAGCTCTGACATGGCCTTAGCAAGTAGCGCAAAGACACCATAAGGAGCGAGGTTCATGATGATGGTCACCATCTTTAAGATGACTTCGTTAATCAGCTCAAGGCTCTGTACCAAACCTTTTGCGGGCTTACCTACCATCAAGATACTGATACCAAGCAAGATAGCAAAGAAGATGATAGAGAGCATATCGCCATTGACCATGGCGGCGATGGGGTTTGATGGGACGATGTTTGAGAATACTTCGAGTAGCGGCGGCGCTTCTTTGGCTTCAAAAGCAGCTTCTGTTTGAATGTTCATGCCCGAGCCGATACCAAACAGCGAACCCAAACCAATTGCAGTGGCAATCGCTAAGGCAGTGGTCACCATATAAACAAAGAAGGTCTTAGTACCGATACGACCTAAGAGGCGAATATCACCGATACCACACACCCCGCAAATCAGCGAGACCAGTACCAAGGGTACGACCAGCATTTTTAGCGAGTTGACGAAGAGCGTACCGACGATGGCAAAGAAACCATTGGTAATATAGGTATTTACAAAACCGCCTTCACCATTTAAGTTCAGCCAATTTATCGCCAGACCGACAATGATACCGAGTATCATGGCAACGATAATCTTGCCCGTAAGTCCTAAATTTTTCCACATAATCCATATCCTTGGTCTTGCATACTGCTTAGCAACATGCAAAGGATACAGGCCATGTTGACCTTTAGTAGCGGTCAAAACCTCCTTGTCATGGTGCGTCACACTATGTCTATAACTGTCTTTTAGCAATCACTAGCGCCAATTGCCGGCGACACTATAAAAGCATTTGCAGCGTCACTGCAAGATATTTTTACAACCAATTGGTTCGCTTTGGCACATGATGACTGCCTACTTTGTCTTAAATCCTTTTAATTAAGAACCTGTAAAGGAGCTTGCCTATACATTTTGTATGCCTATTATGGTACCCCTTTTAAAAACCATAATAAACAAAAGTTTTTCTATGAATGCATAAAAGTTAAACCAAAAACGCGCCAACATACGGCGCGTCACTTCAAAATATTCTCATTTCTAGAGATGCCGTCTTCAACGTTTAAGTTAAAGACAGGCGCTAAAAAATGACGAACATATACACACTCAACCAAAGTAATCAGTTACGCTTATCCTCATCACGCTCTGACTCATCAGTAGATATGGCATCGGTGTCGTAGTCCTTTAAAGAAGAATGATTGCGACTCATGCGCTCGCTCAGTGTGGATTCGGCATCGCGGTAACGGTGCGCCAGTGCTTCTTCGTCAGGATTTGACTGGTTAAAATTGGTTTGCTGCATCGCTTCAGTAGGTGCGTGCTGCTGCTCTTGCGTTTTCACATCACCATCTGGCTCATAGCCATGATTGGGGTTTTCATCGCCGCTGTGCGTTTCTGTATCAGGCTCCGCTGCCGCGCTGACCAACGCCTGAAAACGGGCTTTACGCTCGGCATAGTCGGTCAGCTGATACACCGCATTGTCAATATTGTGCGGATTTGGACGTTCAAGCGCGTGCTCTAACTGCTCATCGAACACATCGGTCAATAGCGAATCAAAGCGCATGGCATTGTATTCAATCAACACTTCTGCCTCTTCTTCGGTGATAAACGCTTGCTGGCTGGCCGATACCACATGGTCTTCAAAACTTAAACCTGCAAACTCGCCATGATGCTCCGCCTTTTTAAAGCGCTGCCATAACGGCTCAACGCCGAGCAAAGCTTGATACGTGCTCTCCAAGCGACCTGTGATGTCATCAGGGTTAGTATTGTAATAAACCATTTTTTTCAGGTAATCGCGGAATGGATTGTCCACGCCATCCGCCATAAACACATCACCCAGCTGGCGCTTTAGCTCGTCATTAACAGGGCTAAAGATACGACCTGTGGGGAAGGTGACAAAGCGTACTAATTTGGCTGCCATACGATTTGGGAAGTTGGCAAAAAAGGCAAAAAACGCTTCTTGAATGGCGTATAGGCTGTCATCAAGGGCAACACGTGCGTGCAAACGCTCGGCCTCGGACTGGCTGCCATGCTGATAAAACTGCAAGATTGCGGTGATGATAAATAAGTGCGCGTGGATGTCAGCAAGGCGTCCTGATAGCATCTCTTTACGCTTTAAATCACCTGCGAGTAAACCGAGCGCCATATCCGCAGTCAAGGCAAAACCTGCGCTCAAACGGTTGACGTGCTGATAATAGGGGCGGGTAAACTTATTGGCAAAGCGCGGTACTTTATTGCTGCCGCCCAAGTAGCCTGCGACAAATGCTTTTGCACCGCGATTAAAGGTGTAGCCCAAATGCTTAAAGAACAAGGTATCAAAGTCTTTTATTGCACCAGATTTGTCTTCTTGTTGCAGCAGTTGCAATTCATCAAACAAGTACGGATGACAGCGCATCGCCCCTTGACCAAAAATCATCAATGAGCGCGTGAGAATATTCGCGCCCTCAACCGTGATAGAGACAGGAATCGCTTGATAAGCTGTTGCTAAGAAGTTACGCGGCCCCATCTGAATGGCGCGCCCGCCGACCACGTCCATACCGTCATTAATTACGCCGCGCATGGTTTCGGTGGCATAATATTTTGCCATTGCGGTCATCACTGATGGTGTGCCGCCTTGGTTGAGACCGCAAGTGACCAAATGACGAAATGCCTCTAGCATATAGGTTTGGCTTGCCATACGGCTGGTAACGTCTTGCACCCCTTCAAACTTACCGACAGAGATTTTAAATTGCTCACGCACTTTGGCAAACGCGCCGACATTTAAGTATGCCATTTCGCTTGACGCCGTCGATAACGCAGGTAAAGAGATACCACGCCCGACGCCGAGGCATTCCATCAGCATGCGCCAGCCGCGTCCTGCATTGTCTACGCCGCCGATGATGTAATCAAGCGGGATAAACACATCCTTGCCATCGACCGTGCCGTTCATAAAGGGCGAGCCACTGGGATGATGACGCGCGCCTGTGATGACGCCTTCGTGACTGGCAGGAATCAGCGCACAGGTAATGCCGTAATCGCTTTTATTGGCATCACCAAGCAGTCCTTCAGGGTCATAAAGTTTAAACGCCAAGCCCACAACAGTCGCAATCGGCGCTAAGGTAATCCAGCGCTTAGAAAAGGTCATGCGTAAACCGAGCACGTTCTGTCCTTCGTGCTGACCGTAGCACACCACACCCGTATCAGGAATCGCACCTGCGTCCGAGCCAGCTTCAGGGCCTGTCAGACCAAAACACGGAATCTCAGCACCTGAGGCAAGTCCGGGCAACCAGCGCTGTTTTTGCGCGTCTGTACCGTAGTGCATTAAAAGCTCACCAGGACCAAGCGAATTGGGAACCATGCAGCTGACTGCAGCCGTAGGCGAGCGTGAGGCGATTTTACTCATGATGCGGCTTTGCGCGTAGGCACTAAACTCAAGTCCGCCATATTCTTTAGGGATAATCAAACCAAGTAAGCCGCTGTCTTTAATAAACTGCCAAATATGCGGCGGCAAACCTTTATGCGTGTTTTGAATCTCCCACTCATCAAGCATCGAGCATAAGGTTTCAACCTCATTATCAAGAAAGCGCTGCTCGGTCTCGGACAACAGGGGGTACGGATAATCGGCAAAGGTTTTCCAGTTGGGCGCGCCCATGAACAGCTCTTTTTCCCACCAGCTGGTGCCCGCATCCAGCGCCTCACGCTCAGTGTCGCTCATGCTTGGCATCGCGCCTGACAGTGCCTTATATGTCGGTTTGGTAATTAAGGATTGACGAATGGGGTCAATAAGTAAGATTAAGCACAAAAGAATAATTGGCACACCGACAACCAGTGCCCACGGACTGATATAGATGGTCAGCAGCACGGCGATGATTGTGAGCACGCTACCTGTAGTGCGCGACAAGGACAGCAAAAAGATGACCAAGACGACGGCAAGTTGGATGAGGACTGCTAAAAGAAATAAGCCAATCGCCATGATTGTCTCCCTAACAAAGCATGAGTAAAAACCAATAATAAGCGCTAAATAAACCCTAAGTCACGACTTGTTTATAAAACCCTATAGTCATGTAACACAATAAAGTACAAAGAAACCGATGCATCTGACGCTTAATTATGTAGGTAGCTGTAAGGATTATAATATAGTTACTCACATTCTCTGAACAATGTTGTAATAAAGTTATCTTCTACTATGTAAAAAATGGTAATGCGTATCAATATCAATCATGCTACGCTGTGTCTACAATCTGTATCCACGCCTTTATTATTGAGCAGAAGTCTGTTTTCGGTATAAGAAAACACATCATTGCGACCAATGATAATATGATCAATCAGACGCATGTCAATCAGCGCAGCGGCCTCTGCCAAGCGTGCCGTTAGCTCATTATCGGCTTTTGATGGCGCAGCACTCGTGTGCGGATGGTTGTGCGCGATAATAAGCTGCGTGGCACTGTGATTGAGCGCATGGCGCAAAACAGCTTTGATGCACACCGAACAAGACGCAATCCCACCAGTAAACAACACCGTAAAATCGAGCATCTGTAGCCCATTATCGAGTGACAAGAGCGCAAATACTTCACGGCGCTCGCGGCGCAGTTGGGTGCTAAGATACGACTTGACCATCTCGGCATGCGAAAAGTTGGGCTTGGCTTTTAGCTGGCTACCCAAATAGCGCGTGCCCATCTCAAGTGATGCGATGATTTGTGCGTATTTGGCAGGCCCCATGCCGTGACAAGCAAGTACCGTCTCTTTTGGTGCGCCCAAAAGCTCCGCCAAACTACCAAACTCCTCAATCAACGTGCGCGCAAGCTCAATAGCCGACAATGACGCGGTGCCCGTGCGCAAAAATATGGCCAAGATTTCAGCATCCGTTAAATGCGCCGCGCCTAAATTAAGTAGCTTTTCTCGTGGTCTATCATCAATGTGCCAGTCTTTAATTGCCATAACCCAAGCGTCCCCAGCAAAATCATAAAAAGCTCAGTATGGCGATTTTTTATAAATAAGTCGATAAAAGTCATTAAAAAATAGTTGGTCAAGAAAATTTTACCCAACCTAGGCCAGAATTGTTACTATAGTTGTTCTTTTTTACCTACGCTTATGCTTGCGTTTCTCTTTTCTTTTTTGTGACCTTTGTTATGCCAACGACCAATATTTTACTTGCCATCACAGGGGGCATTGCCGCTTATAAGTCGGCTGTGTTTGCCCGTTTATTAATCAAAGCAGGATTTGAGGTGCGCGTGGTGATGACCACAGGCGCGCAGGCATTTATCACGCCGCTGACGTTGCAGGCTTTGACGGGTAATGAGGTACATACCTCTTTGCTGGATGAGCGCGCTGAGGCAGGCATGGGACATATTGAGCTGGCAAAATGGGCAGATTTGGTAGTGATTGCGCCAGCCTCCGCCAATACGCTAGCGCGTCTGTGTATGGGCGCGGCGGATGACTTATTGACCACCGTTTGCTTGGCGACGACTGCGCCTGTCTTGATTGCCCCTGCAATGAATCAGCAGATGTGGGCGCATCCAGCAGTACAGCTGAACGTCACCACGCTGCGTGACCTGAACTATCACATTATCCTGCCTGATAGTGGCGAGCAGGCGTGTGGTGATGTCGGAGCGGGGCGTTTGCCTGAGCCTGAGATGCTATTTGCGCAAGTGCTGCATTTTTGTGCCCAACAAGCTACGCCGCAAGTCTTAGCAGATAAGCGCGTGGTCATTACCGCAGGCCCAACGATTGAAGCGATTGATCCTGTGCGTTATTTGTCCAATCACTCTTCTGGCAAAATGGGCTTTGCGCTTGCGCGGGCGTGCGTGGCGGCAGGTGCTGAAGTGATACTGATTGTGGGCGGCAAAGTGGCGCTTGAGACGCCGATTGGTGCGACGCGTATTGATGTGCGTGATGCTGCTGAGATGTTAGCAACCAGCGCCGCTTGTGTTGAAGGCACGCATCCTGATGTATTATGCTGTGACCACGACCACGACCACGACCACGACCACGACCACGACCACGACCACGACCACGACCATACGCCGCGTCCCGCGGATATTTTTATCGCTACCGCTGCCGTCGCCGACTATCGCACCCGTGATGCTGCCCCGCAAAAGATTAAAAAGACCCAAGACAATATGGTACTTGAGCTGGTCAAAAATCCCGATATCTTAGCGACCATTTCGGCCGATTATCCTGATTTATTTGTGGTCGGCTTTGCTGCGGAAACCCAAGACGTTGAGCATTACGCGCGCGGCAAGCTGGCTGCCAAAAAGCTGGATATGATTGCTTGTAATGATGTCTCACGCAGCGATATTGGTTTTGCCAGTGATGACAATGCGATGCGCGTATTTTTTGCTGAGCGCTATCAAAAAGACGCCGTGACGCTGGAGAAGGCGAGTAAAGACAATATTGCTACACAATTAACCGCGCTTATCGGTGCATTATTGCCCGAATACGCATAGCGATTATTGAGCATTTTACTTAGCATCCAAGGATAAGGCGCTGCTATGAACGAGCACACGGAAGTACAGACGCAGCTGCTGACATTGATTTTTGCGGCGGCAGCATTGTTGCATGGCATCAGTGGACTCGGCTCGACCTTAGTGACCACCACGGCGCTGGCGAGCATGTATCCGTTGTCACACGCCATTGTGCTGGTGCTGTTTCCCTCGATGCTTATGAATCTCATGACGTGGCTGGTGGGCGGACATGGTCTGTGGTATAACGCCGTCTATTACCTGAAGCACTATTGGCTCTTGGCACTGGTCAGCCTTGTTGGTGGCGTAATTGGCGCACAAATGCTGCTATGGATTGACAGTACTTATTTACTATTATTGCTTGCGGCAGTGATTGCCTATTATGTCATCAGCAGTTTGCTCGGTAAGAAAATTCGCTTGCCCAATACCCGCGCATCTTTAATCGGCGCAGGGCTACTTGCAGGCATTATCGGCGGCTCGACCAACGCCATGTCTACCATTTTGATGATGTATCTGTTGTCAATCAGTGATGATAAAAACACCATCGCCAAGGTGGGTAATTTGTGTTACTTCTTTGGCAAAGTTGCGCAGATTATCGTCTTACGTGAGCAAATTGGCGCATTAAGCGCGCCTGATTGGCAGCTGATTGCACTTTTGAGCGCGGTATCGGTAGTGATGCTGTGGCTGGGTATTTATCTGCGCCGCTACCTCTCACAAGCACGCTTTCGCCAACTGATTTTATTGATTATCAGTATTTTGGGTGTGCGTGTGGCTTGGCAAGGAGTGACCGCGCTACTGGTATAATCACATTTGTAGCGCGGCAGACTGCGGCGCAAAAAACAACGCCTGCGCCAAGCGAAACGTATTACAATGCGCTTCGACCACATCGTCAATATTTTCAGAATAGCCACCACCCATGACCACTGCGACAGGGATGCCTGCGTCTTTGGCTTGGCTTAATACAAAGCGGTCGCGCTCGTAACAGCCCGCCCTCGTCAGCGCCAATTTACCGAGCTTATCCGTTGCCAAGACATCGACTGCCGATTGATAAAATATCATATCGGGTGCGACCTCTTTAATTAAGCGCGGCAAGGTGTCTTTTAAAATACCAAGATAAGCGGCATCGTCTGTGTCGTTGGGCAGCTCGATGTCTAAATCAGACGGCGGCTTACGAAACGGATAATTCTTTGCGCCATGCATGCTAAACACAAAGACGCGTGGCTCATCCGCCATGATGCTTGCGTTACCATTGCCTTGATGCACGTCCAAATCAACGATTAAAATCTTCTCTGCTTCCCCGCGAGACAGCAGCAGGTTGCTGGCGATGCACACATCATTAAATACACAAAAGCCCTCACCGTGGTCGGCAAACGAATGATGCGTACCGCCTGCGACATTCATGGCGATGCCGTATTCTTTGGCATAGAGCGCGCATTGATAGGTGGCGTGCGCAATATGGCGTCCGCGCTCGACCAGTCTTGGCGTCATCTCAAAGCCAATCGGACGCGCTTCTTTTGCGGTTAGGGTTTGGGTCTTTAGCTTGCGCCAGTAGTCAGCGGTGTGTGTGGTTAAGATTTCATCTTCAGTTAAGGCACGTGGCGCAAAAAAATTCGCAGTCGTTATAGTCCCCTCTGCGAGCAAGCGCTCAGGTATCATGGTGTATTTTTGCATAGGAAAGCGGTGCTTTTCGGGCACTTGATAGCGAAAAATCTCAGAATAAGCAATCTTTAGCATACATCACTCTTTTTGGGGTAAATAAAGGCGTAACGGTTGTTGCTATCGCTGTTGCGACTATTGCACCGAGTCGGTAGGTAAAAAAAACGTGCGCGCATCGGCTTCTTGCTGGAGCTCTTGTAATAGTGTCTCGATATCGCTGGCAGGCGCGCTGGTATTTAATAAGTCATTAAACACCTCATAGGCGACTGTCGTCATTGCCACCACACTTTGTAGCAGATGGTCGATAATCTGAGGGCTGATGCCCATCACTTCGACATCCAGCGCATTTTTGTAGCGTATTTCGCCGTCGTTCACATCCATTTCTAAATTGCCCACAATCATGTCATAGTTGATTTGCGTGAGCAGCAGCAGTGCCGCGCTTTTGTGACTGTCAGGAATGGTAAACGGCAAAATCCCATACACCGCCAGTAAGCCGTTACGCTCCTGAATGCGAAACAGGTAACCACATTCAATGCCTTTATGACGCATGCGCAAAGACAAATGCGTGGTCTGCTGTGAGTCGTCTGCCTTTGCGCCATATTCGCTGTATTGCCATTCTTGTTTATCAAAATAACGCTTTAGCTCATCGGCGATGGGGGTATTGTGTTTGTCTGTGCTGGCTGCTGTTGTGGTAGTCGGCTCAGAGATCGGAGTCATGGGTTCTGAGGTATCCGCCTTGCTGTTCTCTATAGCACGCGCGGTGGGACGCTGCTCTGGTACAGGCGCAGGTTCAGGTTCAAAAAACTGTTTGATTCTTTGCCAAAGAGATATTTTATTATTTTGACTCATAAGTAGGCTTATCTTTATTCGTAAATATAGGGCGTGTTGAACATTCGCAAATAGGCACTGCTGATTGCTAAAATTGTTCCAGACAAGGCACAAAGCGACGATAATGCAGATGCCTTAGCGAGATTTGTAACGCAGTATGGGGCAATTTTAGCATCAGCCCCAATGATAAAAGCAGGGGACAGGACTCTTTTTTGCCGCTTCATCGTTAAAAATAAGCGCTTAGAATGACTAAACTTATTATTTTTAACCTCGAATCGCCTAAAAAATAGTCGCTGTCAGTGCCATGGTCGAATGGTCAACACGCCCTAGTGAGCAGCTTGCGCAAAGCGCAAATCATAAATCCCTATCAATGCAAGAACAAGGGCTATACTGTAGCATCTCATATAAGTGGTAACTAAGCCAGTCATAGCACCCTAGCATCCGACAGTCAGGCGCTTGGAGGCGATAAAATCATGGCTAGGTACTCGCGCAAACATCCGCATTAGCGGTCATTACTCAGTTGTCAATGTCGCAGGATTTTGCGGCGCTTTTTTGAATCAGATGTGTGGGCAAAGGGACAATTTGTTATACTGTACGGTTTGAAACGAGTAACCCTCAAACAACGTGACTTAACTGACTTAAGTCATAGATCAGCAACAACGGATACGCCAAATGACGATGACAGCGCCTGCCGATGCGGTATTGGTTTTGGATAATTGGACCGTACAGCGGGGAGAAATCGCGCTGTGCGAGGGTGTCCATGCGTCGCTGCGTGCAGGCAGTATCTGTCATTTGATTGGCGCCAATGGCACGGGAAAAACCACGCTATTGATGCAGCTGGCAGGGTTACTGCCTGTCCTAACAGGCACGACAATGTATTTGGGTGAAGAAAGTCTGCCCATTCAACCTGTCTATGTATCGCATCAGCTGGGCATTCATCCCAATCTGACCGTGGCACAAAATCTACGGTTTTTACTCAACCTTTATGGTATCAACCCAAGCGGTGACGAAATTGACGCGGCATTATCTTGGGTAGGGCTGGCAGGTTTTGAAAGTATCAGTTCAAGCCATCTGTCCGCAGGGCAGACGCGGCGCATTACGCTTGCACGCTTGTATTTATTGACGCCTGAGGTGACACCGCTTTGGCTACTCGATGAGCCGTTTACCGCGCTCGACGTGGCTATGGTGGCGCGTATGGAAGACAAGTTGCAAGACTTTGTGCAGGCAGGCGGGGCGATAGTAATGACCAGTCATCAAACCGTCTCGGTTGCCAATCAGACGCTAGATTTGTCTACTTATATGGTATAGAGATGAGGAGTCCAAGATGAGTAGCGCAACCTTGGCAGCGCGCGCCCAAACGATTGGTTTTGGGCAGATGTGGCGGCGCGAGTGGCAGCTCAAGCAGCAAGGGGCGGTGCAGTGGCTGTATCCGCTCGTGTTGTTTTTGGTGATTATCACCTTGTTTCCATTGGCCCTTGGTAGCGAGCCGCAGATGCTGCAACGCCTTGGCGTGTCGGCGGTGTGGATTGCCGCGCTGATATCATTGGTGATGGGCGTGGATGGCTTGTTTAAGCCTGCCTTAGATAATGGCACACTGGCACAGTTGGTGGTCGCACGGGCGTCGATTCCGCTATGGGTGCTGATTCGTCTGAGTATTCATTGGCTATTTAGTAGTGGTTTTGTGGCGCTGCTGAGCTTGCTCGCCGTGCCGATGTTTGGTATCAGTTGGGGCGAAGCAGGCGTATTAATGGCGTCTATCGTGGTTGGCAGTCCCATGCTGCTCATGCTCTCCGCCATCGCCAGCAGTCTCACTTTGTCTTTAAAAAATGGCGCGGTGCTGGTGCCCCTTATCGCGCTGCCGATGCAGCTGCCAGTCTTAATCTTTGCTACAGGGGCGGTCGATTTGTTCGCCACAGGACTCAATGGCTTACCCATTTTTGCGCTACTACTGGCAGGCAGCATTATGTCGGTGCTGATTATGCCGTGGGCGATTGCGGTGACACTCAAGATGGCATGGCTCAACTAAGGCGTGTCTTTTATGCCAACACGACGCGCAAGCGTGCCAACGAATATGTTGAAAACGGGCAATTTTGCTATAATATGCCTGACAGATGCCCATCGCCTCGGCCGCTTTGATGCGATGACGGGTTCTTATTACCATGCTGTGCAATAGGTCAATACCATGCCCAACTTAAAAAACGTTTCATCCCCAAATCTCTGGCAACGTCTGTGGCAGGGATTTTTGATTACTGTGGGTACCAAGCAGTTTTTTCATATCTTTGCGCCGTGGGTCAAGTGGCTGTCGCTGCTGGCGGGTTTGTGCTTATTGATAGGCAGCGTTTGGGGCTTGGCGTTTGCGCCGCCTGATTATTTGCAAGGCAACAGCTACCGTATTATCTTTATTCACGTGCCAGCCGCGAGCCTTGCTATCTCGATTTATTTTGCCCTTGCCGTACTTGGGGTTATTTACTTAGTTTGGAAAATTAAAACCGCCAATTTGGTCGCGCAAGCATTGGCACCGATTGGTTTTTTACTTTGCGTGATTAGCCTACTAACAGGCTCGATTTGGGCAAAGCCAACGTGGGGCACGTACTGGGTATGGGACGCGCGCCTGACCTCGATGCTGATTTTAGCATTTTTGTACGCAGGCGTGATGGCATTGTTTGCGGCTTTTGAGCATACCTCCAATCGTGGCAAGGCCGCAGCGATACTTTCTATTGTCGGCGCGGTCAATTTGCCGATTATCAAATACTCGGTCGAGTGGTGGAACACCTTGCATCAAGGCGCAACCTTTACCTTAACCGAAGCACCCAAAATGTCAGCGGACATGTGGATGCCGCTGCTGCTCATGATGATTGGCAGTTATCTTTTGGTGGCAGCGCTTGCCATTTACCGCACCAACACTTTGATATTGTCGCGTGACCAAGCCAAAGCATGGGTCAAAGAATACGTGCGCGCACAGCACAAATAATTGCGAGGAATGCACCATGCAGCCTTATTTTTATAGCTTGTCTGAATTTTTTGCCATGGGCAAACACGGCGTGTTTGTTTGGTCGTGCTGGGGCATTACCATCGGTGCGGTGCTGCTGCTGATTCTCTACAGTCGCAAGCAGCGCCAGACACTACTTAAAGAGCTTGCCATTCAGCAAGCACGCCAAGCACAGCGCGCCTCGAATAAGTCTATCTAAGTTTTTGCACTTGTTCTTTTGCTATAAAGTTTAGAAAAATCAACAGCTTGAAAAGCGAGCGTGATTGCTGCTATTATCGTGCAGCACACGTAAGGATGCGCGCATGGTACGATGAATAAGCGTGCTGTAAGCCTAAGCTGCCTAACTCGGTAAATAAGGCACTCCCACCCAAGGACGGTTTGGCAAGATGGGCATATTCTGCCTGTCCTCTACTCATCAATGAGGTCATTTAATGAACGCTGTTCGACGCAAAAAACTGATGTGGGTCTTATTTACGCTGGCAGGTGCTGCCGTTGCTGTAGTGCTGGTGCTGTATGCTATTGGTCAACAGACGGATTATTACTTCGATGCCACCGCCATCGCGCAAGGTGAAGCGCCTCAAGATAAGCGCATCCGCGCAGGCGGCATGGTGGTTGCAGGCAGTGTCAAGCGCTCTGAGGCAGACCCACTCAATGTCGAATTTGCCATTACTGATTTTAAATCGACCGTTCCAGTGACTTATAAGGGTATCTTACCTGATTTATTTGCTGAAAATTCAGGCGTGGTCGCGACAGGTAAAATGCAGGGCGAAACCTTTGTCGCAGGTGAAGTGCTTGCTAAGCATGATGAAAACTATATGCCGCCTGAGGTCGCCAAATCCCTCAAAGAAAACAACCGCCAAGGTATGCCCAGCTCTGAGCAGTACAACCCTGCCGAAAAGGTGCATCAAACGGAAACGCTGGTACAGTGAACGAATAACTGATTGTAAAAATAAAAATTCTAATGAGTTCATAAAAAAGCCGCTTTGCTAAACAAGGCGGCTTTCTTTGTGTCATGTATCAACGATAAATAAAGTATCAGTCATCCCACTCAGGCGAGTAATCAGGATGCTCAATCTTGCGTCCATTGCTGCTGGCCAGCGTATTAATCTTTTGGATGTCTTCATCGCTGAGCGTAATTTTCGCCGCGTCTAAGTTGCCTTGTAAGTGATCTGGATTCGATGTTTTTGGAATCGCCACGCGGTCTTTATCTGACAAAATCCAAGCGATAGAGATTTGTGCTGGATTGACGCCGTGCTTATCAGCAATTTCTTTCATAATTTCATTATCAAACACATCGCCGCGCGCAAGCGGTGAATAGGCTTCAAGCAAGATATGATGATTGTTTAAAAAGCTCTGTAGCGTGCTTTGCTTAATAAACGGATGGAACTCCACTTGGTTGACAACCAGTGGCACGTCCGCGTATTTCTTGGCTTCGATAATTTGCTCAATATTGAAGTTTGAGACACCAATATGCTTGGTCAAACCTTGCTTTTGTAACTCGCACAGCGCAGGAATGGTTTCTGATAAAGGCACACGGTCATCTGGCCAGTGCAGTAAAAGCAGATCAACATAATCGGTATCTAGATTTTCTAGCGAACGTTTTGCGGCTTCTTTGAGTTTTTCAGGCTGAAACTTCAAATCATCAGGGAAGATTTTGGTGGTCAAAAAGAATTTATCGCGTGCCACGCCTGATTTTTTGATACCTTCACCGACTTGTTTTTCATTGTCATACGCCTGTGCGGTGTCAATGTGCTCATAGCCCATTTGTAATGCTTTACTGACCACTTCAACGCAGTCATCGCCTGTTGATTGCCATGTTCCAAGACCCAGTACAGGAATGTTGGCTTCACCTGCGGTGCGGATGTTATAGGTTTTATTACTCATAATGCGTCCTTATTGTTGTCTGTATTTTGGTTTATTTATTCGTTATACGCTGGTACAAAGGCCAGCTTTATTGCGCATATCACTGTTATCGTGTCTAAAAATAAAAGTGCATAAAATAAAAAAGAATCGTTTAAGCGGCATATTCATTTGATTGCATCGTGAATGACTGTGCCGCTTAAACAAAACGTATTTACTATAAGAAAAATAACGCGCCAACGATAGGGCGGGTGACGCTTTCATACAAAGGGCACACAGGCTGTAACGTCATGAAATCGCCAATAACAAAGCAAAAAAATACCCAACCAGCAGAACGGGTTGGGTATTTATGAGGGCAGACAGTGCTACAAAAGCAGTGACTTTACGTCATGTAAAGACAGGCTTACTGAGCCGCCGCTTCGGGTTGTGCAGGTGCGGTAGTGTCAGCCGCTGCTTTGTCGCCGCCAGCCATATGCGCGCTGTGGTCTTCACCCCAGATTTTTGGATATTTGTAGCCAGGGAAGGTTTTGTGCGCATATTGCTTGAACTCGTCAGAGTTATACGCTGCGGTCACGTCTTGTAGCCACTTGGCATCTTTGTCAGCAGTTTTTACCGCTGACCAGTTGATGTAGGCAAAGCTTTCTTCTTGCGCTAGCGCGTCAGTCAGTTTGATGCCAGCATCGGTCGCATAGTTGCCGTTGATGATAGCAAAGTCGACTTCATCACGCGCACGTGGCAGCTGCGCTGCTTCTAGCTCAACGATATCGATATCGTATTTGCTGTTGTCAGCGATGTCCGCTTTTGATGCTGTTAGTGGGTCGATACCGTCTTTTAGGGTAATCCAGCCCAAATCTTGCATCATAACCAGCGCACGCGCAAAGTTACTTGGATCATTTGGCGCAGAGACGCTCATACCTTTGTAGGCTTCGTCTAGTTTGGTTTTCTTACCAGAATATAGACCCAGTGGCGCGGTTGGTACTTGGAACACTTCAACCAAGTCTAGGTTATTTTCCTTTTTGAAGTTGTCTAAATATGGCTTGTGCTGGAAGATATTGATGTCAAGATCACCTTCAGCAAGCGCTTTGTTTGGACGGACGTAGTCGGTGAACGGCACCAGCTCAACTTCATAACCTTGGGCTTCTAGTGTACCTTTTACTTGGTTACGTACCATATCTGCAAAGTCGCCTTCGGTCGTGCCGATAACGATTTTGGTATGGTTCGGGTCGATGTCACCTGTCGCTGTAGTGGTTTCACTGGTCTCAGTCGTGGTGCTTTCAGTAGTACTTTCTGGGGCTGATGAATTATTGCAGCCCACAAGTACCAAACCTGATACGCCAGCGATAGCAAACGCGCCAACCACTTGGCGGCTGATGTCTGTTAGTTTCATAAAATATCCTTGATAGTATGTACAAAATAAAAACGCAAAAATATAAATCAACAAAAACGCAAAATACAGCCTAGGGCGTGTCCCTATTTTAAAAATGGTGATAAAAATGGATAAATCGCAGGCAAACAAGGAAAATAGCGCAGGTAATATCAAGATATTAGCCAGCTATTTGACACCGTTTGCCAAAGATTTAACCATTTTTAGCCCATTTAGTCATAAACGCTTGAATTAGGGGCATGCCCTAGTACCGCGCTACGATAGCGGCACCAGAACAGCTACTGTATTTGTTTACTGCCGTCAGCGACCGTGTTATTAAACGCCTGACGGTTATCGTGAGGCTATTTTAGCGCTTATCTAAGCGCGTCGCCAGCCAATTACCAAAGGCTTGAATGGCAATAACCATGATAGAGAGCATCAAGACGATAAAGACCATAACCTCAGTTTGATAACGATAATAGCCATAACGGATGGCCAAATCACCCAAACCGCCACCGCCAATCATACCTGCTGCTGCCGAGTAGGACAGCAAGCTGATACACAAAATGGTCACTGACAGTACCATACCTGAGCGGGCTTCGTTTAACAGCACTTTAATAATGGTCATCGGTGGCGCGCCCATCGACTCGGTCGCCTCCATAATGCCACGCGGCACTTCACGCAAGTTTTGCTCAACCAAACGAGCAAAATAAAAAGAGCCTGCAATAGCCAGCACAAGTGACGCAGCGATTGGCCCGATGCCTGTACCAACGATTGCCTTGGTAAATGGACTCATGGCAATCATCAAAATAACAAACGGGAAAGCGCGCATAAAGTTGGTAATCGCACCTAAAATGCCGTATAGGGTTTTGTTTTGCAAAAACTGCTTGTCACTCGACAAAAACAAGAAAATACCAAACAACCCACCGATTAAAATCGCAACCGTGGTCGAGATGCCGAGCATCAAAAAAGTCTCTAGCGACGCTTGCCAAATTTCTTTACGCAGCTCTAGCAGTCTGTCTATCGAGGCGGACAATTCTGCACCTGTTAACATAGTTTTTTCTCCTGGCGCATCAGTCTTCGATGATTAAGCGTTGACCAATCTCAGTGTTGGCATGAATCTGACCATCAGCGATGTCGGCCACTTCGAGCAGTGAGCCTTTATGTAAAAGTGCCACACGGTCACACAAGCGGCGAATCACGCTCATCTCATGCGTCACAATCACAATGGTGACGCCAAGCTTTTCGTTAATGTCGTGCAGACACGTTAACAGACTGCGCGTCGTCGCAGGGTCAAGGGCACTGGTAGGCTCGTCCGCAAGCAGTACTTTCGGGCTAGGTGCGATGGCGCGGGCAATACCCACACGCTGCTTTTGTCCGCCTGAGAGCTGAGCAGGGTAGTGCGAAGCGCGGTCGCTTAAGTCCACAATCTCCAAGCACTCCATAACGCGCTTATGTATTTGCGCGCTTGGGTAGCCTGACACTTGAAGGTTAAAGGCCACGTTTTCAAACACCGTGCGGTTACTCATCAGGTTAAACTGCTGAAAAATCATACCGATATTGTGCCGTGCCACGCGCAAATCTTTGGCAGACAAACCCATCAAGTCAACGCCGTCTATCACGACTTGACCGCTATTGGGACGCTCGAGCAAATTGATTAATCGTAACAGGGTTGATTTTCCTGCTCCTGAATAGCCCATCAAACCAAAGATTTCGCCTTGCTTGATGGCAAGGGATGTCGGCTCAACCGCAGTAAAGTAGCGGGGCGCATTGGCTGGGCTGTCCGCAGTGGGCGTACTGGCAAAGCGCTTGGTCACCTCATTTAAGACAATCATGTCATTCATAGAGTGCTCAAAATACAATAAAAAAAGGTCATCATGGCGGCGATGGTCAATGTGCCACTGCCGCGCGTCATGTCTTTTCCGCGTTAGGTCGCGTAATGATGAAGAATAAGGGGCGATAATATAGCATATCTGCGTAAGTTTGAATATCCATACGCGCAAATGGATAATATGTCAAGGAATATGAAACATACGCTATAAAATAAGGATAAAAAAAAGACGAGTTAAACACCGTTTAATCAGGAATGGGTAAGCGGTGTTTTTCGGTTAGGTTTTGCGCCATGTTGTCATGATAATTAGGATCGTGCGCAACAGGCAGCACGACCAAAAAGCGTGTGCGCCCATAGAGGGTATCGGTCATGATACGCCCTTGATGGGCAGTAACGATTTGCGACACTAAGGACAGTCCTAAACCTGAGCCTTTATTTTTTTGTTGCAAACGTACAAAGGGGCTAAATATCTCCTCACGTTTGTCTTCAGGGATACCTGTACCTTGGTCGATAACAGCTAAGACCATATATTTGGGCGCGCTGGCAGCTTTTGCTTTTTTTAGGTGCTTGGTAAACAAGCTTTCTTTTTTAGCGTCTGCTTTTTGATGATGCGTAGGTTGTATGGGTGCCAATGCCTCGTTCGGGACAACATCCCACATCAGTTTTTTGAGTTTTCCTGACCACTCTGTTGCCCAGTGACTGTCATGATGTCTAGAGACGTCATCATAAGTCGGGGATAATAAAGTAGAGGTATATGCTGTGCTCGGTACAAAAGAGGCATCATGACTAACGTCTAAACGCTCCCCATTTTGATATAAATCAGGTACCACGTCGCTAGAGAACGTAGACATTGCCTCTGGTTTAGGCAGCGGTATGAGCGAGTCGCCAGTACTGTCTTTAGCTGCATTGTTAAGGGCGGTATATAACGCAGACTGTAGATAATGAGGGATGTCTTTTGCATCACTCATCTCATCAACACCATAAAGTAGTATGGTGACAGGGGGTATCCCATGCAACATGGCATTGTTTAATAGATTACGAATCAAATGTGTTAATAGCGGCGGCTGGCCTTCGATAGTTAAGTGCTCACCAATAAAAGTCGCTTGTGGATAGTGCTGACGCTCTTGGTTAATAAGATCGTACACGTCAATAGATTCAATCTGCTGCATGGCATGTCCTGCGTCTAGACGACTGACCAGCAAGATGCTTTCTACCAAATCATTCAGCCCTGATAAGTCACGATTAATCGCTTGAGCGCGCTTATCAAATTTTGCCTTAACGTCAGTAGGCAGATTGCTTGCCAACATATCCATCATCTCTATCTGTAAACGGATACGAGTAATGGGCGTACGCAGCTCATGCGATGCGTGGGCGAGTAGCAGATTATTGGCGTTAACCAAGTGCTCAATCTTTTGTGCCGCTTGGTTAAAGCCACGTGCGAGTGAGGCAATCTCATCGTTACCACGACTGTTCACGCGTACCGTAAAGTCGCCGTCCCCCAGCTCGCTCATCTGCTGGCTCATTTGGTTGATACGCCATGTCATGGAGCGCGCAATCCACCATAATACCCCTGCCATAATAATGAGCAGTAGCAAGGTTCCTGTAAATAGATTTAGAGCGGCAGACAGTACGGGTTTTTTGGGGGGCAGGCGTGACTCATAAAGTAACGTATAACCAGTACTGCTATATACTTGCGCACGCTGTGGAATGGGCGGCATGTCTGCAAACGAAGGAAAGATACGCGCCAAAAAAGAAGGTGCATCAGGCAGTTCGCGCGGCAAATCACTGTTGTCTGTTTGCATCAGCAGCATGCCTTGCTGATCGTACAATCCCATCTTAGCTTGCAGTGATTCATCAAAAATATCAAAGCTTTTTTTGACCACTGCCAACATAAAGCGCGCTTGTAAGCGGTTGTCGTTTTCAATCGCCGTGTTTAACTCTCCTAAAAACGGGTCAACTTGTCCTAAGACTTGAGTGGCAACCACCTCAGAGCGAATAGTGGCATCCTTATCGTGCACCAGCTGCGTCAACAGCACCATGGCGACTGCAAATAAAATTAATGCCAGCATCACACTGGCAAAAAGCTTGGCAAATACAGAACGAAAACCCAGCTGTTGCATTAAGCAGTCTCTATCATAACAGGCATAAAATAAAGCACGATTTTACGACACAGAAAACCACACAAGGCCAAAATAGCGCCTTGTATGGTTAATAATTATACTTGGTCAGTAGCGAATTGATAGCCTACGCCGCGTACGGTAATAATACGTTTTGGTTGACGTGGGTTGTCTTCAATCAAAGCGCGCAAACGGGAGATGTGTACGTCAATGGCGCGATCAATATTGTCCGAGCTGTCATCATTGGGCATCGCTTGCCACAGCTGCTCACGGTTCAATACTTTGCCTGAATGGGTGGCAAAGTAATGGAGCAATTGAAACTGATGCGTGGTCAGACGTACAGGCTTATCATCAATAGTGACTTCGTGACTGTCAGGGAACACACTCAAACGACCAAAGGTCAAGCTGTCTGATTGACTGTCCGCTTGGTTTGGCTGCTCGTGGCGACGGATGACCGCACGGATACGCGCAAGCAACTCACGAGGCTCAAAAGGTTTAGAGATATAATCGTCTGCACCCATCTCAAGACCAAGGACGCGATCGGTCGTGTCGCCTTTCGCCGTTAACATGATGATGGGCACTTTGCTGGTAATGTTGTTTTTATTGCTACGGATTTTTTGACACACCTGCATGCCATCCATATCTGGCAACATCAAATCAAGCACTACCAAATCAATATCGCGCTCTTTGGCATCTAAAATGTCCAGACCTTCTTGACCAAGACCAGCATGATGAACATCATAGTAGTTCATAGTCAGATAATCACTGATTAGCTCAGCCAAATCTGGGTCATCTTCAATCAATAAAATCTGCTTACTCATAAAATATCCTCAATAAAATGCTCGTTGTTGTTATTTCATATCTAAAGTTTAACAAAGTAGGGGTAACGTCTGTTTAGGCGCGTAAAGTACAAATTTTGCGTTGTCAAATATTATTAGCAAACAGCGGTACGTTACCAATCATAGCCTATAATGCCTAATGGCCTACTTACTATACAAGGCTCGCTTTGTTACGATTTCTGTATAGTGTAACGGATATATGGCGCATATCTACACCTTACAAACCAATACGCGGTTGCCTATTAAGAAATGACGACTTTTTTACCTGCCGACTCAATAGGCAAGTTTGCCAAACAGATCAAACTGTCGTTACTGATGCCAGCGACCAAATACTGCTTGGTATTGGGGTCGTATTCAATCACCTCAACAGGCTGACGCGTAAGGCGCTGGTCTTGTTTAATAACCCAAACATTTGCGGTTAGAGGAGATAGTGGCTGATAAGGTGGCGACTTAAGCGCAGACAAGTCAGCATCGTGAATACCGCGCTCAGGTACGATAGTACCTACTTCAATTTGTCCATAATTTACCCGTCCTGTCACCGTCATATCAGGGCGCAGTGGCGAGGTTTCGCTCACTTGTTCAAGCACGTGCACTTCAACGCGCAGTTGGTTTGGGGTATTGCTGGCAAGTAACGCACTGACTTGACCAGTAAAGCGCTCGCTTAAATTGTCAGTCGTAAAGTTGACGGTTTGTCCTACTGACAGCTGCGACTTGGCTTGCAGGGGGACCGCGGCGGTAAATTGTAAGTTACGGTCATCTGCTAAATGCAGTAAGTTGTCTTTGATTTGGACGTGGGCGCCTTCTTGTACATAGAGGGCATCGACACGTCCAGCGAAGCGCGCGCGCATGAGTAGTGTGTCTACTTCTTCTGTATCCTTCGCTGTTGTCATGTTTTCTGCCAGCACTGAGTGATTCTCTGCTGCCTCTTCTTGTGTAGGTGAGGTTTGCTGCGCATTAGAGCGTGGAATTTTATGCGCGTTTAAGTTTTCGGTACTTGCATCTTGTGCTGTCTCACTCGTGTCTTGTGTACTGATACTGCTAAGCATCAATAGCGGTGTATTTTTATCCACCCACTGGTCTGGCTCAACAAAGATCTCGGTAACGGTTGCATCTTTAAGTGCCCGATATGTGGTTTCTTGGATAGGCGCCAGTGTCCCTTGTAAACCCAAGCTTGGTTGATAGCGCGAAGATTTAATGCTCAAAATATCTTCTTGTGCCATGGACACACTGTCTTTATTCACGACGATGTGCGCTTGTTTGGGCGCACCATCGTCAATATCACGTGCATCTGTTGGGCTTTGAGGCTGGCATGCACTTAAAACGACAGGCAGTACCAGCAGCCACCCACGGTATTTTTTTTGCAAGACCAAGACCATTTCTCCTCAAGTATGTCTATAGCATTGGCTATATACCTATTATAAGTATATCCTGAAACGAAAACTGTAGCGACAGTCATCTATCTATCATATAAGAATGCTAAATTAAAGCGGCATAGCGCTATTTATTAAACAAAAATAAAATCTTTAGAAAAACCTTGCAGAGTATGCCGAAACGCACATAGAATACGATAAAGATACAAGTGCGTTACAAAGACAGAAAGATAATGCCATACGCCATATTCTTTAGGTTACCGGTATTGTCGTCAAATGTCTTAGTATCATGTGTTTACGTGATAGCAAAAAAGAAATCTGTGCTTTGCAAGAGACCATATAAAGTTCATAAAACATATATTGTTGTATTGTGGCTCATTTTATTATTAAGTGGTGCTTGTTTTTTGCTATGCTGAGAGGCGCAGTATATAAATAGAGTAGGCAAATGTGTATCTACGCTATGATTTCGCTTTGTAGACATCACTAATATTATGCTGTATTTAAGCCTTACTATTGGTATTTAGAGTAAACAGTCATTCATAGGACATGAATAATGGAAAATAATTTTGAAGGGTTAAAGGTCATGGTAATTGATGATTCAAAAACCATTCGACGCACTGCTGAGACATTACTGCAAAAAGCAGGATGTGAAGTTGTGACCGCCATTGACGGTTTCGACGCACTTGCTAAAATTGTTGATAACAATCCAGACATCATCTTCGTTGATATCATGATGCCACGCCTTGACGGTTATCAAACGTGCGCTTTAATTAAAAACAATCCTGATTATGCCAATAAGCCAGTCATCATGCTGTCATCAAAAGACGGCCTGTTTGATAAAGCTCGTGGGCGTATTGTTGGCTCTGATGAATATCTCACCAAGCCATTTAGTAAAGATGAGCTGTTTGACGCGATTAACCAATATCGCGCTCAAGCATAGATTTATCATCGGATATCTGCTGACATCGGACGAGCAGACAAGGACGTTTGACGTCTGCGATTATAAGAAAAGTATGGTTTTGTTAGGTATCCGTCACCATGTCAGTAGCATGACCAAAGACTGAGGGAATATTCATGACAACTGTGTTAGTCATTGATGATTCGCCATCTGAAATGGCAAAATTTCGCGATATGCTTGCCAAAAATGACTTTAAAGTCTTAGAGGCATCAAATGGTGAACAAGGATGTGCAATGGCAGAGACGCATCTGCCTGATGTGATTTTAATGGATGTGGTGATGCCAGAGATGAATGGTTTTCAGGCCACCCGTAAAATTACGCGCAATAAATCCACTGCACACATTCCTGTGGTTATCATCAGTACCAAAAATCAAGAAACCGATAGAGTATGGGGCAAACGTCAAGGGGCCAAAGAGTATCTTACGAAGCCTGTTGATGAGGTGCATTTAGTCAATACTATTCGTAATGTAGTGGGGTAACTCATGGCTTCTAGAGGGTTCATTGAACTACTGCGGCTCGCAGATTTGGCCAAGACACGTAAAAGTGGTCGCTTGGGAATGCTAGAAACCGACTGGCAAGGTGTGGTCTTTGAAGTGGGCGGTCAGCGTTTGGTGGCCCCTTTAGGCGAGGTGGCCGAGGTGCTGGTAGTGCCTGATTATACAGGCGTGCCTTTGGTACAGCCTTGGCTACTTGGTATTGCTAATGTTCGTGGACGCTTGCTACCGCTAACCGATATGTGTAAATTTTTGCACATATCTAGCCGTGCCCGTCAGCTCAATCAGCGAAAAGTCATTGTGATTGACCAGCCTTCTATATTTTCAGGGCTGTTGGTCGACCGTGTTATTGGGATTGAACAGTTTACACGTAGCCAATATCGCCCTTCAGCCATTGATGTTGAGTCTCCTTTTGCACCTTATAATCATGGCAAGTTTGTCAAAAATCAAGAAGACTGGTTTATCTTCATGCCCAGCCTGCTCATGCAAGATCCACGCTATATTGAAGCGGCGATATAAGTAACACAATCAGCATACGACAGCGCAGATACCTTATTTTATATGAAGTGTCTGTTTGATGGTTTTGATAGGATTGTTTTAAAAAGATACCTGTAATCATACCGGCTTTAATCCTAGTGAGCTTTTTTTGGATAAGCGCATACAATAGGAATGGACTCACTATGAATAAAGTCAGTCACGACATGACTCCGACGACCGTTTGGAAGGAATAAACACAATGAGCGATACCAAAAGCTTTGCCAATGGTGGTAATACCACAACACCAGCCGTTACAGAATCAGAGAGCTTATGGGGCAAGATACTGGGCGTCTTTGCCTTTGTCAGTGTGGCCTGTCTGCTGTGGCTGTTTTTTAGTATTGATCATGAAGTTTTGGCTGTTAGCAACATTATCATTCCAGGTCTTTTATTTTTGGTTGGTATGGCAGGCGTACTATATGCCTTTTACCAGCTGTTTAAGCAGCGCGGTGCTTCTGAGCGTGTGCTCGTCGAAAAAGAAACCTTGCGTCGTCGTCAAGAAGCCGAAACAGAGTCTGAACGCGCGCGCCAAATCCAAGAAGAAAACGAACGTAACCAAATGGCGATTTTGCGCCTATTGGATGAATTGGGGGATTTGGCAGAAGGGGATCTGACAGTCAATGCGACGGTCTCAGAGGACTTTACAGGGGCTATCGCCGACTCAGTAAACTTTGCAATTGACCAGTTGCGTCAGCTGGTACTGGTCATCAACAGCACGGCTGATCGTGTCTCTCAATCTTCAGAGCAAACGCAGTTAACGGCAGTTGAGTTGGCAGAAGCTTCTGAACACCAAGCACAAGAGATTGCAGGTGCCTCAGCCGCCATTAACGAGATGGCAGTTTCTATTGACCAAGTATCAACCAATGCGACAGAGTCAGCAGCCGTTGCTCAGCGCTCGGTAGCGATTGCTTATAATGGCGCAGAAGTTGTACAGCGCTCGATTGAAGGTATGAACGTTATCCGCGATCAGATTCAGGAAACCTCAAAGCGTATCAAGCGCTTGGGTGAGTCATCACAGGAAATTGGCGATATCGTTAACTTGATTAACGACATTGCTGACCAGACCAACGTTTTGGCACTAAACGCAGCCATTCAGGCATCGATGGCGGGTGAAGCGGGGCGCGGCTTTGCGGTTGTTGCTGATGAGGTTCAGCGTCTGGCAGAGCGTTCAGCCAATGCAACCAAGCAGATCGAAACTTTGGTAAAAACCATTCAAGCGGATACCAACGAAGCCGTTATGTCGATGGAGTCAACCACAGCAGAAGTGGTGCGTGGTGCACGCTTAGCAAAAGATGCAGGTGAGGCCCTTGACGAGGTACAAAGTGTCTCAAACACTTTGGCTGAGCTGATTCAAAACATCTCAAATGCTGCACAGCAACAAGCTGATTCAGCTGGTCATATCTCAAATACCATGAACATCATTCAAGACATTACTTCGCAAACCTCATCAGGTACGATGGCAACAGCGCGTTCGGTTGGTGAGCTAAATGAGATGGCTGCAGCACTACAGGAATCGGTTGCAGGCTTTAAGCTCTCAAGTGATGACGATCATTATCGTAATATGTAATGCGAACTGTTATAGGCAGTGTCTGGTACTGTAAACGTGATTGTCAAACAATTATCAAACAGTATTGATGATAACGAGATTTTAGGAAAGCGGCGATTAAAGGTGCCTAGCATGGAACGCAATGGTTCATTCCCAGTTCAGCAGTGGCAACAATATATAGAAAAAGAAATTGGATTTGTGCTGCCAAATGAGCAGCAGCAATGGTTGATAAATGCTGTGAGTCAGACCGCCAGTAGCTATACATTGTCTTTGAACGATTTATGGCAAAAGTTGCCCACACATCCCGAGCTGCGTCAACAACTGATTGACAGTGTACTGATACCCGAAAGCCGTTTCTTTCGTCACTTGCCTTCTATTCAGTTTATTACAAAAGCAGCCATTTCTGCAGAAAAACAGTCTACGAAGTCAGGAAAAAAACCGCCTTTTAGAATTTGGAGTGTGGGTTGTGCAGCAGGACAGGAGGTTTGGTCCCTAGCCATGAATTTGGCTGCTAAAAATCTATACAATTATCACATATTGGGTACAGATGTCAGTCAAACTGCCTTGGCTCAAGCACGAAAAGCGGAGTATGAAGGACGTCAGCAACACCTTATCCCACATGAGTGTCAGCAGTTTATCCACCCTATGCCCTCTTTTTCGACCGACAATCATGTGACCACAGGTACGCCATTGTCAACAGAACCATCACGCTGGTATGTCAATCGTGTTTTAAGGGATAAGGTGGATTTTGTTTGGCACAATATTTTTACCAAAGAAATGCCCACAACGCATTTACAGCAAGTGATTACTTGCCAAAATATGCTGATTTATTTTCGCCAGTTTGATCAACGCGATATTTTAAATCGTTTGGCAGCACAATGCGCAGTTGGCGGCTACTTGATTCTAGCACCAGGCGAAGGCCTTAGTTGGCGCCCAAAGAATATGAGCCGCGTGAAACATGTACAGATCAACGGCTGGCAGAAAATACGCGCATGACCACGGCAATAGATAACTGATAACATCCGCCCATGATTGGGCTACTAGACAATGTGGCTAGCATTATTTAAAAAACAGGTTCTGTCTTTTAGTGATGTTTGGACAGATGATAAACGAGTTAGGACAATCCTATGATGAACCAGCCCAATGAAATGGTGACGCTAGAATGGCTATGGCCACTCCTAAATCAGCAGTTGAATGAACTGTCTGAAGGCTGGCTCAAAGATACACATGGCGTTGATATTGAGCCATGGGCTCAATGCTATCATGATATTGATGGTACGCTGGTTATGGCGCGTCTGCCAGATTTGGCCAGCTTAGCGGCCGCACTTAGCGTATTGGTTGCAGCTTATGCGCATCAACCAATGAATGATTTGGTGTTAAGACAAGCCATTTTCGCTCATCAATTATTACAAAGTGAACTGCTCGCTTATATACAAAAAGGCAGCTACCGTGCCTCTTTAATCTATAAAACAATTCATGAATTACTCACATTGGTACAAGGCGTTTCTGCCCAAGATGCCAATACGGCCGCAGTCGTTGATTCACGGGTGCAGCAACTGAGCGCTCGTATGAGTCCGCCAGATAGCTCTAAAAATTCGTCTAGTGCTTTGCCTGTGGTGCTGCCTGAATTACCGTATCAGACCCTACTTAGTACTTGGGAGCAGCAAACTCAAGAGTTGCGCACGCAGAATGTCAATCACAGTGACGCTTTACCTAAGCTGCAAGATGTCAGTCATCATCTATCTCAAGAGGTTTTGGTAGCAGCACATCAACGACTTTGGTATGTGGCAAATATTTGGTTGAGTAACGTGGCGCAAAATGAGATACCAACGCCTGAGCGCTACACAGAGATTTTGGCAGAACTTGAGCATATTCTTGCCGCTTATACCAAGCACCAAAACGGTAGCCGCTTATGCGCTGTGAGCGAGGAGCGCATTGAGGGTGTTATCGCTGATATGTACCTCATGCTCAATCGTATGAGCGTATTGGATGATGATGCCCACCGCTTAATTGATCAGTCTCTTGATGCAAAAACCATATCTGGTGATTTTTTAACCCGTACTTTGAGTGATATTGAAGCGATTATTTTCACGTTAGATAAGCCACTGACCTTAATTGAGCCGCTGCGCCGTGTTAAGGAGAGATTCCGCGCCCGCGGCTGGAAACTCTATGAAGCACAGATGGCGCAGGTCTTAACCGAGGTTGAAGAAAACGCTCACTCAGAAAGAGACTTTGCGCAAGTACAATGGCAGATTGAGCGTCAATTACAAGAGCTATATAGTGCAGTGTATCACACCGACCAAACCATTCGCACCAAGATAGGTCAAGCGCCGTCATTGACAGCTCAAGAGTCCGTGGCCGCAGAAGATATGTCCGAAGTGACGGCGATTGATGAAGATGCTTTACGTGAGCTGCGTATTTTGGTTGAGAGTGTCAAGCATCATTTTAATGACTATGTGCAACGTCATCGCACACAGCTACTGCCACCAATGGAGACGTTTACCCAAATCTCACATGCGTTTGATGATATGGGATTGTCTGATGTGCGCACTGTCATGGACAACATGGCCACATTGTTTGCACAAATTATAGCCAATGACTTACATACCTTAAGCTGGAAGCTGAACCAGTCGCTCGCTGAAGGCTTGTCTGCTATTGAGCTGCTTTTGGACTATTTGGCGCAACAAGTTTTTGATGAACCGCTATTGTTGCAGGCGGCCAGCTATATTGATGAGGCTCATCGCCAGCTTGATGAGTTGATCACACGCCCGATTGATGCCAATGATACTGCGCGTTATAACCAAGGCGCCTATGGTAAGCCGCAAGAGGCAAGTAGCGATGTGGTGCGTTACGATGACAGTGGTGAGATTGCACCTGATACAGACGCTGTCCAATCAGACAAGGTGGAGCCAGCAGACATAGAGTCAAAAGAAGCAAGTACTCATGATGAGACAGAAGCAGCTGATAGCGCTAACGTGGTAGGTGCTGCCCGCAATGAGACATCTGAGTCAGCAGAGAGTGAGCTACTACAAGCCGCCCGTACCAAAACCAAGCATGATGACTTTGATATCGACGAAGAGATACGCGAAATCTTTATCGAAGAGGTTGAAGAGGTGCTTGAGACACTCGAAGCAACTTTGCCAAGCTGGCAACACGATCCTCAAGATTTCAGCCCATTGACAGAAATACGCCGTAGCTTTCATACCCTTAAAGGCTCAGGGCGTATGGTCGGTGCGTTTGGTATTAGTGAAATGGCGTGGGCGGTCGAAAACCTATTAAATCGTGTTTTGGATAAAACCATTGACGTGACTACAGAGGTCGCCACTGTGGTTGGTGACGCTGCGCAAGCCACCAAGGTGCTGGTTGCTGATTTTGCAGCAGAGGAAACACCGAGTATAGATACTGCGGTGCTTATATTGCATTGTGACAACATATTAGCCCATCGTGCATATCATGATGGCTTGTCCTCTGAGGTAGCGTCTACTGATACAGTAGTCGATGCTGATGCAAATACAAATGCTGCCGTTAGCGCGCCTGTGGTGGAACCCATTGAGATTACAGGTGTTGCAGAGCAGGACGAATACGATACCCAGACTGCGGTTGCACCTGTAGCCAGTGTTCATGAGTCAGAATCAGTGATGCAGTCAGTCCCTGACATACCAGTAGCACTATTGCCTTTTATTGCTGAAGTAGATTTACCCAAAGACAGTGACGATGCTGACCCTGATATTAAAGAGATTTTTATTGAAGAGGCTGAAGAAGTCTTAGAAGAAATCGTACCATTATATCAGCAGTGGCAACAAAATCCTGAAGCTTTAGATACGCTAAAAGACATTCGCCGAGGTTTTCATACGCTCAAAGGCTCAGGAAGAATGGTAGGCGCTCACCATACAGCCGAGCTTGCATGGGCGATTGAGAATATGCTAAATCGCATACTGGATCGTACCATCGCTGCTTCAGCCGATACCGTAGCGCTGGTTGGTGATGTGCTAGATGCCTATCCTGAATTGATTACTATTTTTGCCGAGCAGCATCAAGATTACCCTGAAATGATGACGCTTTGGGTTGCATGTGCGCAGGCTTATAGCAAACAGCTTGGCGATGCCTTTAGCTATCGTGAGCTACAATCAGATCAAGTATCTGATGATGCAAATAATGAGACCACATCCACAGAAGCACCGCTACTCGATAAAGCCTTACAAAGTATTTATTCCGCCAATGAGCTTATCGTCGATACCTCGGCCGTTGAGCCGATTGCCGATGAGGACGAGCTTGAGTTTTGTCAGATATTTATTGATGAAGCAAAATCATTGTTACACATTATTGATGAATTTATTGATACCCATCAGCAAGACGCAGAAGCTGAAGTCAGTGATGAGTTGGTGCGTGCTTTTCATACCCTACGCGGTGCATCAGGATCAAACACATTAAGCGCTATCAGTGATGTTAGTGCCATGATTGAAAAGAGTTTAGAGCAACTACAGCAGCACGATACACCTATTAGAGTGCAGCATTTACAAGCCCTGCAGCAGGCAAGTGTGCTGATTAATAACTACCTAAATGCTTATGAAGACAGTATGCGAATGCAGAGTCTGCCAGAGCCAGTATCGTCAGATCAGCAGAACGACATATCCTATTTACAAGGACTGTTAGAGAAATCAGAACCACAATCTGTAATGCCTATTGATTTAAATGTTGCTGAGCTGCTAGATATCGGTGTTGATGGTCTGCTTGACGCCGAAATGAATCTAGAATCTATCTGCACCACCTATGATGACAATCAGATTCAAGAGTATGCCCAAGCCCAGCAGCATCAGGCGACTGCACTGATGGCGAAAACGACAAAATCGGTCAAATTTACACGTATTCTCACAGCGCTGAATCAAGCGTACGCGCTGCTTGAACAGCAGCCAGCGATTCGTTTTGAGGCAGATTTTATTCGTCTGATGAGCAGTGCGCATAAGCAACTTGTAGAGTTGTTTGATGCTTTAGCAGGCAGTATGTCGCTTAAGATAGATAAAGAGATTGTTAGTGCATTAGAAGCATGGTTAAACAGCTATGAGGACAGTACATCTGAGCAAGAAGTAGAGGCAGTTACTGCGCCAAGCACTGAATCGGTAGAGGAAGTACCTGCGCCAGATTATGCGCCTATCTTTGCAGCGCCAACAGCCCCAGTAGAAAGTACTGAACCATTACCACAAAAGCCTGTGCAAACGATGCCTGCAGAGCAGTCGCTACCTGAAACGATTGATACTGATATTGAGCTGCTTGAGATTTTCTTAGAAGAAGCGCAGGAGTTAGACACAGCGGTATCTCAAACGTTTACAGCGTGGCGTGATGATATCTATAACACCAATACCTTAAAGGTACTACAGCGTCATTTACACACCATTAAAGGTGGTGCGCGTATGGCGGGTATTCAAAGTATTGGTAACCTTACGCACGAAGCAGAAAGTATTTATGAAGCGTTCGTTGAGCAAACCATTGAGCCTACCGATCAATGGTTGACTATCATGCAGATGGTACAAGACACGCTATCATTGCAAATTGACCATATGGTGCGTTATCAAGAGTCTTTCTTTGCCAAAGAACTGATTGCCCAACTGCAAGAGTTTTTACAGGCAAAAGAGTTGCCTGAGACGGTCACGCTTGTCTTGCCTGCGCTACAAACTCAAAACTACATCGACGCTGAGCCAGAGATTGACGCAGAAGAAGTGACTGCTGATAGTGACGATAATGACTTGGTCAGCTTGGATGTGATGATTGACGCGTCATGGCCTAATGGCTTGCCTGATCCTGATATTTTAGACGTGTTCTTAGAAGAAGCGGATGAACTGATTTTAAGTAGCAATAAATACTTGCAACTGTTTTTAAACAACATCAGTGACTTGGTCGCTTTACAGACACTGCAGCGTAACTTGCATACTATCAAAGGTGGCGCTCGTATGGTAGACGCCAATGGGGTGGCAGACTTGGCCCACCAAATGGAGTCGGTATACGAAGAGTTGGCCATTCGCCGTCGTCCAGCAACCAAAAAAGTCGCTCAACTTTTAGTGGCGTGTCATGATTGGTTATCCGATGCCATATTTATTTTAAAGCATAAAATCAATGCACCCATTCCCAGTGCTTTGATTGGTGCCCTACAAAAATTTATCAAAAATCCAGACAGCTTAAAAGCAATACCAACTCAGTCATTACAAACGCAGTTGGCAGTTGTCCTTGCCAACCAAAACAAGCAAGCTGCCATACGCCGCGTTGAAGACATCAGTCGTATGCCTTCAATGACAGGAGCGTTTGATAAAGAACAGCAAAGCAGCAATAACGAGATGATCCGTATCTCAAGCAATTTGGTTGAGCACATGATTAACCTCTCAGGTGAGTCTGCTATCAACCGTGCGCGCATTGATATGGGTATGAGCAGCTTAACCAACAGTATTGAAGAAATGGGTACGACTGTACAGCGCTTGGCCGATCAGCTGCGCCGTATGGAGATTGAGCTTGAAGCACAAATTCTGTCACAGATCGATGATGTCGAACTGATTGAAAACGAAGGTTTTGACCCACTCGAGATGGATCAATACTCGGCGCTAAATCAGTTGTCCAAGTCGCTTTCTGAGTCGGCGTCGGATTTGCTAGACATCAACACAACGCTGTTAGAAAAAACCCGCGATAACGAAAACCTATTGCTTCAGTTATCACGGACGCAAGCGGAATTGCAAGACGGCTTGATGAACTCCCGAATCGTACCTTTCTCGCGTCTGGTACCACGTCTTGAGCGTATTGTACGACAGACAGCCAATGAGCTGAACAAATCGGTTGAGTTGATTGTTGATACTGCTGACGATGAAATGGACAGAACCATCCTGGAGCGTATTACCTCACCCCTTGAACACATGCTACGTAATGCTGTGGACCATGGTATTGAAAGTCCGCAAGAGCGCTTGGAGGCAGGTAAAGAGCGCGGGGGTCAGATTCGCTTGGAACTGGCGCGTGAAGGTAGCGAGATGGTCATTCATCTTACTGATGATGGCCGTGGTATTAATGTTGAGGCCGTTCGCCAAAAAGCCATTGCTCAAGGCTTGATTGATAGCAATGACCAACTGTCTGACCTTGAAGTCATGCAGTATATCTTTAACGCAGGCCTGACCACGACCAAAACAGTAACCCAAATCTCAGGGCGCGGTGTCGGTATGGACGTCGTGATTAGCGAGATTCGCCAACTTGGGGGCGTGGTATCCGTCAACTCACAACGTGGTCTCGGCTCTCGATTTACCATTCGTGTGCCATTGACCGTTGCTGTATCTGATGCGCTGGTGGTACGCGCCGCGGATCGCTACTATGCTATTCCGCTGGTGCATATCGAGCGTGTGATACGTCTTGAGCCTGAGCTGCTATACAGCCACTACCGCTCAGGCAAGTCCACCATGCGCATTGAAGACAACGATTACCGTGTGCGTTATCTCAATGAGATTTTAACAGGCGCAGAGCTAAACGAGTTGTCCGTCAATACCAGCAGTAGCCTACCTGTTATTATTATCAAAAACCGAGCAGGCCAAAATCTTGCGTTACAGGTTGACCAAATCGCAGGCTCGCGCATTGAGGTGGTCGTGAAGCCACTTGGCCGCCAGCTGTCACATCTATCGGGCATCTCAGCGGCGACCATCATGGGTGATGGCTCGGTTATGCTGATTTTAGATCCGATTGCTCTGATGCGAAATACCACCATCATCAAAGAAATGAAGCAAGTAGGACAGGCGAAAAAGCAAACGCAAGAAGACAAGACTATTAGTGTCTTGGTGGTCGATGACTCCGTAACCGTAAGAAAAGTAACGTCACGTTTCTTAGAGCGCCAAGGTATCAGTACCATGGTCGCTAAAGACGGTATTGATGCACTAGAGATACTCCAAGAAGCGAAGCCTGATTTGATTTTACTTGATATTGAAATGCCGCGTATGGATGGTTTTGAAGTGGCCAATCAAGTACGCCACAATGAGCGCTTACGCGATATTCCGATCATCATGATTACCTCAAGAACGGGTGAAAAGCATCGCGAGCGTGCTTTTGAGGCAGGGGTGAGCGACTATATGGGCAAACCTTTCCAAGAAAATGAGCTGCTCAATAAAATCCAAACTTTATTGGGTATAGAGTTAAGTGTTAGCAGTGACTGATGAAAGGGAGCACACGCTATTGGCCAAGTGTAGGACAGGCGATATTAGTATGCTGATTGTCGCTGAAAATCAGCATCAAAGGCTGGCGCTGAGCGAGACCGTTCGTGATTGTGGTTTTACAGTAATTGATAGTGTCAACCGTGCACAGCTAAAACGAAAACCCATTAAGAATAAGATTGATGTATGGCTCATTGATGGGGATTATGACGATGAAACAGCGACTTTAATTGCCAATACGCAATCAAAAGCAGTGTTGGTTGGCTTCTCTCAAGCCCCTTACTTTAATGCCGTTCAATGTTACAGCAAGTGGCAGCGTAAGCTTAAGCGAAAACTGGCACAGATACTGGAGATACCGACACTGGTCACATCTTCGATATATGCGCATACGCAGCCCCATTGGCAATATGTAGTGCTACTTGGTGCTTCAATGGGTGGTCCGAGTGCAATCAAAACATTTTTAGACAATTTATCGCCAAACTTACCCATTTGTATTTTGCTGGCGCATCATTTTAACCCAAGTATGGTTGAGACTTTGCCACGTGTTATTAATCGGCATAATAACTGGCGCTGTCAACTGATTACCAGTACGCGACGATTGCAATCAGGTCACTGCTTAATCGTTCCGATCAATCAGCAAATTGTCTGCGACTCTGAGGGGCGCGTGATTGTTAAGGATCAAGAATGGCAGGGTGGTTATAAGCCTGCAATCGGTGAAATTCTTAAAAATGCCAGTGATGTTTATGGCAACCGTCTGATTAGTATTATTTTCTCAGGTATGGGAAAAGATGGCTCACAGCACTTGGCAGGGATTCAAGACAATCACAGCCAGCTGTGGGCACAGGAGCCCAGTCTCAGCACCTGTCCCAGTCAGCCTCAAAGCATTATTGATTCAGGATACTGCCAGTTTGTAGGCAGTCCTGAAGCGCTGGCGCAAAAGTTGACCGATTATATTGCCGAAATGACACAAATTTCATATTCATTGTCATGATGACTACGGATAAAACATACAGATGATGAAACCCACGGTGGATAACCTATGAGCCAAGTTCGAAGACACACTTTTGAAGCAGTCAGCTTATTAACGACCGATAACGGCTTGTTCGAAGTTACGGTTATACCTGCAAAAAATCAGCCAGACTGGTTGATACCCAGCAGTTTGATTCTCAGTGTGGATAGCTATCATGAACGTATCTGGAATTACTTATGGCAAGCGCAAGAAGTGTCCGTGTTTCATTTACTCCCGCGTGATACGAATCCTGATAAATTGATTGTGCTAGAGGGTAATACTGATGTACATCGCATCGCGCTACAAACCAAAGGCGAGCTGGACAGTTTTATGGTGCGTATCTCAGAAGTAAAAGACATTGACTTGCCTGAAGAGTATCAAACGGCATCTGCCATTAATGTTGAAAAAAACCGACAAAAATACAGCCAAAATATTTTTCGTAAATCTACTGATACTGATAACAATAACCATGTAGTTGGTGAACATTTGGGAGAAAATGTCGTGTTATCGTACATGTATCAAGCAGTAATGGTTGCAGATACCGTTTATCTTGTTCCTGACTTGGAAAAAATTGCGCACCATTTAGTAGATTTGGACAGCTAACAGCGAAAGCCATCTCATTTAAACCATGTAAATAAAAACAATAAGAAGAAAATGTATGAATCATTCTAATAGTACGGTACAAAAATGGTCTGTGAGTAGCCGTATTTTTCATTGGATAAGCGCTGTATTATTATTGATTACGTGGGGCATGATTTTGCTCAATGAAAACATAGGCGGCAGCAGTTACATGAGCCTTCATAAAGCATTTGGTATCAGCTTGTTGTGTTGGATGATTGCACGGGTAATTAATCGTTTGTTTACCAAAGCACCACCAGCTGCGCCTGCACCAAAATGGCAAACAGGCATGGCACATTTAACACATTTTGCGCTATATGCTATATTGATTGCAATGCCTATCGCAGGCTTACTTATGAGCGTCTATGGCGGGCGTCCTGTCGATATTTTTGGTGTGTTTCAGATTCCTGTATTTGTCACCCCAGACAGAGGAATGGCACGTTTTTATAACGATTTACACACTGATATTATTTGGCCCATGATTATTATTTTTACGCTGTTGCACATTGGCGCAGCGCTATATCATCAATTTATCAAAAAAGACAATTTGATTGCACGTATGAAATAAGGGCGCAAATGGTCTTGACGAGCGTTAGCAGTCATCCTTGATATAAAAAAGACCCTCAATCATTATTGAGGGTCTTTTTGTACGTTATGTTCGGTCATTTATCATGCAAGTGCCATAAGGCTTATAGTGCTTATTTTTTTTGATGTTCAGGCAAGCTGATATTCATCTCAAGCACATCGAGGCTGTCTTCGTGACGGTGGTTGATATTGACATCATTAATTTGCACGCCATTCACGTACTTATTAACCACTTCTAAGATTTCACGTTTCATCTTTTCGATGCGCTCAGCCGTCAAGCGACTGTTTAAGCGGTTTTCGCTGGCAACGATGACTTTTAAGCGCTCAGTTGCCATGTTTGCGCTGCCGTTTGTTTGATTCTCTGAACCAAACAAGCTGCTCCAAAATCCTTTTTTCTTACTCATTATTAACCCCCAAACCAGCGCTGTAAGAAGCTCTTTTTCTTCACCTCAAGATGACGCAATGGGCGCTCTTCGCCTAAGAATCGGGCGACAATATCATCATAGCATTGACCCGCAACAGAGTCGGTATAATGAATGACAGGCTCACCATGGTTCGATGCTTCAAGGACAGCGTGGTTTTCAGGAATAACCCCAAGCAGTGGCACTTTTAGAATGTCATTTGAGATGGTGTCGATATCCATCATCTCATTGGCTGCTGCGCGCTCTGGGTTGTAGCGAGTGATGACCAAATGTTCACGGACTGAGCCTTGGTTTTCTTCAACCTTTTTAGTGCGACTTTGCAAAATACCGATAATACGATCTGAGTCACGTACTGAAGAAATTTCAGGGTTGGTGACGATAATCGCTTCGTCAGCATGATACATGGCCAGCTGCGCGCCGCGCTCGATACCTGCAGGCGAGTCACAGATAATATAGTCAAACTGCTTAGAGAGCTCGGCCATTACCTCAGCCACGCCTTCGTCGGTAAGCGCGTCTTTGTCACGCGTCTGACTGGCAGGTAGGATGTAGAGGTTTTCCAGCTGCTTGTCTTTAACGAGCGCTTGAGACAGACGGGCATTACCGCTGATAACGTCTACAAAATCGTAAACAATACGGTTTTCACAGCCCATGATTAAATCAAGGTTACGTAAACCCACATCGAAATCGATAACAACGGTTTTGTTTCCGCGTAACGCCAAGCCGGCAGCAAAAGAAGCGCTGGTCGTGGTTTTGCCCACACCGCCTTTACCCGAAGTGATCACAACAATCTTTGCCACAATGGCGCACTCCTATGAATGTATGAGATGTCTGAATAAATAATACTAGGTGGCTTATCCTTGCCAAAAAAGACGTGTTGAACACACCGTGCAGTGGCAGTTTGAGGATTGGGTATGGATGACCGAATCGACTCAAAGCTTTGGGGATAAGCGCAACCTGCGACCGTAAGCCTAGCATAAATAAACAAAAATTTATAGCAAGTCACGGCGAAATAATCAAAAGGTAACGCTATGCTGATGCTGAGCGTCAAATGAATAGTAATACTCAGTCATCAGCGCTGATAAACTGCTTAAAATAACGATTAATCGTCATCAATAATACTAAAAACCAAGCCTTCACCCTCAACAAATCGGACTTGTACTGCGCGGTCAATCACCTCATCAGGCAAGTTGTCGCGTAGGCAGTACGTGCCTGCGACAGACACGAGGGTTGGATTGAACACGTGACAAAAGATACGCGCATCTTTATCACCCGTTGCGCCTGCGACGAGACGACCTTGCGCGCGGCCGTAGACGTGCAAACTATTATCAGTGATGGCTTCTGCGCCGCTGTTGACACTGTTGGTCAAAATCAAATCGCCGCCCACATGATTGAGGCTCTGTCCTGAGCGCAGCATTTGGTCATAAATCAGAGTGGTGTTTTGCCCTTCAGAGGCCAGCGCGTCATCAAACTGTGGGGCAGGGGTAGTGTCTGCCGCTGTGCTCGCGGCCTCTTGTGTCTGCGGCTCAACGATAGGGGCTTTTTTGGGGACGATGCGTTCAATACGCTTACCATCGGCAGGAAAGATGGCAAGACGTAGTGCACGTGCTTGCTCTTCTAAGATACCTGTCACTACACCGATAGGCTGGAGTCCCCATGACCAGAGTAAATCAACCAGCGCGCTCAAATCCTGCTCAACACTACTGTCGATAATCACAGGGATATTGCTTTCTTTATTACTTAGCGTTTGCGCGAACTGTGCCTCTAACGCTGCCATATCATCGGTATGCAGCTGCAAGCGCGAAAAGGTCAGCATTTTGCCATAAAAATTGATGGCAGGAGTGGCGGCGTTAGAGTCGGTATCTGAAATCGTCATAAAGCGGGTCCTTAAAAGATACTGATGCTGCCATCGCAGCGCAAGCGGTCAGCGTGAATGGTGTCATTGTTGTTATAGGGTCAGGCGTACAGATACACAGCAGTGTACTAAGAGACAGGCGGGTTTCACAAGCCCTAGATGGGATAAAATATGACAAAATGCGCTTAGCTAAGTAAGCGCTTTACGTTATCGGGCAGCGTTACAGATTCAGCATATCCTTGTGTTTCCATTGCTGTACTTTGACCTGTGCTTCAAGACCGCTTAAGCTATCAGCTATCAAGGCAGCAATCAATGTTTCAAGTGCGCTGTTTTGGGTATCCATATTGGCAATACCGTGCGCGATGCTTTGCATTAAGGCATCCAAACGCTCGGTCTCAAGCAAACGCTCAGCAATCGCACTCGCTACATTTTCACCGACGTTGTGCCCGATTTGTAGCATTTGCGATTCAATCAAGCTGCCTGCAATTGGTATCATACGCACATAGCGGCGCAGCTCAGGCGTGTTTGCTAAGCCGTCTTCAATGGCATTGCCCACCTCGGTAGCGATGATATTGCCTGTTGCGGGATTGCCTTTTAATTGCTGCAACTGCGGAATCAGCTCTTGGCGTAGCATCGAGAGTATTCCAGTCTCTATCTGTTCGCGGTTGCGCGTGATGGCGGAATCAATAATCGACTGCTGTGCTTTGGGATCAGTCAGCTCACCGCGAAAGTTGGCAATAATCGTCAAGACCACGCGGTCGGACAGCTCTTCGAGCAAAATATCGCCATAAAACTTGATGCGCTCAATCCACAGCTGAGGTAAGACCTGATAGCCGAGCTGATACAGCCTGCGCCCGATGACCACCACACGAAACAGCCTGAGCATACGCAGCTGCGGAAAACAGCCCAGCACCTCGTACCAGTGTACAAAAGGAAAAAAGAACCAGCGATAATAAGTGCGCTGATAGACGGCAAGCATCCAGCGAACAAACAGCTCCACCACCAAGAATACGGTAAAAAATCCGCCTGCTGTGCGTAATGGCTCATGCAGTGTGTTTTGATACCAAGCAAGACTTTGTGTGATGTTCAGCCACTCAGCAGCATTGGCACTAAACTGACTCATCAGCACTGCATCGAGACTGATGAATAGTAAGTCAATACTAATGACCACCAGCATAAAAATATCATAGCCAAGCTTTAAGCGACTGGGCGGCTTGGGCGGGGGGCTGGGCGCGTGCGTAACTGTCTGCTGGGTCGGCTGCTCAGTGATCGGGGGCGCTTGGGTTTGGGACACAGGCTTACCTTATTTAGTCGTGATGTAATATAATCGTGATGCGTGGTGGTTTGCTATTTATTCAGCGCCGTCTTTGTGCGGGTTTTCAAACATTGCCAACATCTTATCGATACGCTTGTCTTTGTCTTGCCAAATGCCATCGAGCCAATCAAATAACGCAGATTTTATGGTTTCGTCCTCATTATAGCCGCCAGCCTTAATGTCATGAAACAAGGTTTCAGGCATCTCTACATGACGGATATGCACGCCAAGCTGCTTGACATTGCCTTTCCACAAGTCGCTATAGGTTGGCACACCTTCAGGATAGACAATGGTCATATCAAGAATACCATCAATCTCCTCGCCAAGCGTCTGTAAAGCCAAGGCAAAGCCGCCTGCACGCGGTTTTAACAGATGCTTATAAGGAGCATTTTGCGCATCGTGTTTTGCTTGTGTAAACCTTGTGCCCTCAAGATAGTTGAGTAGGGTAAAGGGTTTGTTTTTTAGTAGTGAACAGGCGCGTTTGGCTTCCTCAATATCTTTACCACGTAGTGCTGGGTTTTTGGCGATGGCTTCTTTTGAATGACGACGCATCATTGGAAAATCTAAAAAGTAAAAGGTCTGCCCGACAATCGGAATGTAAATCAGCTCAAACTTGGTAAAAAAGCGTGTCAAAGGCAGACGGTCTTCACTGATATATTGCATAATGCTGGTATCTACCCATGACTGATGGTTGCTGACCAAAAGATACTTGCCATTCGGGTCGATATCATCAGGTAAATCGATACGCCAGTCTTTTTGTGGTACCAATTCATCAATCAGTTTGTTGTTTACCCCAATCCAATGGTTGGTAATACCAATTACCGCCTTATCAGCAATTTTTGCGCCTGTAATCATTTTCATGCCACCTGTAAACCAAATTGGTAGGCTACATACGATACTGTTGGCAGCAATGACGCTGGTCGCCGTGGTCAATGAAACAGCTTGTCCCAGTTTTGGGCTACGCTGATGTAGCTTTTTGATGACAGATGCCAGTTGCATGAGTGATGTCCTTGTATCCGCAATGATGGTTGGCGCAATCAGAGTGAAAATAATGCACTATAGGTTCGATTCTAGCAGAAATCTATATGAGTGTACGACCGTTAACATATTCAAAAATGAGAATAGTATCTGCTGAAAGCAGAACTACTTGTAAATGGGCAAACTGTCATGCACATTTCATACATAGGTGTGACAAAATATTACACACAGATAGGTTCTCCTCGCCATAATAATAAAGAAAGTGCAAGGCACTACAAATGAATTAATTTAATAAATGACCTTTAGGGTACATAGGAATGGTGGTTTATCTACCGTCATCCTATTTTCACTTGAGGGACACATTATTTGTTGAGGGGAAATTTATGCGTAACCAACTTATGATTGCTGCAGTTGCTTCTGGTATGGTTTTGACAGGGTGTACTACTGACCCAAATACAGGGCAGCAGCGTCTAAATAAGACCGCTATCGGCACTATCGCAGGTGCTGTTGGTGGTGCTACCATTTCTAAAGCGACTGGTGGTGACAAGACAGGTCGTGACGCTGCTATCGGTGCAGCTCTAGGCGCTGGTGTAGGCTATTACATGGAGCGTCAAGCAAAGCAGCTTGAGCAGCAAATGAGCGGCACAGGTGTGAGCGTCGAGCAAAATCCAACCACAGGTGATATTGACCTTGTGATGCCAGGCAATATCACATTTGCATTTGATGATGCGACTTTAAACTCATCGTTTAAACCAACATTAAGTAAGTTGGCTTCAACCATGAATCAATATAATCAAACGACAGTGACCATCGCAGGTCATACTGATAGCCGCGGCGATGCCACCTACAACATGGATCTGTCTCGTCAACGTGCTTACTCGGTCGCCAACTATCTAACAGCGAGTGGTGTTGCTTCTAGTCGCATCCAAGTTGTTGCTTATGGTGAGTCTCGTCCAGTAGCAAGCAACAACACTGAATCAGGCCGTCAGCAAAACCGCCGTGTTGAGCTAACTATTAACGCACCACAAAGCGTTAACTAATAGACGGTAAGGCTTAGTCTTAGACTGTTTTTTTGACTTAAAATAAAAAAAATCAATCGAATAGACAGAAACCAATCAAGGGTTGACGCACAGTCAGCCCTTTTTTTCGTCCATCGTTTTTAAATTTTTAGTAGTTATTTAATAAAAATAAAAACGTGCTCGAGATTGTAAAGACAGGGCATAAGAGGTAAGAAAAAGAGGCCATTGATAGCTCAAAATACATTTGATAATCGTTATCAATAACCTTATAATTTATGCCACTATTTTGTAACGCAATTATTACTAAATTTATCCAAAACTTTTACCAAGGATGCGTATGAAAACCACAGTGACTACTCGCAAGCTACTTCCAACGACTTTAGCAGCGGCTTTGGCAAGTGTGTTATTGATGAGCGGTTGTACCAAACAAACCGATGACAGTGCGGCGACAGAGCAGACGACGCAAACAGAAAGCAGCCCAGCACAAGCAAGTGACGAGCTTTCAGGTACAGAACAGGCGAGTATTGACCGACTGGTTATGAGTTATGCAGATATGGCACATGCAGCTTATAGTGATTCACTTGATACGGCAAAAGCGCTTAAAGCGGCGATTAATACATTTGTAGAGACGCCAACTGAAGCCAATTTAGAAGCGGCTAAAGCAGCGTACAAAACAGCACGTGTGCCGTACTCTCAAACTGAGATTTTCCGTTTTGACCAAGGTTTTGTCACCAAAAATGACAAGCGTGCTATTGCCAGTATCGATGACTGGGAAGGGCAGTTAAACGCATGGCCACTGGATGAAGCGCTGATTGACTATGTCAGTGATGACTATCAAGGCGAGTACAATAGCAAAGACAATATCATTAATAGCGACAGCATCAGTGTTGGTAGCGTTAAAAAAGACACCAGCAGTATCACACCTGAGTTGCTTGCAGAGTTGAACGAAGTCGGCGGTAGCGAAGCCAATGTGACCACAGGCTATCATGCCATTGAGTTTTTATTATGGGGTCAAGACACCAATGGGGTAGACGCAGGCGCGGGCAAGCGTCCTGTGAGTGACTATCAGACAGGCGATGGCGAATGCACCAGTGGCAGTATGACCAATGAGGATGCCAGTATCTGTACCCGCCGCGGTGAATATTTAGAAGCCGCTGCACAGCTGTTGGTGGATGATTTGACAGCCATGGAAGCGCAGTGGCGAACTGACAGCACAGATACGCTACGCAGTGACTTTTTGGCACGCAAAAATGACAATGCCGTTCGCCAAATCATGTATCAAATGGGCAGCCTTGCGCTTGGTGAGCTGGCCTCTGAGCGTATGCAAGTGGCGTTCGTTACAGGCTCGACAGAAGATGAGCATGAGTGCTTTAGTGACCTGACGCACCTAAGCTATGCCAACAATGCACGCGGTATTCAAAACGTCTTTGAAGGCAGCTATAAAACGGTCGCTGGCGAGTCGGTCGGCGGCTATGGGGTTCAGCAGTATTTGGTAGACAATGAACAAAAGGAGGCAGCGGATAAGTTGGCAGCTGACTTCCAGCAAGTTAAAGATGCGTTTAATACCATCGTCGTACAAGGTGAAGAAAAAGGTGTAAAAGTCGATCAAATGATTGCAACCGTTGGGCAAGCAGACAAGGTTGGCGTCTCGGCAGAAGAGCAAAACAAACGCCGTGGCTATATGGAAGCGGCCATTAGCAGCCTACAAAACCTTACCTCGGGTATTGAAAACGCCGCCAATGCGATTGGTATTGATAATTTAGATGCCGATACAGGTTCGCAGTTCTAAGGGCTTGGGCATTAACTTTATGACGCCATCATCTGTTATGTGCTCAGCGCCTTGCTGACGCACGTATAGGTGATGGCGTTTTTGGTTGTTTTTATTTTCAATCTTCATTGTTATCATTGCTGATTAATAGCTGATATTTTGCCATTCTTGAGGTTATTTTTATGAACCTATTATGGGCTGCTTTTTCTCACGCTGCGACTTTTCGTCATACGCCAAAGTATGCGTCGAGTATTATCAGAGCAAACGTACTCGTCGCCTTATCTGCGCTCTTAGTAAGCGCTTGTCAACCAGCGAATGAGTCGGAATCGACGACCAATGATGTGCCGAGCCAAACCAGCAAAACTGATAACGAGCTATTAAGTGTCAGCGAGGCGCGAGCAGAGACCATCGAGTCGCTGGCAGGTGTGTCGATGCAGCAGTTGGTACGCTTTGACCCGCAAGAGATTAAGCAAGGCGGTGACACGGGTATTACCATTACCAGCAGCGAGAGCTATTCTAAGCCTTCATCAAATATCAGTGCCTCACGCAAGGGGCAGTTTTTTATTGGTAATGCATTTTTTAAGCAGCCGTGGGTGATTGCGCCTGCCAGCACCGACAGCCGCGATGGTCTTGGGCCATTATTTAATGTCGCAGCGTGTCAATCCTGTCATATTAAAGATGGACGCGGTCATGCGCCGATGTCTGCGACCGATAGCGCGGACAGTCTATTGATGCGCCTTGCGATGCCAGCAAGCAATGACAATGAGCGTGAAAAGCTCAAAAATTCTATGATAGAAAAAGTCGCGCACCCCATTTATGGTGGACAATTGCAAGACCGCGCTATTGAAGGTGTGCCTGCCGAAGCGCGTATTGAGGTTACATGGGAAGAGGTGCCGATGCGCTTTGCTGATGGCTATGTTGAGACGCTGCGTAAGCCGACGTTTCGCTTGAGTGACGCAGGCTACGGCACGCTTGATGATGCGTTGATGCTCTCGCCACGTGTGGCACCACCAATGATTGGTTTGGGTTTGCTGGAGCAAATCTCTGATGAACAAATTAAGCAGCAAGCGGACAGTGATGATAAGGACGCTGACGGCATTCGCGGACGCTATAACTGGGTGTTGGACCCCCAGACAGGCGAACATGCGCTTGGACGCTTTGGCTGGAAAGCTGGGCAGACGCGTCTGTTAACCCAAAACCAAAGCGCCTTTAATGAAGACATGGGCTTAACATCCAGCATCCGCCCGCATGAATCGTGCACTAAAGCGCAAAGTGCTTGTCTGAACGCGCCGACAGGTGCAGACGCGCAAGGCGAGGGCAAACCGCGTGTCGAGGTCAGTGATGAGGTTGCTCGCTTTGTGGAATTTTATACCCGCAACCTTGCGGTGCCCAACCGTCGTAACGCCAATGACTCGCAAGTCTTGGCGGGCAAAAAGCGTTTTTATGATATAGGTTGTCAGAGCTGTCACACCCCACGTTATCAGTTGCCAACTACTAATGATGACCGCCTTGAACAGCATGGGCAGGTGATTTATCCTTATACCGACTTGCTGCTGCACAATATGGGTGAGGACTTGGCTGATCGTACGGTTGCAGGCACGCTGCCTGATAAAAGCGCGCAAGTTGAGTTTCTAGCGACTTCGTATGATTGGCGCACACCTGCGTTGTGGGGTATTGGCTTGGCAAAAACGGTCGATGAGCAAGCCACTTTCTTGCACGATGGTCGCGCTCGCACACCGATGGAAGCGGTGCTGTGGCATGGCGGCGAAGCCAAAACACACCAAGAAAAAGTTTTACAGTTAGATAAGCAAGGCCGCGCAGAGTTAAGCGCCTTTTTGCAGTCTTTATAAATAAATGTATTAGGGCGTGTCTTCAATTCAAACGTCTGTGACTAAATGGGCTAAAAACGGCTAAATCTTGCCAAACATCGTCAAAAATTTTGTGAATATGTCTATATTCTCTGCAATTTTTTCCTTGTTTGACGACGGTTTATCTCATTTTTATCACCATTTTTAAAATGAAGACACGCCCTAAAGAATTTGTGAAAACAAGCGCACTGACCCAATCTGCGCTATGTCCAGCAGTTCTACTGAAAGCGTCAATGCCAAAAACGCGCTCGATATAAATACCTATCAGCACATTATGCTGAACTCACCACCGAGAAGATTATGAAAAAAAATCATGTCCTGATGATGGCTCTCTCCGCGCTTAGTGCAGGCTTGTTAATCAGCTGTGCCAAGCCCGCTGAAAAACAAACGGCGAATGCAGATGCCCAAGCCGATAGCCAAAAAGTCGATGCCCAAACCGATACGAGCGCAGCCGCTGACAGCCAGCCAACCATTCCAGCGGCGGACATCAGTCCTGAAGCTGAGGCGGCATATCTAAAGCACGTCGCCAATGATCTAGTGATACCTGCGTATGCGGACGCGGTTAAAGAAAGCGAAATGTTGAATACATTAGCACAAAAGCATTGCCAAAATGCGCCTGTCTCAGGAGAGGGGCTAGACGCACTGCGCGCGCAGTGGCTGGTACTGGCGCAAGCGTGGGCAAATGCAGAAATGATTCATTTTGGTCCAGCGACCGAGAGCATGAGCAATCTGTACATCAATTATTATCCTGATGAGCGCGGTCTCGTACACAGCGGCGTGTCCGAGCTGATCCGTGCCAATCCAAAGCTAACTGCCGATGCACTCGCCAATGAAAGCGCCATCGTCCAAGGCGTGCCAGGATTGGAAGAGGCGCTATATGCTAATGACAGCTTAGATGCTGGGCAGTGCGCGTATGTGTTGAGTGCAAGTCAAGCTTTACAAACGCGTTTACAAAGCATCACTGACAACTGGCAACAAAACGCCGCGACACTGTTGGCGATTGATGAAACTCAAGACAATGACAAAGGCTTAAACCAATGGATGAACTCCTTGCTGTCTTTGGTTGAGACCATGAAGTCCAATGCCATTGAGCAGCCGCTTGGCTTAACAAGCAAAGCCAAAGGGCACGTGCCAGCTGCAACAGCGGGTGAAAGCCGTGCCATCATTAATGCCAAAGTCGCTGCGTTAAACACGGCCTTGACTGACCCTGTATTGACCGCCATGCTGAGCAGCAGCAATAGCCAAGTCGGTAATGAGTTATCGACCGCGCTCGCTGAGACCAGCAGTCTACTTGCGCAAATGCCTGAGGATATCACGACGGCGGATAAAGCACAGCAAACCAAGCTGCACGAGCATCTGACCCACATCACACAAATTATTAAGCACCAGCTGATACCTGCGCTCGGCATTCGCGTGGGCTTTAACAGTACTGACGGCGATTAATCATGACCCGCTTATCCAAACCATCCGCTACCGCGCAGCCTTGGTGGTACGAGGGGCTAAAGGGCATTGCTGGCACGCTATGCGGCACAGCGGCTATCGTCGGCGCGCACCATTGGTATCGCAAGCAGCAGCACCCTGAGGCCACATTGCGTGACTATACTGACGGCGTACGTCAACGACTGACCGAGCTTACACGGACGCAAATGCCCGATATGCAGCACCAATATCACTCAATTACCAGCAGCAGTATCTATCAAGATGGTATCCGCTATCAGACCCAGCAGCTACCGCGTACGGTGTGTTGGGTCAGTGGCGTCGCCTCGATGCCGTATCAGCATCTCGCAGACAATGCCTCTGATAGTACAGAAGCGGGCTATGGTGTGGTCGGTATTGATGCTGAGCGCCAACTGGTGTGGCAGACCACCATGCCCGAGCGCGTGCACGACATCGTGGTACAGCCGAGCGCGGATACTGCCACGCGGGATGTAGTGGTCATGGGTCGGCGACCGAGCGAGCGTTTTTGGGTGCTTGGGAGTAATCACGGTCAACTAAAGCACGCAATTACCGCACCGATACATCGGCACTTTTATGGGCATGCGTGCTACAGTCTAGATGGTCTGCTGCTGTACGTCAGTGAAAACGATACGGTCGAGTTAACGGGTAAAATCGGCGTGTATGATGCGCAACATGGTTATCAAAAAATCAAAGAATTTGACGCCTACGGTATCGGGCCACATGAGCTGGTCATGCACCCTGATGGCGAGACGCTCATTATTGCTAATGGTGGCATCAAAACCGAGCAAGCTTCACGTAAGGAGTTGAACCTCGACAGCATGCGCCCAACGCTTGCCTACCTAAACCGCTACGATGGGCGCTTGCTCGAAGAGGTCACGCCCGAGCACACTCAGATGAGCATTCGCCATTTAGACGTGCATGATGATGGTCGCGTGATGATTGGCGTGCAGTTTCAAGGCGAGCGACATTTGAACGTACCGCTGGTACTCACGCATCAGCGCGGCGAGCCGAGCTTAACGGCCATGCAAATGCCCAATGGCGCCTGGCAGCGCTTTCACCAGTATATTGCCAGTGTGGCGGTGGACAGTGCGCGGGATTTATTGTGTGTAACCACACCCATCGGCGGTTGTGCGGCGGTGTTTGATGTGGCGACGCATACCTTGATTGACAGTGTCAAACTGCCCGATTGTGCGGGCGCGGCGGTACACGCACTGGCGGATGAAGCGGGCTTTATTGTCAGTGACGGCCAAGGACAACTGACGCATATTGCGGTGATAGAAAATGACGTTAAAGACAAAGACGCGAATAGCGATACAGACAGTAAAGGCAATACGCGCTATCACCTAGAGGTGCAGCATGTGCATCACCGCATGTCTTTTGACAATCATTTACAAGCGCTATAGCCTTGCACTATGAAATGAGTGATGGGTAATTAGGAGATAGACAGTGAATGACGCAACCGTACAGTTGGACGCCGTGCGTGCTCAGCTGCTGGGTGCAGGCATCACACTGGATATCCAAAAAAAGTCTGTCAAGAATATTAACTTTCGCCTAAAGCCCTATCGTTTGCAATGCTCTGTGCCGCATAGATTGTCGATGTCGCAAATGGCACACGCCATCAGCCAGCGTGTCGCGTGGGCGCTGACACATCACCCGCAAGTAGTGATGCAGCAGCAATCGCAGCAGCTTTCCTCATCGATGACGGTGTTGTGGGGACAAGAGCAGCCTTTTGCGCTGAACGATACCGCCAAACTACGCTACTACCGTAATCAGTTACAGACCGTCATTCCCGAGCTGTTTGTCAAGTGGCAACCCATTGTAGGGGCAACCGCCAATGAAGTGCGTATTAAGAAAATGCATACCCGCTGGGGCAGCTGTAACACGCGCGCACGGCGGGTCTGGCTGTCCGTATACTTGCCCGCGTATCCGATTGAATGCACAGAGTATGTGATTGTTCATGAGCTGTGCCATTTGCACCATGCCAATCACAGTCCCGCCTTTTGGCGCACACTCCGGCAGGCCATGCCTGATTATCAGTATTGGCATGACAGGCTGGCAGGTCGCACACCATAGCCAAAAGGTATACCCATATCGTCGCCTATCCCCAACGGTGTTTGCAGTTTGCTGACCGTTAGGTTTGCTCTATTCTTTCGTTGCATCAAGAGTTAAAGCTTTTTTAAACAAATTACCGAGCAGATTGACATCGTCCACGCGTGCATAATTTAAGCGAGTGACAAAGGCAATGCGGCGATGCGGCCCTGCTTCATCAAGTGGGATTGCCACCGCGCCTTGGTCTTGCAAATGCAGCTGATCTAGCGCCATCTCTGGCACAAGAGTCGTGCCCATATTGGTCAGCGCCATCTGAATCAAGGTATTTAGACTGGCGTTAGAAAAGCTCGATTTCATATCAGCACGCTCATATTGACACACCGACAGCGCTTGATCGGTTAGGCAGTGCCCTTCGCCAAGCAGCATTAAATTGGCGGTTGCTAGGGTGTCCGCGTCAATGGTGTCGAGCTTGGCATGGCTGTCATCTTGCGGAAAGACCGCAAAAAAGTCCTCCGCCCAAAACTCAAACGTATGCAAGCCATCGACCGCATACGGCAGCGCAATAATGGCAGTATCAATATGCCCGTAGCGCACCTTTTCGAGCAAACGCTCAGTCTGCTGCTCGATGATGGTCATGCGAAAATTGGGATATTGCTTGCGCAAACTTGGCAAGACTTTAGGTAATAAGTAGGGTGCGATGGTTGGGATAATACCCACGGTCATCGGGTAGGCAAGCGGCGTCTGATGGCTGTGTGCGCGTGCGGTCAGATCGTGAATCTCAGCAAACACACGCTCAGCACGGTTCAAGATTTCTTTGCCGATTGGGGTGATTAAGACTTGTTTGTTATTACGTTCAAAAATCTGTGTATCTAGCTGTTTTTCTAGCTCAGCGATGCCCAAGCTCAAAGCAGATTGAGAGATATTGCAGTCTTCAGCAGCGCGTTTAAAATGACGGTGCTTGGCAACGGCTAAGGCAAATTCAAGTTGACGCAGAGTAATCATAACGACTCGCTTATAGTAGATAGAATAGTCTAACAACATTAATAAAACAAAACATCAGGATAAAAAGTTTTAACTGGATAAATTGTCTGATTCACGTATAGTAGGTCGAGTAAGTCGACGGGGTCAAGGCAAAAGCTTAAGACCACCATCATCTATTCTACAAAACACACAAAAAAAGGAGCCAACATGGCAGCTATTATCAATCAAGAAATCCCAGAATTTTCAACACAAGCATTTGTAAATGGTGAGTTTAAAACCGTTACTTCAGATGACGTAAAAGGCAACTGGGCAATCTTTATGTTCTACCCACATGACTTTACGTTTGTGTGCCCAACTGAACTTGAAGACATGGCAAACCATTACGAAGAGCTAAAAGGCTTGGGCGTAGAAGTATACGCAGTATCTACCGACACGCATTTTGTACACAAAGCATGGCACGATTCTTCAGATGCTATCGGTAAAGTACAGTTCCCAATGCTGGGCGACGGTACTGGCAAAATCACCCGTGGCTTTAACATCATGATTGAAGAAGACAACGCAGCCCTACGCGGCACCTTCTTGGTTGACCCAGACGGTCTGATCAAAGTTGCAGAAATTCATGACCTAGGCATCGGCCGTAGCGCAAAAGATATGGTTCGCAAAGTAAAAGCGGCTCAGTACGTGCGTGAAAACGACGGCGAAGTTTGCCCAGCAGCATGGGAAGAAGGTTCAGCGACCTTGAAGCCAAGCCTTGACCTTGTTGGTAAAATCTAAGCAACCGCTTTATTTTATACAGTCTATCGCTTAGGGTAAAAACTGAGCGCTTAGCACAAAAAGCCCCCGTCAAAAAGATGGGGGCTTTTTCGTGGTAGAGGTAGGCTATCATTGAGAGGGTAGTAAAAGGTATTGAATAAAAAGGGGGTATAACAAGATAAAAATATGCGTGCGGTTACGTGGCGGTTTGGGCTTTATTCTTTTGAATGATTTGGTAAATTTCATCTTTTAGATGCAGTTTTTGCCGTTTCATCTGCTCAATCTCTTCATCTCGGCTGCTGTGCTTGATGACGTCTTGTTCCAGACGGTTGATTTTCTTATCCAGCTGACAGTGCGCTTCAAATATTTCAGCAAAATGGGCGTCGGTTTGTTGCAGCTCTTTGATGATGTCGCGATTCTCAAGCCATGTGTCGGTCTTTATCATAAACTCATCCTTGTATGTGGCACCAATGTGGTCGAACCGCCTTGGCGCATTCGGTGTTGATAGCCTGCTTGTCCTTATTTATCAATAAGGTATAAGGCTGCATAAGGACAAAAAAGGAGCATTATTTCGCCTGTTCTATTTGCAACCTATTCTCGATTGTAGCGAAAACAATGCACACCTGCCAAGTTTATTTTATGGCTATTTATTAATAATTTAAAATATATGTCTGTCAATAATAAGTTTTATAAAACGTAGTGATTGAGTTTCTCAGCTTGTCAGTTGTAGGCGATACCTTGATAATAGACACATCAACAGCCGCTTTGGCCTCTTTTTTTTGAGTAAACGATGCTAAAGCATGCTTAACCATTTCATACAGACAGACGGGCTAATGATACGCACGTAACAAAGCATATAATAAGAGGACACATCATGATAGATAAGAGTTTAATCGACGCCATTACCAGCTATAGCGAAAACATGCGCCACAATGTTGCCTTTGTACTCGGCGCAGGCGAGCATCAAAAACGTGCTGAGCTTATCGACTTTTTAGAAAAAGTAGCCAGCGCAACTGACAAGATTGTCTTTGACCCTGCACAAAGTGATGACAGTTTGCCAAGCCCCATCAGCTTTAGCGTACAGAGCTTAGAGCATGGCGACGCACGCAATACAGGTATCATCTTTAGCGGTATTCCAGGTGGGCACGAATTTACCTCGCTGATTTTGGCAATTTTGCAGGCGGGTGGCCACACCCTCAAACTGGACGAAGGTATCCAAAGCATCATCAAGCGTATTGGTCAACCGCTGAACTTTCAGACCTATGTTTCTTTGTCATGCCACAACTGCCCAGAAGTCGTGCAGGCGCTGAACCAATTTGCCCTATTAAATGACCATATCAGCAACGAGATGATTGATGGTGGTCTGTTCCAAGAGCAAGTTGAGGCCAACAATATCCAAGGCGTACCTGCGGTATTTTTAAATGGCAAGCCCTTTGCCAATGGTAAAATTGATACCGCAAAGCTGATTGAAAAACTGCAAGATCAGTATCCAGACTTATTGTCCGCGCCGAGCGAAGACAGCCCAGCGCTAGAGCAGCAAGACGTGACCGTCATCGGTGCGGGGCCTGCGGGTGTGGCAGCGGCGATTTATACGGCACGTAAAGGGCTGAAAGTGACGATGGTCGCTGACCGTATCGGCGGACAAGTCAAAGACACGCAAGATATTGAAAACCTGATCTCTGTGCCGCTAACTACTGGCAGTCACTTATCAAGCGATTTTGAAAAGCACTTGGCAGAGTACGACATCACCATTAAGCAGCACGTGACGGTTAAAGAAATCAGCGAAACCGAAGACGAAAACTACCGCATTCACCTAAATACAGGCGAAGCCTTTACCACACGCAGCATCATCCTGGCCACAGGGGCAAAATGGCGTAAGCTTGGTGTGCCAGGCGAAGAGGAGAATATCGGTCAAGGCGTGGCATACTGCCCGCACTGCGACGGTCCATTCTTTAAAGGAAAAGACGTGTCGGTGATTGGTGGTGGTAACTCAGGTATCGAAGCGGCGCTTGATTTGGCGGGTATCGTCAAGCATGTGACGGTCTTTGAATTTGCCGATAGCCTAAAAGCTGACCAAGTGCTGATTAACAAAGCGAAAAGTAAAGCCAATATCGATATCATTACCAATGCTGCAACCCAAGAAATCAAAGCGACTGATGGTAAAGTGAGCGCGATTGTCTACCAAGACCGCGTGACAGGTGAGACAAAAACGCTGGATTTATCCGCTGTGTTTGTACAGATTGGTCTGGTACCCAACACTGAGTTTATTAAAGGCTTCGTCGATGTGAATCGCTTTGGCGAGATTGAAATTGATGAGCGCTGCCGCACTGATCGTAAAGGTATCTTTGCCTGTGGTGACGTGACTACCGTACCCTTCAAGCAAATTAACATCGCTATGGGCGAAGGCAGTAAAGCGGCGCTGTCTGCCTTTGAATATTTGGTTATGCAATAAATTGTAGACTGTGTTGACAAAGAAGCCATCTCTATTGAGGTGGCTTTTTTTATGCGTACCATATTCGCAAAGGTCATAAAGCTGCATTTTAAAATTAAAAAAATTTACTTAAGTTGATAAGTACAGCAATTTTTTCAAAAAAAAGTCATCATTTATGTTACAAAACCTGCATTTTCGTTACAAATTTATCTTGATAATGTGATAATGCGCTCGGCAAAGCCTATTGTAATACCATGTCGTATAAGGAAATTAAATATGGAACATATTGAAAACTTTTTCGCCTTAGTTGGCGATTTAACGTGGGGCTGGGCGCTCGTGCCCATGCTGATTATTTTCGGGTTGCTGTTCACCATCGTGGGTAGGTTTGCTCAGTTTACCTATTTTAAGCGCATGTTCCGTGTGTTCAAAACCGACGAAGTGGGCGAAGATGGTATTTCTGCCCGTCAGGCGTTGCTTGTCTCGATCGGTGGACGTGTCGGCGGCGGTAACATCGCTGGTGTAGCGGTTGCTATTTCGTTAGGTGGTCCTGGCGCGGTGTTTTGGATGTGGGCAGTCGCCCTTATTGGTATGATGACCAGTATTGTAGAGTGTAGCTTGGCTCAGCTGTACAAACGCCGAGATGCTGACCGCAACTTCCGTGGTGGCCCTGCAAGTTATATCTTGCATGGTTTGGGTAAAGATTATCGCTGGCTGGCGGTTATTTATGCCGTCTCTTTACTGCTGTCTTTCTCTATTGGCTTCGTGGCCTTCCAAGGCAACACGGTAGCGGGCTCTGCCTTAGAAAGCTTTGGTATTGATCGCTGGATATCGGGTGTGGTACTGGCAATTGCAGGTGGCTTTATTGTCTTTGGTGGCATTCAGCGTATTGCTAAAGCAGCTGACGTTATTATTCCTATCATGGCACTGATCTACCTTGGCATGGCAGTCATTGTCATTGTGTTAAACATCACAGAACTGCCTGCCTTGATGGCACTGATTTTCAAAAATGCCTTTGGTATTGAGTCTGTCGTCGGTGGCGGTATCGGTGTGGCGATTGAGCAAGGTATGAAACGTGGTCTGTTCTCAAACGAAGCCGGTCTAGGTTCAGCGCCGAACGTTGCGGCTACCGCTTATGCCACGCACCCAGTCAGTCAAGGCATCTCGCAATCGTTATCAGTATTTATCGATACTATTTTGGTCTGTAGTGCGACCGCCTTTATGGTGCTTTTAAGCGGCGTGTATCAGCCAGGTGCAGAGGTTGACGGTATTGTACTCGCGCAGCAAGCGCTGACCGCCCAGCTTGGTGATTGGTCGCAATATGTATTGACCATCTCGCTGTTGTTGTTTGCATTAAGCTCAATCATGTACAACTACTACATGGGTGAAAACGCCATTAACTTCTTGGTCAAAAAGAACGTCAAAATGGCAACCTTGGTACTACGTATTGTCGTGATTGCTATCTTGTTCTTGGGCGCAGTGGCACCCGCAGCGACCGCGGTGTTCTTCTTCGCAGATCCACTCATGGGCGTATTGGCGCTAGCAAACTTATTGGCACTCATCATGCTGTTCCCACGTGCCAAGCGTCTACTTGACGACTTTGCAAGTCAGTTAAAGGCAGGTATCAAAGAGCCGTTATTTGACGCGCAAGAGTACGAAAAGCTGGATCTTGACTTAAGTGCATGGGGTAAAAAAGCTGTACAAGAAGCGCTAGAACAAAAGCAGTAACCGTTCTTTGCTTTATTTTAAAAAACCACTTTGGCTCAGCTAAAGTGGTTTTTTTATGGCAAATAGTTTTTTTATGCCAAATACTGGTGCCTTGCCAAAACGCCCGATAGGCAAAGTATTTCACCCGCTTCATCTTCTGGGATGATGCGTGTTTTGCACCATATTTTTCAAAGCATTTACTTAGAGCCTGAACGGTGACTTACTCAATAGGCTTATAGGTCAGCGCTATGTTTTTACATTTAAAATCCATTGCGGTGTCGCCCAATAAGAATAATGAGTGTACGACATCATTATCAGGAGTAACGTCTATTTCATGTGCCATGATGGTGATTGGTAATATACAACAATTAATATTGAAATTTACGATACCAGAATAGATAATTTCTATTGATTCTTTGCCTTGTCTTTGATCAATCGTCAATGATACTTTATCATTTTCCAAATCATAACAAATCGTCTTGATTACACCACTGTTGAGCGTCTTCTCTCTATTAGCTATGCCGTTTAAATCACTTGATAATAAGTCGCCCAAGTCTTCTCTGCGTTTAAGTAACTCGGGCACGATTTCGTCGTAGTAGTACGATAAGTCCCAATAACGGATACCATCAGGTCTTTTAATCTGTTTGATATATTTCATTATCATCAGCCTTATAGAATATATTGTGCGCCCTTCATATCAGTCAACCGAGCGAAGAATTAGAATGATTATTGACTTTCATTGCATGAAAGGTTTAAACACAGACCTTATCATAAATCTTGAATGAAACTTTATGATAGGGCTGACAAAAAAACGCCCATCCAAATTTTGGAAGGGCGCAGCTGATTAAGGTATGCGACGATTATGGACACGCACAAAAGCACTTATTAGTCGTCTAACAAATCCATCTGTTTTGCTGCTTCATAAATACCTGTTGAGCGGTTGCCCGTACGGCAAAAAATCAGCATTGGCTGCTCGGCTTGATTAAAATAATCGGCAAAGTCTTCAACATGCTGTTGCGTCAAGCCATTACCTGAGAACGAAATCTCTTTATAAGCAATACCTGCTTCTTCACATGCCGCCGCAATCTCAGCGCTGGTCGGCTGGTCGGGTGATTCGCCATCAGGACGGTTGTTGATGATGGTTTTGAAGCCATTTTCGGCAATCATCGGTACTTGCTCTGGGCTGATTTGTCCTGTGATATGGATATTGTGGCTCATGGTAGGTTCCTTATTATGATAACTATTTTGGGTATAGGCAGCACAGGCTGCGCCGCTCAATACTGGCGTTACAGTAGCACGTATACGCGCTTTACAATAGCCCTTGTACGCAGGCGATTTGATACAGCTTTTTGGCACGTGCGCCAGTCGCGCAGCACATAAATATCGGCTTGGGCGCGGCCTTATAATAATCGGCGAACTGCTGTACCGCCGCTTTACTGATACTTTGGTGCACCACAGGCAGATGATAGTAGTGCAGTCCTGCCTCTTTGGCTGCATCGGCGATTTGTGCGCTACTCGGCTGCTCAGGCGTCTCATTATCAGGGCGCACATTCATTATGCTTTGATACCCAAGCGCCTTTAGTGGGGCGCACTGACGTGGGTAAATCTGTCGGTAAAGGGTAATATCATCATTCATAACGCATCATCATAATATTGCTATAAAGGAATATAATAACAGAATAAAGGTTACGCGTGTATTGCCATAAAGGAATATAGTAAAAATCTAAAGGTTATGTTTCTTCGTGCTATTTGCTTAACGTATGCACGGCATCGACCGTGCTTAAATACACATGTCCTGACAGTTCAGTGATAATGGGTGTATCACCAATAACGTCCATCACAGGGCCTTTAATAAAGCTAAAATGCAGACGCTTGCCTTGCGCTATCAGTTCTTGATTGAGCTTAATCAGCATCTCTTGCGCGGTCAAATCAATATGGTTGACTGCTGCCATAATCAGCACAATTTCCGTCGCCTTAGGATAGGCATGCATGGCATCGACAATGTGCCGATGTACCGATTCGCTATTACCAAAAAACAAGCTCTCATCGACGCGTAATAAAATCATATGCTCAAAGGTACGCACGCTATGGCGATGAATATTGCGAAAATGCCCCGTGCCCGACAGCTCGCCAACGATAGCCACGTGCGGATGACTCGATTGCCAAATCAGACTGGCAAAGGACACCATCAGCCCGATGACGAGTCCTGTATTTAGCCCGAAAGCCAGCACGCCAATAAACGCCGCCAAAAAACTTGCCGCATCCAAGCGGTCACGTTGCCATGCTGAGCGCAGCGTTGCTATATCAATCAGCCCGATAATCGACGCCATGATGGTCGCGCCAAGCAGCGCATAGGGCAGGGGCGCGAGCAGTTGGCCAAAGGCAATCAGCGCCCCAATCATCACCAGCACAGTAACAACGCTGGCAAGCGGCGTTCTTGCGCCCGAGTCGACATTGATTGCGGTACGCGAAAAGCCGCCCGCGACCGCAAAGCTTTGAAACAGTCCGCCTGCAATATTTGCCAGCCCCAAGCCTGTCAGCTCGCGGTTGGCATCAAATGGCTCGTTACGCAGGCGCGCATACGTGCTGGCAACCGAACTGCTGGAAACAAAAACAATCAGCGCCATCAACCCCGCGCTTGGTAGCAGCACCAGCACATCATGAAAATCAGGCAAATACGGCACAGTAAAGGCAGGCAAACCCTTAGGAATCGCGCCAATGACAGATACGCCTGCCTGTGACCAATCCAGCGACATACTTAGCGCGGTGGCAATGACTAATAAGACCAAAGGAAATAAGCGCTCCGCCCACTTTGCCGCCGCCGCAGGCAATAGCGGACGCCATACCCACTGCGACCCATAGCGGTTGATGATCAATAAAAGAAAAGACAGCCCGCCGATAATCAGCGTCAATAAATGCCAGTCGGCTATATGCTGCTGCATACTGGTCAAATAACCAATCAAACTGTCGCCTGAGATGGGAATGTGCGTCACATATTTAATCTGACTGACAAAAATTAAGACCGCCGCCCCACTCACAAAGCCTGCCGACACCCCGCGACTGATAAACTGCATAATCCAGCCTAGCCGCAAGCGTCCCGCGATAAATAAGAGCGCACCAACCATCGCGGCCAGCAAACTTGCCATCAGTGCATATTGTGTACTGCCCTCATCAGCAAAGCTGTGTAAGCTGCTCGCGGTCATAATGGCGGTAATTGCCACAGGTCCGACCGCTTGCACATTGCTTGAACCAAGCCACGCGTATACCAGTACAGGAACAATCGCCGCATACAGCCCATACACAGGCGGCAAGCCTGCCAGCACCGCATAGCCAAGACTCTGCGGAATGACCAAAATCCCCACCACAACCCCTGCCACCACATCGGTCGGCAAAGACTTGAGCGAATAGTGGCGTATCCATGTGGGCAGCCAGTCAAGCATGGTTTGCATGTGTACCCCGCAGCTGTGCTTTGATGATAAAAGAAGTATTGATAGTGCGGGTTATTTATGAGGTAGATGGCTTACAAAAGCGCTCGTATAACAGTGCCAAAACGGCCATCGCATCGTCGCTGGCGATGCGGTAATAAATTTGCTTTCCTGCGCGGCGCGTACTCACGAGCTTATCTTTACGCAAAATGCCCAGCTGCTGCGACAGGCTCGGCTGACCAATGCCTACCAAGCCTTCCAGTTCACTCACGCAATACTCACCTTGCGTCAACTGACACAAAAGCAGTAAGCGGTCAGGATGAGACAAAGACTTAAGCAGTTGGCTGGCTTCTTGTGAGGCGGCCTGCATATGTGCGGTGAGGGTATGTGTATCCACTTGGGCATTAAATTCCGTCAAATCTTGAGCATCTGTATCAGTATAGTCTGATGTCTGTGTGGTCATAAGCGCGTCCAAAAATAACAAACAGAACCTATAGTATAAAGCATCCGCTTTATGAATCAGAAAGTCATTATTAGGTATATAGTAAAACCTAAGTAAAACTGATATGGCGTCAGAAAAACGCTCGATTAAATGCTATTTTCCTTGGCTTGCTGTGACTTCGTCTTTTGATGCTGAAAAAATAGCCTTTAATCTCGCTGTATCATTTTTAAGTTGACTTAACTATATGCATAATACCACAATATTATATTTATTTACATAATATAAATTTATGTAATAAAATACAAATGCTAAGGTGGTGTTATTACATATAAGCCGTAATTACACAGACATACCGTATCACTATCTCACTCATATAAGGAGATTATTATGCAAGTCCATTCATTTTTACATAACGATACCGAAACCTTCTCTCATGTACTCGCGGATGCGGACGCAGGCGTGTGCGCCATCATCGACCCCGTGCTGGATTTTGATGCCAAGTCAGGCCGCACGAGTACCGAAAGTGTCGATACGGTAACGGACTTTGTAAAAGACAAAGGCTGGACGCTTAAATACATCATTGATACGCATGCGCACGCTGACCACGTATCAGGCGCAATAGCGTTAAAAGACGCGCTCGGCGGCGAGCTGGTGATGGGTAAGTACATCACCGAAGTACAGACGATATTTAAAGAGATTTATAATTTTGACAGCAGTTTTCGCACCGACGCCAGCCAGTTTGATATATTAACCGAAGAGGGCAGCACCTTGATGCTGGGTAAGATTGAGATTCGTGCCATGCACGTACCAGGGCACACACCTGCGGACATGGCGTATGTGGCAACTGATACCGACAAGCAGGTTATCTTTGTCGGCGATACCTTGTTTGCACCTGATGTGGGTACGGCGCGTTGTGACTTTCCTGGTGGGGACGCGGCGACCTTGTACCAGTCGATTCACAAGATTTTAGCGCTCGATGAAGACACCATGATTTACTTGTGTCACGACTATCCGTCTGAGGGGCGCAAGCATTGCCCAACCACCACCGTGCGTGCGCAAAAACAAGGTAACATCCACGTCAAAGACGGTATCAACGAAGCTGAGTTTGTTGAGATGCGTGAGCGCCGTGACGCCACACTTGCGATGCCGCGTCTGATTATTCCGTCAGTACAGATTAATATTGATGCAGGCGCATTGCCTGAGCCTGAAGATAACGGTACACGCTATCTTAAAGTACCGATCAATGTCTTGGGTGTGACCGCGCATTGATGCTTGATTCTTTTGTCGTAAAGTTTGGTTTACCAAACCCGCACTGACCAAAATTGCCAAGCTGGGTCATGCTAAGATATGCGATATCACGCATAAAAAAGCCTGTCTGAAGACCAGCAGGCTTGGTTTTAACCTACAATTAAAAATAGCGAAAAGGAAATAGACTATGAGTGCACCGTCTCAGCATATCGTTTGTACCCACTGCAATGCCACCAATCGTCTACCCGTAGAGCGCGTGCAAGATGCGCCAAAGTGCGGTAAATGCGGACAAGGGCTATTAACAGGGCAAGTGCAAGAGTTGACGGATATGAACATCGCCAAAGTCACGCAAAAAAATGACGTGCTGACCATCGTAGATTTTTGGGCGAGCTGGTGTCAGCCGTGTTTGATAATGGCGCCGCAGTTTAAAGAGGCAGCAAGCCAAATGCCGACCGTCGTGTTTGCTAAACTACAAACCGACCGCTATGAACAAGCCGCCGCACCGTTTAATATTCGCAGCCTACCGACGATGGTGGCGTTTAGAGGCGGGCAGGCCATCGGGCGGCAGTCAGGCGCATTATCCGCCGCACAAATTATGCAATGGGTGCGCTCGCTGCCTGCTTAACTGACCTTATTCTATTCGTCTGATTTGTACTGATAGCGATTTTTTACTCGCCATACAGCTTTAGATTGCTGGCAAAATTGCAACCTTTAGCGCGTGCGGATTGAATCAGCGCATCACGTTCGCCATAGAGGCGGGCAAGCTTGGCATCACGCGCGCGCGTATTGTTACTTTGACCCACACCAAGGCTGATATTGGGCGAGATGCCCCAGCGTCCTGCCGAGATACCCACGCCCACACCTGAGGCCGCAAGCGTGCTACGCTCACGGCGAGCGCCATCGATATAGCGCTCCACGCGATTGTATTCATTGACGAGCGTCTGACAGTCGTACGGTTGATACTGTGCGGGGGAGACGTACTGCGGCGCGATATTGCCAGTCGAGGCGCACCCTGTCAGACCCGCACCACCGAGCAATAGCGCGCTCGCCGCTAACCATAGTTTCATATTGCCTCCCTCCGTTGTATTGGTTTTACTTGTTTTAGCATAGCAAAGATGGCACGCGTCTTCTGTGATTTTGCTGTAGCCTGTTTGGGCGCTATTATTTTAACGGGGTATGTCACACAATACCATTTAAACACCGCTTTAGAAAAAGTTGTCAGGCTTAATAAAGGCGAGCGTCACGATACCGATATACGCCACGCCTGCGATAAAGACGCCCGCTTTGGTTTGCGCGGCGGTCGCTTGTGGGTTAAAGGCTTTGATACTCGCGCTAATGGCAGCGACCAGTAGCACAATTTTTGCCATCACCCATTGTACAGGGGCACCCGCGTTCAATAGTTGCATCAGCATCCAGCCGCCAGAGAGTATCAATACCGCGTACACGATATGCGTGCCGATTTTTACTGCTTTTGGGGCGCGTTTATTGGCACTGACTGCCAAATAGCTTTGGTACAAGAAAAGGAGGATGACCACTACCGCCATCAACATATGCACGTGTTTCATGACCTTTATCCTAGGTTCGGTGTGTTTTTATTGGCAAATAATAAAGTGATTATTGCGCCTGACGTTTGCTCGCGCAGAGTGGACTGTCAGGGCTTTCCCCTTGCCATTCATCAGGCGTGTAGGCATGAATCGCCAGCGCGTGTACCGAGCCGCCTTGCGCGGTCAATAACGGCGCGACCAAACCATAAATCTGCTGATGGCGGGCAACCAAGCGCTTACCTGCAAAGGCGTCACTGACAATGGTCAGTTTAAAATGACTTTCTTTACCTTCAAAATAGCCCGAATGATTCATCGACTCATTAAGTAGCTCAATATGCTGCGGCGTCAATACGCTCAAAGCGTCAAGTAAAGCGGCATGGACTGGGGCAGTGGTGGCATCAAACATGGCGTTGTCCTCACAAAAAAATGTCTGCCCGATTATAACAAAGCACAGACGCCCACACAGAAAAGAATGTAGCAAAGGGCTTTGGCGTGCGTATATCCACCCAAGCGTATGTAAACAAACAGACACAAAAAAAGCGCCTATATCCATAAGCGCTTTTGTATTTAATCAAACGGTTTGGGCGTTACGCTTTGCTTCATTTGCCTAGCAAAATCATATTAACGAATCGCTTGCTGATACAGTGGGCGTACCTTTGGCATCAAGCTTTGTAAGTTGGCAATACGGTTGCTACTGTTTGGATGCGTGCTTAAGAATTGTGGCGGCTCGCCGCTCTCAGCGCGCTGCATTTTTTGCCATAAAGTAATTGCGGCATTAGGATTAAACCCTGCGCGTGCCATCAGCTCTAGACCGATTTGGTCGGCCTCACTCTCTTGGGTACGGCTATGCGGACGGCTGATACCCACATCCCCTGCGATATTGGCAAGCTGGGCTTGGTTCTGTGACAGACCGAATACGCTAGCAGCCACACCAATACCTGTTTGTGTCGCGTATTGACGTGACAGACGCTCGCGCGCGTGTTCACGTAAGGCGTGCGCCATCTCATGACCCATAATCGCAGCAATCTCATCATCGCTCAGATTTAAACGATCAATAATGCCTGTATAAAACATCACTTTACCACCTGGCATCACAAAAGCATTTAAGTCATTGGACTTAATGGTATGTACTTCCCAGTTCCACTTCGCCGCGTCAGGACGATAGACGCCCACTTGTCCTACCAAGCGATTGGCAATACGTTTTAAGCGGTTTAATTGCGCGGTATTGGTATCGAGGACACCTTTAGCACGTGCTTCTTGGATACTTTGTGCATAGCTTTGCGCTGACATTTGCTGTACTTGCTCACTAGATACCAGTAATAACTGGTTGCGGTCAACACCGATCGCGCCTGTATTGGTCGTGCTGGTACAGCCTGTCAGACCCATCGCCGATACAGACGTGGCCAGTACGGCAGTCGTTAATAACTTTTTCATAATTACCCTCGTAAGAAATCTATCAAAGCAGACGCAATGCTAAATCAGTAGCGCACTGCGTTAATGATAAAAAGTATAAAGAGACAGACGTATAAAAACCAAGAAGCAAACCGTAACATTACTGCGTGCGATTGTAAGTATTGTCTAAATGTAAGAAAGGTTTGCGTACCTTTATGGATCGGCGCTATCAAAAGATGAGGCGCTGCTAAAAAAATATAAAAAAAGCGCTAGAATAAAAATTTTAAAATCAATGGCTTGTAAGATATTTGCTCATAAATCCAAAAAAATTGAAAAAAAGGTGTTGACAGTAAAGTTAAATTCTCTATAATAGCCAACCTATCAAGACGGCACAGACATAACGGCAACAGCACATCGCTTAGCCAAAACGTCATACACCACAGACCGACTTGAAACATGCGGGATTAGCTCAGTGGTAGAGCACAACCTTGCCAAGGTTGGGGTCGAGAGTTCGAATCTCTTATCCCGCTCCAAATTCTAAAAAAGCCTCACAGTATTTGTGAGGCTTTTTTTTCGTCTGTATTTTTTTATCATATCTTTTCTAGCACTCTCATACCCATCTATTTGGGCAGCGAGCTTTTGTGCCGCTTTTACTCCTCAAACTTTTAACCAAATTTTTCCCGTCTCAGCTATTAATCTGTTTTTCTGCAGCGATTTCACGGTATCTTGCATGGTCGACTGCTTAGGCGATGCTCTCACGTTTTACACTGCTCAATAAAAATTGACGCTCCTGTGCATATAACAAATACGTATATAACAAACAAAATTTCTTAGATATATAGTATAAAACCCTATTTATATTAAGGTTTTTTAAGAACAAATATCTACAATATATTTACCTTTTGTTGACTTGTATATCATAGTGTCATTTGCCCATACTTATCATATTTAAGCGTTTTATGTTTAATTTATACAGTAATAAAGGATTTTGAAAATAAATAGTTAAGTTTAATTTAATAGTCAAATAAAAATCAAATTTTTTTATTGAAATTTTGTTAGCTATATGTATAATCTCTTTTCTAATATATGAGATAAATGTTTGGTTTTAATTTAAATAGATTGTTTCAAACGTTGATACTTATCCATGCTTATTTGTCTTTTGTTTAGCATCAGGTGATTACAATGATCTTACGTACCGTATCGGTCATGACCGTATTGGCACTGTCCCTAGCGCTTTCAGCTTGTAGCACAACAGGTAAGACTGACAAAACAGTGTCACCCACTCAGATGTCGCTACCTACATTAAACGCTGCTCATTTAGTGCCTCATCTTGATGAAGCAGGCACATCTCTTTCTGCAGAAGACTGGGTGCAAAGCGCACAAGGCTATTTTGACAGTCATAACTATACCCGTGCGCTACGTGCCGCCAATGAAGCATTGGCGCTCAATCCTGACACTACTGGTGCACGTAAAATTGCATTGCTCTCGACCATTCGTATCGTGCAGCAAAACAGCAGTAGTTATCATAACGAAGCACTCATTAATGATTCCGAACGCGAAGAGATTAAAGAAGGTCTGACCAGTATTACCAGTTTGATTAATGCTTCTTGACTCATTTTTTGTATAACCGTGCCCGACATCAAAAGAATATCGCTATGACGCCTATATACCGTACTTATCGCAAGACCTTGTTGGCTCTCGTACTGCTTTTACCCTTTCAGCTGAGTCATGCCGACGACGTTCAAGAGACGTCAGTTAATGAGGCAGAGACTGCCGTAGTAGAGACCGCAGCGCTAAAGCCAGAAAAGGTTGAGCAGTTGGTTGCCCAGCTTAATGACTATGTATTGACTCATCCTGAGGACAGACGTGCGTGGGAGACGTTGGCACAGACTTATTATCAATACGGCTATGCAGAAGATGCAGTGTATGCTGCAGGCGAAGCGGCAGTGCTTGGTAGTGACGCACCTTATATCAAACAAATCTTACTGTTAGACAGTGTGGCGCTTGCTGAGTCACAAATACAATCTGGCTATAGCATTGGGCTGGCAGAGAGTGATGCGACGTTTTTAAAAGAGTATCAACACGCGCTAAGCAAAACGTATGGCGACATCTATGGGTTTAACTACGATGAATCGCTGCCTAAAAAACGCGTCGTACGTAAAAAATACACCAAACCACGTACTGTTGTTAGAAGAGCGGCAAAACCAACGGTAAAAAGACCTGCGAAAAAGATAACCACACCAAAACGGGTAACCTATAGTGCGCCTAGAGCCAGCAGCAGCCCACGAGATCCGTTTGGCGTTGTACGCTCATCTAAGTAGCGCTCACTTCTTATTATGATTAACGTTAGGTAATAGATTATGGCAAAGCAAGACAGTATCCAAAAAAAGCTCTCTAAAGTCCGTGCGCCGCGTGTGCACTTGACCTATGACGTCGAGATTGGTGATGCGATTGAGACCAAAGAGATTCCTTTCGTCGTCGGTGTGATGGGGGAGTTCTCAGGCGACTCAACCCTTGAGCAACCCAAGTTAAAAGACAAGAAGTTCGTTGAAATTGATCTAGACACTTTCGATGAGGTGATGTCAGGACTCGCACCACGCGCGACTTTTAAGGTTGATAACAAAGTCAGCGACAAGCGCGGCGAATTTGCGGTTGATTTGGCATTTAACAGTATTGATGACTTTCGTCCCGAGTCGATTGCCAATCAGGTCGAGCCGCTACGCCAATTGGTTGAAGCCCGTGATCGACTGGCTGATATCCGTAACAAAATCTCAGCCAATGAAAAGCTTGAGGATTTGCTAGAAGACGTGCTGAACAATACGGAGCAGGTCAAACAAATGGCGAAGACCAGCGCCGCCAATCAGGAGTAAATGACCATGAGCCTAGCACAGCAATTGCCAATGGCAGAAGAGCAATACGACATCCTAGACGATATCGTAACCCAAAGTAATATTGCCAAATCGACGGAAGAAAAAGACCGCGCTAAAAGCCAAATCTCCGAGCTTGCCCATGAAGTAATGCAAGGCACGGTAGTGATGTCAGATAATTTAGCCGCTTCTATTGATACCCGTATTGCTGAAATTGATGCGCTGATTTCAGAGCAGCTAAGCGCCATCATGCATGCGCCTGAATTTCAAAAGATGGAATCCAGCTGGCGCGGCCTGCATTATCTGTGCAGCCAAACCCCCTCTGAGTCGATGCTCAAGATTCGTATGCTTAACACGACCAAGCGTGAGCTGACCAAGGATTTTCAATCGTCTATTGATTTTGACCAAAGCACGCTGTTCAAAAAAATCTATGAAGAAGAGTTTGGCAGCTTCGGTGGTGAACCGTATGCCGCTTTGATTGGTGACTTTGAATTTACTCGCCAAAATGCGGATATGTACTTGCTTGAGCAGCTGTCACACGTCGCCGCCGCTGCGCATGCGCCCTTCATTTCAGCGGCGTCTTCTGAGATGTTTGGCTTGGATTCGTTCACCGATATTGGTCGTCCACGCGATTTGTCCAAGATTTTTGAGACCGCAGAATACATCCGCTGGCGCGCGTTTAGACAGTCAGAAGACTCAAGATATGTGGCGCTGACAGTACCACGCTTTTTAGGTCGTCTGCCATACAATCCTAAAGACGGTACGGTCGTTGATGGTTTTAACTTTGTAGAGTCGGTATCGGGTGCGGACCATAACGAATACTTATGGATTAACGCCGCCTATGCCTTTGCCTCACGATTGACCGAAGCCTTTTCAGATTACCGCTGGTGTGCTGCGATTCGCGGTGTTGAGGGTGGTGGTTTGGTTGAAGGTCTGCCTGTATATACCTTTAAGACCGATGAAGGTGATTTGGCACTAAAATGCCCAACAGAAATCTCGATCACTGATCGCCGTGAAAAAGAGCTGAGTGATTTGGGCTTTATCCCCTTAGTGCACTGTAAAAACACCAACTACGCGGCATTTTTTGGCGCGCAATCAGCGCAAAAGGCGAAAACCTATCAAAATGATGACGCCAATGCCAATGCCGTACTGTCAACGCAGCTTCAGTACATCATGGCGGTCTCGCGTATTGCTCACTACTTAAAAGCCATGATGCGCGATAAAGTCGGCAGCTTCTTGTCTGCTGGTAATGTTGAGACATTCTTGAACGATTGGATCTCTCGCTATGTGTTGCTGGACGATGGCGCCTCTCAAGAAGCCAAAGCGCAATATCCACTGCGTGAAGCTTCAGTACAAGTTGTAGAAGTACCTGGTAAACCAGGTGTCTACAAGTCGGTGGTCTTTTTAAGACCGCATTTCCAACTTGATGAGCTGTCGGTTTCTTTGCGCTTGGTCACTCAGTTGCCACAAGCAAATGGCTAATCAAGTTATCTTACTTTTTTATATTTAAGGGTTCTTAATGAAAGATATTTATATTCAGTTCCGTGGTAAATACAAGGTTGACGGCGAGTCACGTGACAGCGAGCACAAAGGCTGGCTTGAAGTAAACACTTGGGATCACCTGATTCGTCAGCCAAAATCAGCCACCGCCAGTAGTGTTGGTGGTCATACCTCAGAGCGCTGTGAGCACGCTGATATGACGTTCCTAAAAGATTTGGATTCAACCAGTCCAAAGCTGTGGGAAGCGTGTTCAGCGGGTTATACCTTTGATGAAGTACAGATTGACTTTTACCGTGCCAACGGTGATAAGCGCGTGAAATATCTAGAAGTAAAACTAAAGCATGCGCTCATCTCACACGTTGAACCATCAGTACAAGCAGAAGGCGTGCCAACTGAAGAGATCGGTCTAAAGTATGCTGCGGTTGAGTGGACATACACCCAGCAAGACATTAACGGTACAGCCAAAGGCGCGGTTACCAAAAAATGGTCACTGGCGAACAACACCCCAACCTATACCGCGTAATGGGTATGGTGGATTAAACAAAAAAGAAGGGTTTGGAAACAAGCCTTTCTTTTTTCTGATTTAGGTAGGTGCGCGATGAGCTTTGGTAAACAAGAGATTGGCTTTCGACCCAACTTGTTTGATTTGTTATTCGATGATAAGCCTCGCGTCGCTGCTGAAGACATGCTGGTCAGACGCTTAAATCTAGAAGAGCTAAAGGCGTCGGTGGCTAAAGACTTAGAGTACTTGCTCAATACCCGTGCAGTATTTGATAAAAATGTCGCAGGTTATGAGCATATTGAAGGCTCTATTTTAAACTTTGGTATTTTGGATTTTGTGGGGCTGAGCAGTGCCAATCCCAATGATTGTGATTATATCTGTCGTCAGATTGCGCGTACGGTCGAGCTGCAAGACAGCCGTTTGAAAAATGTCAAAGTCAGCCTTGATATTGGTGCTGCCGACGTTAATCAGTTGTGCTTTTCTATTGATGCGTTATTAAAAGTATATCCCTCGCAGGAGCTGGTGAGTTTTGATGCTTATTTTGAGCCAAGCACCCAGCGTTACGAGATTATGTAGTTTTTAGACAGCTGTCGTATCAGCGTATTGTGCTGCTACTGATGCTACCGAGGTATTATGGACAGTTTGCTGCCTTATTTTGAGCATGAGCTTAGCTTGTTTAACAAGCAGTCAAAGGCGTTTGCCAAAAAATATCCCAAAATTGCCAGTCGTTTATTGATGGGGCAAGATACGGTTGATGACCCGCATATTGAGCGGCTGATTCAGGCGTTCTCACTTATCAGTGCGCGTATCAATAAAAAGCTCGATGACTCGTATGCAGATTTTACCGAGTCGCTGCTACAAGTGGTCTATCCTGATTACCAAAAGCCGCTACCCGCAACATCCATCGCCCAATTTACCACAGGCGTGCATGCCAGTACGCTCACAAACGGCGTACGTATCCCGCGCCACAGCAGCTTTAACACACAAAAAATTAAAGGCACGGTCTGTCAGTTCCAATCCACCCAAGATGTCACGCTCTTGCCGATTGCCATTGATGAGGTGGTCTTTGAGTCGTTAAAAGATCCGATATATTCAAAAGGCAGCTATCTAAATGGCTGTATCAAAATCAAAATTTCATTGACCAATCCCAATATCGATGCCACTTGCCTGATGCAGCATCCGATTGATTTGTATGTCGATAATGACGCCAGTCAAGGCACAAGCCTATGGGATTTACTGTACTGCGATGTCGAGCAGACGCGTATTCGCGGCGTCCGTGATATCCATAAAGCGGGCAGTCCTTTTACGCTGCTGGGCTTTGATCCTGAGCAGCAAATATTGCCTGATACCAATGTCAGTAATGCCGCCTCTACCTTATTAAAAGAGTATTTTTACTTTCCTGAAAAGTTTAACTTTTTGCGGCTAGAGCTGGATACGCTGTGTTCAGCGCAAGATATTGATTCTCAAGGCTTTGAGATACAGTGCTTTTTTAAATTTGATAAAAAAGATTCCATCCGCCTAAAAAACTTGCAGCAATTGAGCGCAGGTAGTCTTAAGCTGTTTTGTACGCCGATGGTTAATATCTTTGATTGCGCGGCAAAACCCATTCAAGTCACGCATCAGAGCGTATATTACGACCTTGTCCCCGATACCAATGCGCTGTATCAACATGAAGTGTTTGATGTCACCTCTGTCACCGCATCCAAAAAGCGCGACCATCAGCTATTACAGCATCGCTACTACTCGTTTTATGGTCTGAATCACCATGAGCAGCAAGGGGCGGGTCGCTATTATCACCTCAAGCGTGATAAAGATATGGCTGAGTTTCATCAAGGCTTTGAATATCAGATTATGTTTGTTGATAAGCATGCAGAAGACGTCGCCAATACTTTGACGATGAGTGCCACCTTGCGCTGTACCAATCGTGATTTGCCATCACAGCTGCTGTTTGGGCAGAGCCGTGGTGACTTGTTTAGTGACAGTATGACAGGCTTTAGTCGTTTGACATTTTTAAAGCAGCCGACCCGCACGGTGCGTGTCAACTATACAGGCGATGAACGCTGGCGCTTAATCTCTTTATTGGGCTTAAACTTTTTGTCTTTGTCCGCACAAAATGCCGACCTGTTAAAAGAATACCTAACACTGTTTGATGCGCCTGAAACTGCTGCCAATAAACAACTGATTGATGGTTTGGTCTCGGTAGAGACGAGCGTAAAAACCAAGCGCATTCAGCGCTATCCACAGCCAGGGTTCATACGCGGTACCGTCATTCATATTGGCATCCAAAAAGAGCCATTTTTAGAAGTTAGTATCCGCCAGTTTGCGCATTTATTGGCGGTGGTATTTGGCTACCATGCCAGCCTAAACAGTTTTGTGGAAATTGTGATGACAGATGCCGTAACCAAAGAGGAGATCTATCGATGTCAGCCCCGCAGCGGTTTTGCTCCTCTTATTTAGGCTCGCTACTCGCTGAGCCGCAGCGCTATGAGCTGATACAAGCCTATCGGTTGATTCAGCAGGCAGTAAACCGTAGTGAACAGCCGATAACGGTGAATTTTCGCGCCTCACTATCGCTCGCGTTTCCGCTCGCTGAGATTGAGTCTATGACTTTGCAGCCGCAAGAGTCGTGGGACAATCACCAGCCGAGCTTAGATATTTGTCCCAGTGTCATTGGTTTGACAGGTCCTTTGTCGGCAATGCCCGCGTTATATACCGATTACTTGGCGTCGCGTGTGCAACATGGCAAAGACAAAGCCGCTGCTGCTTTTATGGACTTGTTCAATCACCGTCTAACCCAGCTGTACGTCGATGCCAGCTGGTTTTATCACTTGCCGCTGCAATATGAAATGGGCACGCAAAATGATAAATACCTGCTAAGCCTACGCAGCCTTGCACGTCAGCCTAAAAAAATATCAACGACCGATAGTCTGATTGCCTATGCAGGGACGATTGCCCCAGGACGCTTGACGGCAGCCCAGCTCGCACACGCGCTATCACGTTTTTTAAATATTAAAGTGACGGTAGAGCAGTTCGTCGCGGAGTGGTTTGACTTACCAAGCGAGGAACAGACGGCACTGGGCACGCAGCATGCGAGTCTCGGTGTATCCAGCTTTTGTGGCTCGCGTGTGGTGCAGTACGACAGCAAAATCAGGCTGATATGCCACCGTCTCAACGAAGAAGAGTATCTGCGATTATTGCCATCGGGGGATATGTGCCGCGTGATTGTTGATTTTGTGCGTAAGTGGTGCGGTATCACCCTTGCCATTGAAATGACGCTTGAGCTGCACAAACGGCACATTCACGGTTTACAGCTCAATAAAAGCAGTCTGGGCGGTTTGGGACAAGGCAACTTCTTATGCTCAAAACCCGCGACCGAGCATCACCGCGATACCCGCTATCTACTGCCTGCAGCATAAAGGTAATGACGATGTCCTTTTACCTTATCTGCTGGTTTCGTTCTTATTGTTAACGCAACTCCTTGTTTATTTAGCCATTATTTACCTAGGATATCTATTATGAGCCAATTAAAAGCGGTCATTACGCGCCTCAGCCCAAGCTGCCGTCAAAGCCTACAACAAGCGGCAAAGCACTGTATTGAAATGGGGCATCAAGAGGTCGATGTCCTGCATCTGCTCTATGAGCTGGTTGCCACGCCAAATAACGATGTCGCTGCCATTTTAAATAAAAACAGCATCAATCAGCCTGAGCTGCTGGCTATGCTACAGGAGCAGCTAGAGACATGGTCGGTCAGTCCTGAAAGCTCGGTCGTCTTTAGCAGTCGTTTGATGGCGCTATTACAAGATGCGTGGCAAGTGGCGAGTACGCAGGCGAACCACAACGCCCAAGAAGCACAAGTAAAATCAGGGCATATCCTGCTGGTGCTGTTAAATTTTGATGACTATCAGCCACTTTTGGCAAGTCTGCCTGAAGCGCTGTGCTATATTGATGCGGCGATGCTAAAGAATGACTATGACAAAATCTGCGCGCAAAGTACAGAATCTGCATCAGTCGCTGGCGAGTCCGATGAGCCAGTAAACAAGGACAGCCAACAAGCGTCTGAACCAGCAGCAACTGTAGACACCACTCAATCGGGTAATAATGACGCACAGGCAGCGCTCGATCAATATACTTATAACTTAACCGCTCAAGCACGCGCAGGCAAAATTGACCCTGTTATCGGGCGCGAATTTGAGATTCATCAACTGATTGATATTCTTATCCGCCGCCGTCAAAACAACCCTATCCTGACAGGGGAAGCTGGCGTGGGTAAAACGGCAGTCGTTGAAGGATTGGCACAAAAAATTGTCGCTAAAGACGTGCCCGCACAATTGCAAGATGTGGCATTACACACCTTAGACTTGGGACTGTTGCAGGCAGGGGCTAGCGTCAAAGGCGAGTTTGAAAGCCGCCTAAAACAAGTGATTGAGGCAGTACAGTCGTCGCCGCAGCCGATTATTTTATTCATTGACGAAGCCCATACCTTGATTGGGGCAGGCGGCGCGGCAGGGCAAAACGATGCGGCAAACTTGTTAAAGCCTGCCTTAGCACGTGGGGAGCTGCGTACGATTGCCGCGACCACATGGTCAGAATATAAAAAATACTTTGAAAAAGACGCGGCATTGTCCCGCCGTTTTCAAGTGGTGCAGGTCAAAGAGCCTGATACCAAAACTGCGATTGCCATGATTCGTGGGTTAAGCGCCAAGATGCAGCAGCACTTTGACATCATTATCGAAGATGACGCATTGCGCGCCGCTGTCGAGCTGTCAGCGCGCTATATCAGCGAGCGTCAATTGCCCGATAAGGCAGTCAGCGTCCTGGACACCGCCGCTGCTCGCGTCAGCCTGTCAAAAACCTCCATTCCAAACGCGATTGATAAACGCCTTGCCACCGATAAACAGCTTACTCTGCATATCCAGCATTTGGATGACCAGCTTAAACGTGTGGGCAGTACCGAGCTACAAGAAAAGCTGAGCCAAAAAATTGCTGCCCTTGATGAAGAACGTCAAGAAAATAAAAAATTTACGGACGCGATGACCACAGCATGGCAAACGCAGCAAACGCTGAATCAACAGCTAGATACGTTAAGTGCTGAGCTGCGCGGTGAGCTGTCCTCAAGTGAGCGCTTGGACAAACAAGCCGAATATCAATCAATCGAGCAAGCCTTGGTAGAGGCGCAAGACGCGTATCACTTGGTACACGCGGTACTAAACGAAGTGGTGATTAAACAAGTCATTTCTGACTGGACGGGTATTCCACTTAACGACATGGCGGGCGATGAAAAAGAGCGTGTGCTCAAGCTTGCGCCTGTATTACAGCAGCAAGTGATTGGACAAGACCACGCCTTAGACGCCATTGTAAAACGCATTCATACCGCAAAAGCGCGTTTGGATGACCCAAGTCGCCCACAAGGGATTTTCTTATTGGTCGGCCCGAGTGGCGTGGGCAAAACGCAAACGGCGCATACCTTGGCAGAAGTGTTGTACGGCGGCGCGCAGAACCTGATTACCATTAATCTGTCAGAATACCAAGAAGCGCATAGTGTGGCATCACTCAAAGGCTCGCCGCCAGGCTATGTGGGCTATGGTGAAGGTGGCGTGTTGACCGAAGCTGTCCGCCGTCGTCCTTATAGCGTATTGCTGCTCGATGAAGTTGAAAAAGCGCACCCTGATGTACTCGATTTGTTTTACCAAGTGTTTGATAAAGGCGTGATGGAAGACAGCGAAGGTCGCGTCATTGACTTTAAAAACACCTTGATCTTACTGACCAGTAATGTTGGGTCATCGACCATCATGCAGGCGTGCCTCAATACCACAGGTGACAGTGAGCATGTTCTGCCTGATAGCGAAGCGCTCAAACAGCTGATCAATCCGCAGCTGTATAAGGACTTTAAACCTGCATTTTTGGGGCGTCTGACCACTATTCCTTTTTATCCGCTAACCGATGATGCGCTAGCAACCATTATTGATATCAAATTAAATAAAATCGTTGCGCGTATCCATACCAATTATGGTGTGGAGTGCCAGATTGATCCTGAAGTGATTGAGGTGATTTTGTCGCGCTGTCATGAAGTCGATTCGGGCGCGAGAAACGCGGACGCTATTATTAATCATACTTTATTGCCGCAGCTTGCCAGTCAATTGCTCGCACATGATGATACCAAAGGCACACTTGAGCGCATCACAATCAGCGTTGATGAGGCGGATGGGTTTGTTTATGAGCTAATCACCACGCCCGTCGTACCTTTGTCACAAATGGCACAGTCCAGCGCGCACGCGGGTAGCAGTGCTACTGAGTCAGAGGAGGCATTGTCATGAGCCGTACGGTATTAACGGATATTGAAACCCTACTGACGCCGATTGAGCCCAGTGACTACGGTGTGGGCGAGGACTTAAGCTTTGACCCCAGACTGGACGCCATCACGGCTGCCCGTATCGAAGACGACCCAGCATTGGCACAAGGGGACTGGGTAACTGAGCTGCGCGTGGCGGATTGGGATTTTGTCAAGTCAGAATGCGTAAGCTTGATTACTGAGACCAGTAAAGACCTGAAAATTGCGCTGTGGTATGTGGATGCACTCGGTCACACCGATCACTTAACGGGTCTTAATCACGGTCTTGCCTTTTTGAACGCGCTCAATACAGAGTATTGGGCAGCGATGTATCCACCGCTCGATGATGATGACAGCATGGATATCCGTGCAGGTCTGCTGTCTTGGTTTGTCAAAGCGATGATTGATAATCTGCGTCAGCTGCCACTATCGGACGCCGCGCATCACAGCTATAACTACAATCACTTTTTAAGTGCGCGTGAGCATGACAAGCAGCGTCAGCAAAACCATGATGTCGAGGCGGGTCTGAGTGTCGGCGACTATCACCAAGCCATTCGCCAAAGCGCCCCGCATTGGCAGACCACGCTGTTTGATGCGTTAAAAACCATGCAAACGCGCTGGCAAGCACTGACCGATCAGTTAAATGATGTGATGGGTATGGACGCGCCTGTCTTTGCGCCAGTGACCGAGCTGCTTGAAACCCTAGACGCGCACCTTGGTCCATTGATTGCTGAGCACGCAGCGGCAGCAGCTGAGACAGCAATTCCAGTCAGTGAGGGTTTAGAAGACGCAGGACAGTCCAGCGCACCGCTGCAACCTGCTGTATCGGGCTTTAATCCTCAGCACAGCGACCACCTTACCAATCGACAGCATGCACTGACACAGATGGCACAAATTCAAGACTACTTTGCGCGCAATGAGCCACACAGCCCTGTGACTTTTTTATTAAAGCGGGCGATTGAGTGGGCGGATATGCCGCTGGATCAGTGGCTGGCACGGGTCATCAAGGACGAGCAGCAAATGTCTTCATTGGTGGATATGATCGGTATCACACCGCCAGCCCCTGCTCATGAAGAGTATTAAAAAACACAGCGGCATTGACTAGCAGATGCCGCTATCTATATCGGTTATGGTCTTTAGGGCGTGTCTTCATTTTAAAAATGGTGATAAAAATGAGATAAATCACAGGCAAACAAGGAAAATAGCGCAGATAATATTGAGGTATTGACCAGCTATTTGACACCGTTTGCCAAAGATTTAGCCATTTTTAGCCTATTTAGTCGTAGACGTTTGAAGTGAAGACACGTCCTAGCTACAGAAAAGTCATTAATAAAGACCATAGCCACCCAACGCATTACCTTAATCCTTTAAAAATCAGAGGCAGGCAAACGCCCACAATGTGATGTATGGGTCACTGCTCATGACGTGAAGTCATTCAATAGGAGTCAATCATGGTGTGGACACAGGCGCATCGATACCTACAGCTGCGTAGCGCACAAACGGAGCTGGCGCAAAGTATCATCAGTGAGGCGTTCTTATTAGAAAGCTTGCTCGGGGCGGATATCCCTGATGCGGCGTATCAAGAAACAGACGCGCTGCCTGCGCCTGAACACTATCCCAGTCCTTATCATCAAGACCTACGCCGACTGTCTTACAAGGCGCGTACCGATGCGCTATTTTGCGGCTATCGCTATGTCATCACACTGGTTAATGAGCGCGCAGGGCTGTCGGTCGCGTCATGGATTGGTCAGGCGCTGTCTTTGCATTGGCAAACAGGCAGCATGCTCACACCCCGCCAAGTGCGCCACGGTATCATCACAGAGGCAAGTGCCCTTGGCAGTAATGGCGGTATGGCAACATATCGCATCGTGGTTGAGCCTGCCTTGTATCAATTGCGCCTGAGCGCGCACAATCGCCGTCACCATCACCTAAGCTTGGCGGCCTTGGTAGAGGACATTGTCAGCCCCTTTAATTTTGATATAAAAATGAGCGACGTGCTCAAAGACTGCCACATACAGCATAGCGTCCAGTACAACCAAACCGACCTTGCCTACTTGCAGCAGCATCTACAGCGCTTTGGCATCACAGGCTACTACGAGTATAGCGATAGCGCACACACCCTCGTGCTCGTGCGCCACGATGACAAAGCCTTGCACCCTGATGGCGATGACATCGCCGATACCCTAAGCCAAACCCCTGCGAGCATGGCAGACACCCAAGACCGCATCACCATGCTACGCCCGCAAATCAGCGGTCATGTTAAAGAAACACATCTGCACCGTTATGACAACCGCCTACGCGACCGCTATAGCGGCAGTCATCAAAGCGACACCAAGCAAGACGGCGCACATCAACGCTATCTGCACAGCCATACCCACATGGACAGCGATGCCCTTGAGCAGCTGGCACAGCGCCAGCAATACTATTATGAGCAGCGTGCCTATCAAGGCGAGCTACAAGGCAATATTCGTCATCTACAGCTGCCGCACAGCTATCACGTGGCAGGTAACCCCTTTGTCACCGAGCCCATTAGCATCAGCGCCATCTGTCACAAGATAGACAACCACCTACCTGTAGAATGGCTCGGGCAATCGTATATCGACCCGACCACCTTGCAGCCCAAACAGCGCGGCAAAGCCAAGCTTAATAAGACCGAGCACACCCATCACATCATCGCGCACTATCAGCCGCACCCGTATCACCATCACATTCCCTACGGGCAGCAGCTCACCAGTTTAGGACAAGCACATCCGAGCCTGCATGGACTCATGAGCGCCAGCATCATTGCAGAGGGCAGCCAAGGCATCACCACCGACCGCAACCACCGCGCCCATATCCGCTACCACTGGCAGCACGAAGATGACATGAGCATGGACGACAGCGCACAGTGGGTACCCATCGCAAGCCATGTGGTCGCTGACCACATGGGGCAGACGCACCCACTACGCCATGGTCAGCACGTTTTAATCGACTTTATCGGTGGTGACATCACTCACCCTGTCATCGTCGGCAGCACGCATAATGGTCAAGGCAACCCTGATGCCCAGCACAACAGCATCACCAGTGACAGCGATGCCATTGACGCCACCAGCCCCACATGGTTTATGAACCAAAGTCACAGCCACCCTATCGACGGCATCAAGACCCAAAGTATCGATAGCAGCCGTACAGGGGACGCTACCAAAGACAGCACCACCAATGGCTACAACCAGCTGATGTTTGACCTATATACAGGCAGTGAACAAATCAGTCTCTACAGTAGCAGTCATCACAGCAGCATGAACCTTGGGCAACTGTATCAGCAGACCGACCACATCCGAGGTCAAGCGCGTGGACAAGGTATCAGCATCGAAACCCAAGCGGCAGGCAGTCTACAAGGCAGCACAGGACTGTACATCAGTAGCGACAATAGCAAAGGGCACATGAGTCATCAAAACCACAGCCAACTACAAACCGCCGACCAGCAGCAACAAGCCTACGCCACCCTAGCAAGCACCCATCAGCCTGTTGGACTAAAAGCCAACAGTGAACCACCCATGGAAGACGGCGAACCCCCCTATGCACAGGTTAGTAAAGACAGCACCGACACTGCCTTGAGTGATGCAGGTACATGGCAACAGCCGCATATCCTAATACACGCCCAGCATGATATGGGTATCTTTACAGGGCAGCACAGTCAGCAGACCAGCACGAAAAATACGCATAGCCATGCCACAGACAGCACACATCACCACAGCCAATCGCAGATCAATCATCTGGTCGCGGGCAATGTGCAGTACTACAGCAACAAAGCCCAGACGCACACCGCCGCTCATGGCGATATGGTCATCCAAGCGCATCAAAACGAGATGCGCCTAGACAGTGAGCAGATCCTACGCATCCATAGCCGCAGCAGTATCGACATCATCGCGCCCGATACACTGACCCTAAAAGCGGCAGGTAGCGGTATTGAGATGTTAGGTGGCGATGTGACATTGATTACGCCAAGTCAAGCGGGCTATAAGGCAAGTAAGGTGGACTGGGGTAGTGGGGGTGGGGAGGGTGACGGGGGCATTCAATCAATTAGTTTAAGACAGTCCAGAATTATAGATGGCGAGAAGTTTTATCTAAAATATAAAGCTGAGGACGAACAGGGAAATCCTATACGTAACCGTGATTATATTGCCTATAACCATACCTCAGAAGAAGTGATCACGGGTAAAACGGATAATTTTGGATACACTGAGCAGTTCATTACTGAAGAGCCAGCAGAAATTGAAATACATGTTATAGAGGGGCAAGATGATGGCTAAGAAAACAGGGTATATTCATTTGCATATCAGTGGTAGCCTACCAGTTCTATCTAAAATTCAGTATCGAATTGACATTAATAATGCTGGTATTTTTTCTAAATTACCATTGATAGGGTCTATCGAAAAATTAGGAAGTAAAACAATTCGGTTTCAATACGATGATACCAAAGTTAGTGTTGACGATATGCTTATAACTTACCAAGTAATGGCGAGCTCTAATACCAAACTTGTTTTAGCTCAAGGTATAATAGAGGCTTCTGATACAGGAAGTATGGACTCACTAGGCAGAAACTCCAATTCAATTTATATTAAATCAACAAAAGCTGTGACTCAATCAAATAAGGAGATGGAACGGCAAGTGCGTATTGCTGCTTGTAGTCATAAAGATGGTGCTATCCAAGTAGCTCAATATATCGTTGATGAAATAAAGACTAATGTTAATTCTCCAGTTGCACATAGAATGAGATATCACTTAACAGGTGAACTCTCTAATCAACTCAGAAGGGTGTTTGATAAAGCTGACGCGTCAATTACACGAATATCTAAACAGACAGGGTACCCTATATCAGGTGCAAACCATAGAAGTAGATCTAAAATTACCGCTGCAGAGCTTTGGATTGGACAAGTGAATACTGGAAAGCCATGGGATCATAAGCTTAAAATTCGAGAGAAGTTTAAACATGTAGCTGTCCATCGTCCTCTACCACCACCAAGTAATACGTGGTCTGAAACTTACTATCATAAGTACAAAGAATATGATTACTATCTAGATATATGGTCGAACATTCATTATGGGTACGTAGGAAGGTCAGTTGGATTTACAGCAAATGAGTTGATTACAGGTTCTAATATCGCTCAGTATGTAAGTGACGCTGTAAGATTAGAAATGAGCGGCGATACTGCGGATGATAAGACAGCTATGGAAATTGGAATTGGACTTTACGAAAAGTATAAACTAAGCAAAAATATTACAGCATCTATACTTTTAAGGGAGATAATTTCTCAACCAAATAATAAACTTCCAGTTTCAAAAGTAAAACATTATTGTCTTAGATAGTTAATGAAACCATACTGATTGAAATTTATACGGATTTTTTATGAAATATAAAATAGCTATTTTTTTAATTATTTCTTTTTTGGCTTATATTTTTTATAGTCTTTTCTTTCCAGGTTTAAAAATAATTAATAATACAAATAATATTATTAGAGCAACTAAAGGTGAATTTAAAAACAAAAATTCTGACCCTGATCTAGATGAAGTGGAAGACATGTTTGATAATATAGTATATATAAAACCAAATGAAAGTTATACTTATAATATTAGTATGAAATCCTTAATAAATAATGAAAAAATAAGAGTAGATGTATCATACGAAAAAGAAGGTTTAGTTTCGGGAAGAAGTTTTATAATAGGAGATAGTGGGTCTTGTAAGTATAAAATAAATATCTATGATGGTTATAATGATATTGAGACTAGAGGATTGGATATTTGCTATAGAAAGTTGTCAATAGCTGAAGATGATATTTAGTTAAATTAATAATAAAAATCAATCACTACTGTTTTTGTATAAAAAGTAAATCCTAGAAATTTAGAGGTGTTTTAAAAAGTATGAAGATTTCAAAATACCTTTTTCGTTTATATCTTTATTTATAATTTTTCTATTGTATATTCTTGTGTTTTAAGCCCTGGGGTAGAAGTAGTTAACTTAAAAAATTATGATTTAAAGTTATTTAGAGGTGAGTCTAACGCTAATTCTATAGAGCCTTCATTGGAAGAGGTAGATAGAATGCTCAATAGTACTACTACTATAAAACCACAGGAGTCATATTCCTTTAGTATTAGAAGAAAGTATGTTTTCTCCAGTAAAGAAAACAAAGTTAATATAGCTTTGTATGATGCTGATTCAATCAATACAACATCTACAGAATATTCAAAATAATTTTTTATTAGTGATGATGGGTTTTGTAAGTATGCAATTAAAATTTATGATGATTTTATAGATATAAAAACAAGTAGTTTTAATATTTGCTATAAGAGGCTACTTATAGTCAAGTAAATAATCAATATTTTTTTAAAAAGATAATTAAAGCAAAATAAATAATAGTTGATATTCTAGAACCTATGGATAAATTCTTTTCATCTGCAGAAAAGCGTAATTATTTTTTTGATGAACATGGGTATCTTTCATGCTCTAAAACGCCTTGAGATTAGTCAAAAAAAGACCTTGGAACATCCAAAAGCGTGTCCGATGAAGAGAGCGATATATCAGCATAAGCTTGATCGCTTTATACAGCAAGGCTACCGTATTATTTATATAGATGAAAGTGGCTTTGAGAGCCAGACCATTCGCTCTCATGATTATGCACCGATAGGAAAACCTTGTATCGATCGCTACAACTGACAAGGTAAAAAGCGAACCCATGTGATTTGGGGGTATTTACCATTAATGAAGTTTAGGCAGCCTTATGAGCTTAAAATAGTCGATTATAAAGACGTTCATCCAGACTTACATTTAGATCGCTATAACCAAGCTTATACACCGCTCAATCTTTATGTCGCAGATCCTAAAACGGGTGATATCACTCATCACCTTAAGCTTGAGGACTATAGAGTAGACCCCCGCGTACACTGGGCATTTATTCGTACCTATATGGAGCGTCCAGCCGAGGATTTACCAATTGATAACGAGATTTGCCAAGCCTATCCTGCAGATACCAGCAAGTCGCTATTTGCGTGCGCAGATATCATTTATCGCAAATTAGGCATACTAAACAGCCGTCATACAGGCGCTGGGCGGGCAGTTATGCTGATAGTTGGGTCACTCATTGCACTGGATAATTTATTTCAAGCCAATCATTACGCTTGCCAAGCGCGCTATTTTACACCCTGAAGTAAAAAAGCTGCTGACGTGGGATGGTAAGGACAATCCCTACCCCATACAACCGATAACCCCCGAAGCACAAAAGGCATTTACAGGTAAAAACTGGCAGGTCAACCTCTCTTGGATAGTTGCTATCGGTATCAATATCTGGCTATTTGCGCTAGCAGTGATGGCTTATAACGGTTAAATGAAATGCTTTTACCTAGCAGCTTACCCGAGACTGACTAAAAGTGTAGGGCAAAAGGTTAAGTAAGTGCTATGGACTCGCAGGCGCGTTAGCAGCGTCTTGCTCACTGCGATGCCACTCATACAAGCCCACAAAAGCATTGACCTGATAAACCATCGTTTGGATGGCAAAGATACAGTTGCCCGACATCAGATTGACGATGAGCCAAACAAAATTCACGATAATCCATAGCCACCAGTTAAACGAGTAGCGCAAAATCATCGCCGCCTGCGCGGTGATGGACAGCACGAACGCCAACACATTAATCCAAAAGAACGATATTACACCTAAAAATAAGCTGTTGTCATTTTCGACCACTGCATAGCCGTAGCTGGCGAGCAAGCGGTTCACGGTTGGGAAAAGTGCCAAACCAATCACAATAAATGCCGCAGTAATCAGCCATACCCATTTGCTTGCTGACTTAGGCACCATGTCGCCATCAGCATCGGTGTGCTTTGACCAATAAAAAATACCGTAGACGTGGGTAAAAAAGTTAAATAGCGGCGCAAGCATCAGACCGACCGCGCCTGAGGTCGCCTGTACCACGACTTCACCTGCGGTCGCCGCCATGCCCAAGCCATTACCCATGACGTTTTTACGAAACGACAGCGATACCACACAGATAAGTCCCACAAAGGACACGCCTAAATAAAATATATCTAGTCCTGTGTGCTCTGTCGTCAGCCAAAACCCCGCTGACAGTGCTGCGACCCCAAAAATAAACCAAGCGATAATCCATTGCATCGCCCATTTACCTGTTAAATTGTCCAAAAATTGAATACGCATACGGCTCGTCCTTACTTATATTGGTTGTTCTTTTTATTATTAAAGTGATTAACAGAATCTCGAAATCGTACTCAGTAGACACGTTGTCCGTGCAAACCAAACAGGTAATCAATCGTCATTTTGCTGATAGATATGCGCGTTAATAAATGCCACTGCCGCTTCATAACGGGCGTCATAGTCAGGCGCATCAATCACATGCGGGATGATGTTATGACGCGCAAATATCTCAAGCAGACGCGCTTCAAAGCGTCCACGTGCCTCAGGGTCGCCCAGCGAGCGCATACCATCATCGACCCACGGCGTATTGTTGTCGAGCATGATGGTGTAGTCGCAGCGAAAGGTCTCCGCACAGGCAGCCACAAATGGATGCGTGCGCCCCTCATACTCCTCACAAAATGCTTGCGTGGTCACAAAGTCGGTATCAATGATGGTGACAGGCGCCAGCGCTTCTTTTTTCGCGGCGCGCATCGCTTCGGCATGGTCGAGGGCAATCGGCGCATAGTCGCTGTATTGCAAGCCCAGCTCGCTACCGCCCAAGTCCGTACCCACATACAGCCGCCCCATTTCTAGCGCGTAGCTTGCACCGTAATAATTGACCAGCTTATGTAATAAAGTCGTTTTGCCAGAGCTTTCACCACCGACGATTGCCACGGTTTTGGTATAGTCGCCGCGCGCCTCAGGGTGTAGCGCCGACCAGTACGCGACAGGGTCTGCTGCAATGGCTGCGCTATCAAAGCCTGTTGTTTCCAATGTCATAAAGGGTAGAGCAGCGGTTTCTATTTCTTTGTCCTGAACGTCATCAAGCTGGGCAAAAATACTGTCCTTGGTTACATACAGCGGCGTCTCGGTAGGGCATTCTAGCGTTTTATACAGTGCTGAGATTTGTGTTTTATAATCGCCCAGTGGTGTAGGCAACGCCTTAGCATCATAAGCAGGAATAGGCGCTTGTGACAGGTGTAGCACCACAAAAGGCAAATCGGCGCACGCCATCTGTAGCCAGCGCGCTTTGTCTTGCAAAGTAATGACAAAATCAGAATGCGGGCGCGCACTTGGCGTAATCACCACATGCAACGTTTTAACCTGTCCAACCGCCGCCATAATATGGCGTAGATGTCCTAAATGCAGCGGTTCAAAATCCGAAATCAATACCCCAAAATCTTGAATCATCGCGTATTACATCCTTTTTCTTGTCTTATTCTTATGTTTGGTTTGTTCTTTATTTGCCTTAAGGTTTGGCAAATGGTCTGAAGCATAAAATATGGTATAAACAATTCTATTGGAATGCAGGTAGGTTATTGTAAGCGGCAGCGCTGTTATGCTGTATAGATGTAAATTTACACGTGTTAGATTTATACGTTTAATTTGAAAGACTTAGCATCATAAAGCCTGCAAAGTAACACCTGAGCAACAAAGTTAATATCGAAACATTTTGAAATACCCATTTAGAATCAGGGATTTATGACAAGGTGTGACAGGTAAGGGCAATATTACGTTGCACAAGTTCACAAAGTACACTCATACACTCAACAGTAGAAAAGCGTCCGCTTGCTATACTCAAAGTTAAGTTCACAGCACGACACTTTTATAAAAAATAAGCGCCATTAAGCGCAAAAAGAATAATAAAACAAATATAAAAAAGTGTTGATGCTGTGTTCTAGTATCTGAATATTAAAAAGAAGTATTAGAATAAATACCAAACAATTTTTTAAAATTTAAACGGATTGCTACTAAATATTTAGACATTACAAATTTAAAAATCATTTAAAAATAACGATTAAAACGATAAAGAAACACAGAGAGAGGTACTTATTGTGGAAACACTAGCAAAACTACACAGGTCGCGAAAAAACCGCATGATTGCTGGCGTGATGGGTGGTATTGCAGAATATTTTGGCTGGTCACCGTTTTGGGTGCGTGTCTTATTCGTAGTGATATCTTCGTTAAGCGCGGCTGTCCCTGGTATTTTGATTTATATCGTTTTGTGGGTTGTGATGCCAAACGCCACTGACGCTTCATATCGTTAATGCTTTTATATTTGTTAATACGTTTAATTTAATAAAGCATATTTTTTTACCAGTATAAGAAAACGCTTTATCTCAGACAGCAGTAAGATTGACAGATTAATAATAATAAGAACAAGTGCGTACTTATAATAAAAAACCTGCACAAGCAGGATCATAAACATCCGCTTTTCCTCCTGCCCAGATGCTCATCCATCTGGGTATTTTTTTGTGCAAATGCGCGTCAATCGTGCTTAAGACAAAAATTTAGTTGCGCGATGTATGGATAAAATCCTTGTTTTTTAGTAAGGTGAGCAAACAAATGGACACACCAAGGCAGCGAGTGCCGATATTGGCAAATGCAGCGCTGCTGTGTCCGTCTGGTCTCATACTTTTTATTCTAAAGTGACTTTTTTATGACTTCCCAAGCTACGACCTCACAACCGATGACCTTTCAAGATTTGATTCTCACGCTACAAAATTATTGGGCGTCTAAGGGCTGCGTGATTTTGCAGCCGTATGATATGGAAGTGGGCGCAGGCACGTTTCATACCGCGACATTTTTGCGCTCGTTAGGCCCTGAACGCTGGAATGCCGCTTATGTGCAGCCATCACGCCGCCCAACCGACGGACGCTATGGCGACAACCCCAACCGCTTGCAGCATTATTACCAGTTTCAGGCAGTACTAAAGCCAAACCCGCCAAACATTCAAGAGCTGTATTTGGACTCGCTGCGTGCGATTGGTATTGACCCTTTGGTACATGACATTCGCTTTGTCGAAGACAACTGGGAATCACCAACGCTCGGCGCGTGGGGTCTTGGCTGGGAAGTATGGCTGAACGGCATGGAGGTCACCCAGTTTACGTATTTTCAGCAAGTGGGCGGCATTGAGTGTTTCCCTGTCACAGGCGAGATTACCTACGGTCTTGAGCGCCTTGCGATGTATGTGCAAGGGGTGGACAGCGTATATGACCTCGTATGGGCGGACGGTGAGTTTGGCCGCGTGAGCTACGGCGATGTGTTCCACCAAAACGAAGTGGAGCAATCAACCTATAACTTTGAGCACGCCGATATCGAAAAAACCTCAGAGCTGTTTGACTTTTATGAAGACCAAGCGGACAAGCTAACGGCGGCAGGCTTGCCACTACCCGCGTATGAGATGGTGCTTAAGGCCTCACATGCTTTTAACTTACTGGACGCACGTGGCGCGATTTCGGTTACTGAGCGTCAGCGCTTTATTTTGCGTGTGCGTACCTTAGCGCGTAAAGTTGCCTTTGGCTATGTCGAAGCGCGTGCTAAATTGGGCTTCCCATTAGCGGACGACGCACACCGCGCCGAGGCGTTAGAAAAATACCTGCCCAAAGAAGAAACGGCAGCCAAGACCGAAAATAACACTGCAAACGCGCAACAATAGGAGCACCTCATGACCACCATTTTATTTGAATTAGGATGCGAAGAGCTGCCCCCAAAAAGCCTAAAGCCACTACGTGATGCGCTTGTCAGCAGCGTGACTGAGCAGCTAAACGCCGCAGAGATTGGCTTTGGTGAGATTATTGCCTTTGCTGCGCCGCGCCGCTTAGCGATTCAAATTAAAGACATCGCGGACAAACAGCCTGACCGCAGCGAGCAAAAACGCGGCCCTGCGATTAAAGCGGCCTTTGATGCCGACGGCAACCCAACCCGCGCAGCCATGGGCTTTGCCAAGGGCTTGGGCATTGAGCCATCGGAGCTGACGACCATCAATACCGATAAAGGCGACTACGTGGGCTATGAGCAGACCATTCATGGTAAAGCCACTGCCGAGCTGCTGCCTGAGATTTTCCAAACCGCGCTTGATAACCTACCGATTGCCAAGCGTATGCGCTCGGGCGCGTCAAAAGAAGAATTTGTACGCCCTGTACAGTGGGTGGTGTTGATGCAAGATGACGCGGTGATTGACGCGACCATCCAAGGGCATCAAACAGGCAAGCAAACGCGTGGTCACCGCTTCCACAGCCCTGACTATCGCGAAATCGACCATGCAGACAACTACGAAGCGATACTCGAAGACGCGCGCGTGATTGCGAGCTTTGATAAGCGTCAGATGATGATTGCCAATCAAGTCAAGGCATTAGCAACCGAAGTCAACGCCCAAGCCATCGTACCTGAGGCACTGCTGGATGAAGTCACCGCGCTGGTTGATTTACCGATTGCACTGCGTGCAAGCTTTGAGCCGCGCTTTTTACAAGTGCCACAAGAGGCGCTTATCTCGACCATGCAGGCAGACCAAAAGTATTTTTGTTTGACCGATGAGGCAGGCAAATTACAGCCGTACTTTATTTTTATTACCAATATCGAATCTAGAGACCCTACGCAGATTGTCTCTGGTAACGAAAAAGTTGTGCGTCCACGTCTTGCCGATGCTGAGTTTTTCTTCTTACAAGACCAAAAGCAGCCTTTGTTTGCGTTGACCGAAAGTCTGAAAACTCGCGTCTTCCAAGAGCAGCTGGGCACGATTTTTGAGAAATCAGAGCGTATCGCCAAGCTTGCTGCCTTTATCGCAGGCTTGCTACAGCAAAGCGGGCACACGATTAATATTGATGAGACCGTACGCGCAGCAATGCTTGCCAAAGCCGATTTGGCAAGCTCATTGGTCGGCGAGTTCCCTGAGCTGCAAGGCATCGCGGGCACGTATTATGCGCGTCTGAACGGCGAGCCTGAAGCGGTCGCCGCAAGTTTAGAAGAGCAGTATTTGCCGAAGTTTAGTGGTGATGCCTTGCCACAAACGCCGATTGGCATTTGCTTAGCACTGGCTGACAGACTCGATACCTTGGTCGGTATTTTTGCCATTGGTCAAGCGCCGACAGGCTCAAAAGATCCGTTCAGCCTACGCCGTCAAGCGATTGGTATTTTGCGTATTTTGATTGAAAAGCAGCTGCCCATCAATATCGTGGCGCTGGTTGAGCAGGCGATTAAAAACTACAACAGCGGCGAGACGCAAAAAGTCGCTAAGATGGGCGAGACCTTTACCCAAGTCATGGCGTTCTTAAACTCGCGCTATCGTGCGATGTATACCGAACAAGGTGTGAGCGTGGATACTATCCAAGCGGTGCAAGCGATTAACCCGCACATGCCGCTTGATTTTGACCAGCGTATCCATGCCGTGCAGAATTTTAGAGCCTTGCCACAAGCAGCAGGTCTTGCTGATGCCAATAAGCGCGTGGCGAATATCTTGGCAAAATCAGAAGACTCGCCAAGCGATGCGGTAGATACAGCGCTATTACAAGAAGCGCCAGAGCAAGCCTTGCATGAGGCGATTGAGCAAGCAAAAGCAGTCACTGCGCCGCTGATTGATGACGCCAACTACACGCAAGTGCTTGAGCAACTGGCACAACTAGAAGCGCCATTGACCGCGTTCTTTGCTGACGTGATGGTGAACAGTGAAGACGTGGCGCTACGCCGTAACCGCTTGGCGTTACTCAGCCAAGTGCGTGCACTGTTCTTAACCGTTGCCGATATCAGTGAATTGCAGATGTAAGGCTATAGCTGGTTATTAACGACAATAAAAAACTGACCATCATGGTCAGTTTTTTTTATGGCAGTTTGATAATAATAATGAATAAGACAGACAAGCAAACAGGCTCACGGATATGGCAAAAACTGTATTTATATCCTGATTTACAGTACACTTAAGACCACGTGGATGATGGTTTTTATGTCCAAGCGCTCATTGGTGTCTGCCAGCAGGTAGCCGCTTGGGTGTCAGTGCGCGCTTTATTTAAGGAGCTTTCCTGTGTTTGCTTTGATTACCACGCTGATTATTATTTGGATTGTGATGTGGGGCTTTTTTAAGTTTATGTACCCACGTCCGCCACAGAGTATGATGCCTAAAGAAGGCGACGTGACCACACCGCGTAACTGTGATTATTGCGGGCACAGCTTGGCAGAGTATCGCGGCGTGCTAGAAAACAATCCGAATGCCACAGAGACGGGCGAGGCGGGGTCTTGGTTTTTTTGTAATTATGAGCACCAAGCGGAGTTTCATAAGGCACGCGGCACGATAGCACCAGCACACCCTGAGCCAAGTAGCAAATAAGCTGCCAGCAAAACTAGAATTAAAAAACACACCACCATTTGCCAAAGCGCCATAAACAAAATGGCGTTTTTGCGTTATGGTGGCGTCAGTCCGTATGACTTAATGTAGTACCGAGTGCGCGTCTTCGATGATTTTGTTTAATAGCGCGTTTGACTGCTCTTCGCTGTGACGCGAGTCTTCATCGGCTTGGTCGCGTTTTTGCACTTTTTCATACAGGTTTAAGCACGAAAGCAGCAGCAAATTTTCTTGCGCAAGGTTTGGCGCGTCTTTTTTAACATCCAATACAAAGTTATTGATATAGCTGGCCGCTTGGCGTAGGTTGGCTTCTTCGTCGGCAGGGCAGTAGATGCTGTAGGTCACACCTGCGATGGCGATGCTGACTTTTTTGACAGGGTTCTCATCTATTATTTGTGGGGCGCTTGGTTGTTCGGGCGCGTGGTCTTCTTCGTACTCAGGCGCGGTAGGCTGGTCGGTCATGGTCATTCCTAAAAAGTTGGGTAAATTTGCTCAGGCGATGCGCTGTATGCGTTTTTGACTTTAGGCTTTTTTTGGATAGGCGCTTAGTCGTTATCTAAATCCATTTGATCAATTTGCGTTAGGCGCTCTAGTACCACTTGCGTGCGCTCCGCCGCCAGCTGGTTTTTTTCTTGTAGCTCATGGTTGATTTTTTTGATGTCCATGGCTTGTTGTTTAAACAGCTGGTTTTGTTGCTCAAGGCGGGTATTGCGGTGCTGCAATTCTTCGATTTGGTTTTGTAGCTCTTCGTGCTCTTCGCCCAGCATGTGATGCGCTTCGGCCAGACTTTGATAACGGTTATCAAGGTCGGTCAACTGCTGCTGCGCGCGCTCATGGGCAGCAATACTGTTGTCGCGCTGCGCTTGGAGCTGGTTTAGGTCGCGGTCATCGGTTTTTGGCTGGTTTTTTAGATGCTGAAGCTCGGTACTGACCTTGTGATACTGCGCTTTGATGTCAAGTATCATGGCTTCTAGAATTTTTAGTTGTTCATACATAGTCAGTTTTTAACCTTATTATTGAGCGTCGAAGAATTAGAGTCGCGATATTTAATAATGCCATAGGTGACCACATAATATCTATATCAACAAAGTAATTGCACCGATTGTGTATGTTTTTCTTAAGATTGGCGGTAGCACTGCGAGTGGCGTAGGGCTATGATGGTCAGTCTATATGTAGGACGATAGATTATGAATGACAATATCTCAGGTTGGAACGACTGGTCAGCCGCTTTTAACGACTGGACAGACGTCAGTATCAGTGAGCTGCATGGCTTGATGACAGGACTGATGACTGCGTGTCATGCGCCCGATGAAGATGGCTGGGCGGTACTGCTGAATGAATTAAGCTTTGCGCCGTTGCCAGAGCCTGCGCTAACCTTATTGACCGAAGAAGCCGAAGACACGGTATTTCAGCTCAAAGACAAAGATGAAGCTTACGCCTATAATCCATTACTGCCTGATGATGAGCACGATCTATACGAGCGCGTAATGGCGCTAAAAGGCTGGGCAAATGGCTTTATGACAGGTTTTGGTGTGTCCGATTGCAACATCACTGCCGAAGAAAACGAAATGCTGTCTGATTTGGCAAAAATTGGCGCGATTCGCTTGGAAGAAGAAGAGGATTTCGAAGGCGGCGAAGAGGCATTTTTATACTTATATGAGTTTGCGCGCATGGTGCCTGTCAGCTTTGCGACCAGAAAGCGTAAAGCGGTCAAGTCATTGTCACTCATCGCAGGCTTGCCAATGGACGCCAAAACCGTGAAAGAACAGCAAGCAGAAGGCATCACGCAAAAGCCAATGCCGCCTGTGATTGACGCGATGAACCAAAACACCCCGTCGTAAGACCTATAGTCAAATTAATTCAAAAGTGGTACAGCAAGATTAAAGGCTATTTTTCGTAGCCTCTGGAGACGCAGTCACAGCAAGCAAGAAAAATAGCCTTTAATCGAGCATGTTTTTGAAGGTATAACAATTTTATTTGGGTTCTACCATATCTTATAAGAACGTCATGTAGGCAAGCTTGATGCATGGCGTACCCTTTACCCTTATGCCCTTTGCGTTGATAAAGCACGCATTTTCTTTGTAATACATTTTTCTACCTTTTTTTGCATGACCGCCACTTGCCATAAGCGCTATAAATAGACAATAAATGATAACGATATAAGAAGGAGGCACGATGTCTGTATCTATCAATGACAACCCTCAAGGCATGGACAGCCGCAGCATTGAGGCAAACAGCAGCCACCCACAAAACAGTATCGATTGGCTGACACGTTTAATTGGTTTTAATACCGTCAGTCGCTATTCCAATTTGGCACTAATTGAGGACGTGCAGGCGTATTGCCAATCGCTTGGGCTACAGCCGACCTTGACGCACAATATCGAGCACACCAAAGCCAATCTGTTCGTGACCGTGCCCGCAGGGGCAGCGCAGGAGATAGTCTCAGGCGGCGTGGTGTTGTCAGGGCATGCCGATGTCGTGCCTGTGGATGGTCAAGACTGGGACAGCGACCCCTTTGCCGCCACCATTCGCGGTGACAAGCTGTACGGGCGCGGCGCTTGTGATATGAAAGGTTTTATTGCCTGCGCGCTGTCTATCGTGCCCGAAGCGGTGCGCTTGTCCAATGCTGGCAAGCTCAAACGCCCCCTGCACTTGGCACTGTCGTTTGATGAAGAAGTGGGCTGCTTAGGTGCGCCGCTGATTTTGGCAGACTTGGCAGACCGTGGTATCGCACCTGATTATTGCATCGTTGGCGAGCCAACCAATATGAGCATGGTTGTCGCGCACAAAGGCATCTCCGTCTATCGTTGCCGCGTACATGGTAAGTCGGCGCATTCGTCATTGACCGCGCAAGGCGTCAATGCCATCAGCTATGCCAGCCAGCTGGTCGGCTATGTGGACAGCCTTGCTGAGCGTATCAGCCGCCGCGATGACGTCGATGCGCTGTTTGACGTGCCGTATTCGACCTTGTCCATCGGTACGATAAAAGGCGGTACAGCGACCAATATCGTGCCCAATCTGTGCGAGTTTACCTTTGATTATCGTAACTTGCCGCACATGACGCAAGACGATATCTTAGTACCGATTGAAGAAAAAATCGCCGAGCTACGCGCCACCATGCAAGCGCGTGCGCCCGAAACCGATATTGAGCTGCTACAAGAAGAGAGCGTACCCGCGATGACCGATGCCGACAGCGCTGCCCTACAAACGCTGGTGGCGGGGCTGATTGACGACGATGCGCGGCATAAGGTTGGCTACGCTACCGAAGGTGGGCAGTTTACCAATGCGGGGATTCCGACCATTATTTGTGGTCCTGGCAGCATTGAGCAGGCGCACAAAGCCAATGAGTTCGTGCCACTTGATGATATGGCGCGCTGCGATGCGTTTTTGGCGCGCTTACTGAGCCATTGCCAAGCGGATACATAAGGCATTTATTGCCCTCAAATGTTATGACCCATCATAAGCGCACGGGCTAAACCGTGCGCTTTGTGCTTTGTACGCAAAAGTACAAGAAAGTCCGCGCAAATGTATTCCAACATATGTATAGTATCTGGGGCGTATCATCAATTAGACCATTTAAGAATTTAGCGGTCTTAAAATGGCTAAATCTTGCCAAACAGCGTCAAAAATCTTGTGAATATGCCTATATTCTCTACAATTTTTTCCTTGTTTAACTACGATTTATCTCATTTTAAACCTCGCTATCTAAATGATAATACGCCCTCGAGCGGCACATGATTTTGTGCTGCATTTTTTTTTGCTTTAAAAGTCGTCGTTAAGGAACTGTCAGTATGTCGTTACAGCTATTTATGGTGTTTTTTGTTAGCGTGTTTTTTATCTCCGCGACACCAGGCCCGAACATGTTGCTGGCATTCCAATACGGTCTAAATTACGGCTTTAAGCGCACGCTGTGGACGCTGGCAGGACTGAGCGTTGGCTTATTAATACTCTTATTATCAACTTTACTCGGTATTGATGTGATTAGCCGCGAGATGCCGTGGTTATTAGAAGTCGTCAAGGTGGTGGGCGCGCTGTATCTGATTTATTTGGGTGTCAGCGCGTGGTATGAGCGCGGTGGTGACAACGGGCTTGGTACACCTGCGGATGTCGATGCATTTGATACAGACGACTACACGCCCAATAATTATGACGCTAACGGCTATGCCTACGCGCAAGCACAAGGCACGAACGTGGGCGCAAAAGCGATGCCCAGCCGTGGCAAGCTGTTCCGCACGGGCGTATGGGTGTCGCTATCGAACCCTAAAGCGATTTTGTTCTTTGCGGCATTTTTCCCAAAGTTTATTAACTTTAGCGCGCCGCTGTTCCCACAATATCTGCTCCTCACCATCGGTATGTTCGCAAGCGAAACACTGTGGCAGATGATATACACGGTTGGTGGCAAGCAGCTGGCAGGCTGGCTGAATGTCGGCGACCGTCTGCTATGGCTCAATCGTTTTTGTGGTGGGATTTTTGTTTTGATTGCCGCAGCGTTATTGGCAGAAGTGTTGTTAAAAATATAAGAAAAATATAAAGGCATTTAGAATAAATAACTTTTAATTTTTAAATTTTTTTTATTTATTTAAAAATAAAACTTGACATAAAAAATAAATTTATTATTATATTGGCTATATTAAGTAGCGCCTCATACATGGCAGCTGCTTAATCTCATTATCCCTACGCTGATGTTTTTCATCAGCTGTCATTCACTTATCATCGCTTGGGACTCACTTGCGCTGATAGCAACCTACGGAGGAATTATCATGTCCCATCATCATGTACTGCCCGTGTTAAAGACAGTGTCGATGTCAGATGTCATCGCGATAATTTTGCCGTACGGATTCGATAAGTTTTAATCATTTAATTACCAGTATTATTCAGATACCTATCTTGCTGTGCTGATGCGTGCTGCCTTTATTGTATAAGGCATTGCCCAATCAGTATGCATATGTGACGGTTTTCTTATCTCGTCATTAAGGTCTGAGCCGCTGCTATAAGCGCAGCGCACTGCACTGCACTGTACTTATCTGCCTACCGTTATTTTATTGTCCTTGACGTTATCTGTCGTCCTGTTGCCGATGCTGCGCTTGGTTGTTGCCTTGTGTGCATACTGGCGCTACGCGGCTGCCTGTGTGTTTTCGCGCTTTGCCGAGCGATGCGTTTTGCTGAGCCATGCGCTGACACACCACAGCTGCTGTCTGCATTTTTTGCTGTCTTTAACTTTTTTATTTAAATTAAAAATTAATTTTATTATTTATTTTTATCTTATTTATTTAAGAGGGGTGAGTATTGCCTAATGGTTTTAAAAATAAATAAAGTATATGAATAAATAAAAAGAGTTTGGATTATGAGCATTAAACAGATATTAAATAAAAGTGGCAAACATGGCGTGCCTGTCAAGATTTATACCGATGAGGTGGACATCAATGCCATTCAGCAGTTACGCAACTTGGCGCAGCTGGAATTTGTGCATTCACACATTGCGGTGATGCCTGATGTGCATGTGGGCAAGGGCGCGACGGTGGGCAGTGTGATACCGACCAAGTCGGCAATCATTCCTTCGGCGGTCGGTGTGGATATCGGCTGCGGGATGAATGCGGTGCGCCTGTCGCTGACTGCGTCTGACTTGCCCGACAGCTTAAAGGCGCTGCGAGGTCTGATTGAAGAAAAAGTCCCTGTAGGCTTTAACATGCATCAGCAAATCACAGCAAAGATGTCGACCTTAAACCCACTGGCAAAGCTTTTACAGCCGATTACCGACAAGCATCCTGGGTTATTAAAGATGCTCAAGGGCTTTGAGCGTACGTGGGCAAAGCAGCTGGGTACGCTCGGCGGCGGCAATCACTTTATCGAGCTGTGCCTTGACGAAAATCAAGACGTGTGGGTGATGCTGCATTCAGGCAGTCGCGGCATTGGCAACTGCATTGGTCAGTATTTTATTAACCTTGCCAAAAAAGAGCATCAGTCGCGCTTTGGTCATGTGCCTGACCGTGACCTGTCGTATTTTGCCGCAGGCTCGGCAAGCTTTGATGACTATATCGAGGCGGTCGGCTGGGCGCAGGAATACGCGCAGCACAACCGCACGGAGATGATGCGTCTGATATTGCAGGTGATGCAGTCGCCTAAAGCGGGTCTGCCACGCTTTCGCCCGACTAAAGAGGCGATTAACTGTCATCACAATTATGTTAATGAAGAGGTGCATTTTGGCGAATCGGTGTATGTAACTCGCAAAGGGGCGATCAGCGCCTATAAAGATGAGCTGGGCATTATTCCCGGTTCAATGGGCGCAAAGTCCTTTATCGTACGTGGGCGCGGCGAGCCTGAGTCGTTTTGCTCCTGCTCACACGGGGCAGGGCGGCGTATGAGTCGTGGCAAGGCGGTACGCGCCTTTACCATTGATGAGCTAAAAGCGCAGACCGATGGCGTGGAATGCCGCAAAGACAAAGGCGTGATGGACGAAATCCCAAGCGCTTATAAAGATATTGATACGGTGATGGCCAACCAAAGTGACCTTGTGGAAGTGGTGCATACGCTAAAACAAGTGATGTGTATCAAGGGCTAATAAAATTAGAAAGGATAAAATAATGAGCTTAAAACAAACCTTAAAAACCGCGCGGCAACTTGACGCGGCGGCAAAAGACGGGCAACTGTCCTTGCCAGCCATCAAGCCGCGCAATCCACTTGCCAATGACCCGCTGCTTAAAAAAGGTGGCGTCCATGCCAAAGATGATGTGCGCCTGCAACACAAAAAGCAGCGTCACGCACAAAAGCGCAATTTGCGGCAGGTGGATTGGCTAAACGCGCAATGAACACCATTGATAGTACATTTATCCATAAAAAAGCCGTTCCTCACAGAACGGTTTTTTTTGTTTAAGCGGTCAAGCAACTTATGCCAAGACTTCTAGCAGCTCGCCTTTGACCATATGCGGGCTGACAAAGTCGGTCACTTTGACTTGGACGATTTTGCCCAGTAACTCGTCACGCTTGTCGATATCGTAAGGGAACATCACGGTACGCGTGTTGTCCGCAGTACCAATCAAGCAATCAGGATGACGGTCAGCGATTTGCTCGACCAAGACGCGGGTGGTGGTGCCGACCATTTCACGGGTTTTTTGCAAAGTCGAATCGACGATGACTTTTTGGAAGGTGGCTAGGCGCTCTTTTTTGGTGGCAAAGCTCACATCATCAGGCAGCTCAGCGGCAGGCGTGCCGGGACGCTTGGAGTAAATAAAGCTGTATGAGTGGTCAAAGTTCAAATCTTTTGCCAATTGCAGCGTATCGTTAAAGTCCTCATCCGTCTCGCCTGGGAAGCCGATGATAAAATCGCTCGATAGGTGAATGTCAGGACGTATCGCTTTTAACTTATTAATCTGATTGATATACACATCAATGGTGTGGTTGCGCTTCATCGCTGCCAAAATGGCATTTGAGCCACTTTGTACAGGCAAATGCAAGTGCGATACTAGCTGCGGCAGCTTGGCATAGGCATCAATGATGTCATCGGTAAATTCTAGCGGGTGGCTCGTGGTATAGCGGATGCGCTCAACGCCGTCAATATGCGCCACATAATGTAATAGCTCCGCAAAGCGGCAAATGCTGCCGTCGTCTTTTTCACCGCGATAGCCGTTCACATTTTGACCGAGTAGATTAATCTCGCGCACGCCTTGGGCAGCAAGGTTGTCAATCTCAGCAAGCACGTCATCTAATGGACGCGACAGCTCTTCGCCGCGCGTATACGGCACGACGCAAAATGAGCAATACTTTGAGCAGCCTTCCATAATTGAGACGAATGCCTTGTAACCTTCGACGCGTGGCTCAGGCAAAAAGTCGAATTTTTCAATACTTGGGAACGACACGTCCACCGTACCAATACGGTCTTTGGGCGCGATTTTACGCTGTTCATGCGATTGGTCGTACAGCTCAGGCAGGCGGTGCAAGGTTTGCGGGCCAAACACCATATCGACATACGGCGCGCGCTTTTGGATATTGTCGCCTTCTTGTGATGCCACGCAGCCGCCAACGCCGATGACCAAGTCAGGACGTTTCTCTTTCAATTTGCGCCAACGACCCAGCTCAGAAAATACTTTTTCTTGTGCCTTTTCGCGGATAGAGCAGGTATTCATCAAGAGCACATCGGCTTCATTGATGTCGTGCGTCACCTGCATGCCATGCGAGTCGCCCAAGACATCGACCATCTTGTCGGAGTCATAGACGTTCATCTGACAGCCTTGGGTGGTGATAAACACTTTTTTAACAGGCGCGTCCGCACTTGGCGCGGCTTGGGTATGGTCAGCGCTCGATTGGGTGTCTGCGCTGTCATCAAGGCGGGGATTAAATACAGAAACACTCATAAGCGACTATCCATTGTGATTAAAAAATCAAAACCAAAAATTAAAAAAGTACCGAAAAATAAGACCGTTCGCTATCCACTAGCACTGTCGATAGCAAAATTACAGGGTCAAACGGTGGCGTATTTTAGCACAATCTAAAAGCAATGGGAAAAGCTGCGCGTCGATATCGACTAGAAATCTATCAAACTATTTGCAATACTATCAAGTGCTTATCATAAGCCACTTCGCGTTTTACTTCGCGGTTTATAAATACGGGCAGGATATCGCGCCGATGACACGTGCGTGTTACAGATTGCTGTCTTATTTTTTAACAAAAGGTAAGTCGCGTGGGCGAGGTGGCCTGAGTATAGTATGATGAGAGCGTTATACTGTATCTAAACATCAGTAATCGCCATGGACGCGCTATAACAATATGTCAAGAGAGCTAGGGCGTGTCCTGATTAGGGCGTGTTGAATGAAAAATATATGTTCAGCGTTTGCCCATTTTTGAATATTTTGCTGCGATTATTAAAGCAGACTTTTTAGCAAACAATACAGAGAGTTATTATGGCAAAGCCGACCAACGCCGCACCGTCTTTTTCTACGTGCCGTACAGAGCAGTCCGATGTGGCATCGACCAAGCCTTATTTGTCAAACACCTTAGGGGCAAAGCTGTTTGGCGCAGCAGCGACATTGGGCGCGCTTAGCTTAATGCAAGCCGCCTGCGCTGAGCCTGCCAGTTATAGCAGTTATAACCCAAACTATCAGACCGACAGCAGCGTCAACTATTTTTCCGACGCATTGCGGGCATCAGGGCAAGGCGATATCGGCTCGCTGTATAACTATGAGCAGCTGATGAGTGGCGGTTTGTTTGCCATGTATCCGACCTATTGGCGGTTAAACGACCGCTTGGTTGAGCAAAGCCCTGCGACCATTATCCAGTTTGTGCGCCAGTACAAAGGCTCAGTGATGGCAGAAAAGCTGGTCGCGGACTATGCTGAAGACAAAGCAGCAGCGGGCGACTATGGTGCGGTGCGTCAAGTGGCAAATCTTATCACCAATGCCGACAGCAGCGAGCGCTGCGCGGTGGCCTTGGGCTTTAATCATGGCGGCGACACCATACGCTCACTGTCTGAAAAGTCCAATGTTTGGCTAACCACGCAAAAGCAGCCCGCACTGTGTGATCAGCTAGCGATGGAGATGAATGACAATCCTTTGATTAGTAATAAAGACCGCGAGTCGCGCCTCAAACGTATGCTGCGTGTGGGTAAGACAGGCGACATCATGGCGCTGTCAACACGTCTTGGCACGCCCATCAGCTACGACATGCTGAGCAACATTCAACGCTCGCCGACGCGCTTTATTAACGACATGCAAAGCCAGCCGTATAGCCAGCTCAATCAATATCTGTACCTCTATGCGCTTGGACGCATTACCGACGACTCTTATCGTCAGGCAAGCATTCAGCTTGAATCCGACATCCGCACCGATGACCAGCGCCGCCAGCATCTGTTGTCTGACGAAACGCGGCGCTACGCCTATCGTATATTGGGCGTCAAACGTATGAACTTTAATACCGATGATGGCTTTGACGCGCAAGCGGTCGATTGGTTCCGTAAGAGCTTGGACAATGACTTTAACTTTGAAGAAGCCGAAGACTATGCCATGGCGGGTATTCGCTTTGGGCGCTGGGATGATGTGATTGCGGCCATTACCCAAATGGACAGCGAAACACAAAAAGAAAACCAATGGCAATACTGGCTGGCGCGTGCCTATGCAGCGTCTAATGACAGCAAACAGCGTAATAATGCCACGCGCATCTACCAAAATTTAGCAACACACAACGACTACTATGGTCTGATGGCAAAGGACAAAGTTGGGCAGCGTTTTACCGCACGAAATGGCTCTACCTTGCCCAATGTCAGCAGCCAAGACCAAGCTCGCGCTCTACAGGACCCGCATTTTGCTCGTGCCTTTGCCTTGTACAATGCCGACGCCAGCCGCGCTTATGCCAACCGTGAGTGGAATTGGGCCGTCAAACAAGCCCGCGACAACAATGATGAGCAGTTACTTATTGCCGCCGCTCGTCAAGCCTATGATATCGGCTGGCTAGACCGTGCCATTTATGCCATTGACAATGCGGACAGCGTGGACAGCTATGCGCTATCGCACCCGATGCCGCACCAATCGAGCGTGGTACGCTATAGTGAATCTGTGGGTATTGACCCTGCATGGGCGTACGGCATCATACGTCAAGAGAGCCGCTTTGTGACCTCGGCGCGCTCCCATGTGGGCGCTAGTGGTTTGATGCAAATCATGCCTGGTACGGCGCAGTACATTGCACGTAATTTGGGCGAGTCTTACAGTGCGAGCCGCGCCAATAGCGGGGATACCAATATCCGCTACGGCACATGGTATATGAGCGATATCTTGGGCAAGCTTAACTATCAGCCTGTCCTTGCAACCGCAGGCTACAATGCAGGACCAAACAAAGCCAAACGCTGGCAGCCAGAATACGGCTCGCTCGCTGCTGACCAATATGTTGAAACGATTGCCTATCCTGAAACACGCAACTATGTGAAGCACGTGATGGAAAACGCCACGATCTACAGTCATTTGCTGGGGCGCAATTTACCGATAAGTCAGCGCATGGGTGTGATACCTGCCAGCTATTAGTTATATGCTATGCTTATCGGTCGTATTTAGCGATAGGCGGGCGCAGTAGGCTCAAAATTAAGCTTCAGACGTGTCAACTGATGAAAAGTTACGTACTTGCTATAGATAAAAAAAAGCAGTTTGCTAACATGACATTAGTTTGCGTCTGCTTATGCGGCCTTAAACAAAGTTGGATGGCAACGCTGGCCAATTTTATGCTGCATGTTTTCTATAAATGCTTAAATCGTTTTGGGTACACAGGTAGGTCAATAGGCATGCTCGTGTGCTTGCCAGTTGATTATTGCTAAATACTTTGTTGATTATGATAAAAAGTTCTCCCACATTGTCAGATGATATGGCCTCAATACCGACGCCCTCTACTACGTCTGCCGCAGCCTCTTTGACCAAAACATCAAAACCTCTCTTACCCCGTCTGTCCCTGCCCATCTATCTTATGCCTATTGCGGCCGCCGCTGTGCTGCAAAGCATGATGATACCAGCGCACGCTGCCAACAACTCACGCGTACTCATGATTGAGATGGCGCCCGCATTGTGTAGTATGCAAAGCTCGCGCTCACGCTTGCGCCAATGCTTAGAAGGATATTCGCTCACCGTATCGGGGCTGGATTTGGGCTATGGCAGCAGCTGTAACAATCGCAGTGAGCCGCGCTTAACCCCGCTACAGTTAAAAGTCGTCAACCGTATCATGCCCGACAGTACCATCCGTACCCAAGCATGGCAGCGCTATGGGGCATGTAGCCCTTATAGCAGCAGTATCTATTTTCGCCAAATCGTAAATATGGCAAGTGAGCTTGAATTGCCTCGTGAGCTGAATACAGGCAACAGCTACACGGTATCTAAATCCAGCTTTGTTAATCAAATGCTGCGCCTAAATTCTGGCATGCGCGCAGGCAGCCTTGATCTTATTTGCCAAGATGGCAATCGTCGCCAGTCTGTATTGACGCAAGTGCGTGTCTGCTATGACGGTAATGGCTTTGGACAATGCGAAAATGTCATTGATAACTGCGGCAACAACTTTATTATCTCAGGTGGCAAATAATCGCTTGTACGCATACCGCATCATCAGCGTGTATAAAGATTATTTTGTTGCGTGATGAATATCGCTATATGTATAAAATGTAACAATATTGCCCAAAGTCGATATTTGATTGTCCCTAGACGGCTTGTGAAATGAAGTGCTACACTAACCCTCGGTTTAAAGCAGCATAATCATAACCACCACATCACAAAAGATAAGCCTGCTGCATTTAATGACTTGCATTATCTAATAACAAACGAGGGAGTATTGTATGAAACAGCCTTTACGTGTTGCCGTGACTGGCGCCGCTGGTAATATCAGCTATGCCATGTTATTTCGTATCGCATCTGGTGAGATGCTAGGCAAAGACCAGCCCGTTATCTTGCAGTTGCTAGAAATCACGCCAGCACTTGACGCCCTAAAAGGGGTCGTTATGGAATTAGAAGACTGTGCATTCCCATTACTTGCAGGTGTGGTACAGACTGATGACGCCACTGTTGCTTTTAAAGACGCAGACTACGCGCTTTTGGTAGGCGCACGTCCTCGTGGTCCTGGCATGGAGCGTAAAGATTTGCTAGAAGCCAACGCTGCGATTTTCTCAGCACAAGGCAAAGCACTAAATGACGTGGCAAGCCGCGACGTTAAAGTATTGGTCGTGGGCAACCCAGCCAACACCAATGCCCTAATCGCCCAGCGTAACGCACCAGATCTAGACCCACGTAACTTTACGGCCATGACGCGTCTTGACCACAACCGTGCGATTGCCCAGCTTGCTGAGCAAACGAACAGCACTGTTAACGACGTTAAGCACATGACCATCTGGGGCAACCACTCATCAACCCAGTATCCAGACCTGACCGCTTGTACCGTAAATGGCAAGCCTGCGCTTGATTTGATTGAGCGCGACTGGTACGAAAACACCTACATCCCAAGTGTACAGCAACGCGGCGCAGCAATCATCAAAGCACGTGGCGCATCATCTGCTGCTTCGGCTGCCAATGCGGCTATCGCACACATGCGTACATGGGCACTTGGCTCTGATGAGAACGATTGGGTCTCTATGGGCGTGTACTCAAATGGTGAATACGGCATTGCGGAAGGTTTGATTTACTCATTCCCATGCACATGCAGCAATGGCGATTGGAAAATCGTTGACGGCGTTGACGTGTCATCAGACTTCTCACAAGAGAAAATGAAAGCCACTGAGCAAGAGCTGAGCGAAGAGCGTGACGCAGTAGCCCACTTGCTACCCTAAGCAATGTTGCTCGATGATAAGCAAAGCTGTTTGACTGACAAAAGCCCTTTTTATAAAGGGCTTTTTTTTGAATAAAATTCTGATTTGTACTACTGAAGAATGAGTTATTGATTCAATTTTCGATGCCGAGCGAACACTTGCACACAAACGTTAACAAGCGATAACGGTTTAAAATGAAAAACTTGCTACACTAAAATAAAAAACAGTGTCAAACGCGAATGCTGCTTAGTTTTAGCAGATGCAAGCTAAGCAGGGTACGGATGACGCAAAACAAGACAACGATGAGAAACATAAAATATAGTCAAGTCAATTTAAAAATGATACAGCAAGATTAAAGGCTATTTTTCGCAGCCTCTGGAGACGAAGTCACAGCAAGCAAGGAAAATAGCATTTAATCGAGCGTGTTCTTGATTCTATATCAGTTTTATTTGGGCTTTGCTATAGTAAGACAGACAATAACGGCAATGATTAAGAAAGCGAAGGAGTGTAAGATGTTAGGTGAACCAGAATACAGCATGAATGATTTGTTTGCTCAGCTTGGGCTAGACAGCTCAGATGAAGCGATTGAAGCTTTTATTGCAGATAATCAACTGGCGAAAGAGGAAAAGCTGGTCGATGCGCATATTTGGAGTGACAAGCAGCGCATGTTTTTACAAGAAGAATGGCGTCAAGATGCAGCATGGGCGCCTACCATTGATGAGTTAAATGTGCGTTTGCATCCTGATGCATAAGACTTGATTAACCGTACTGCGGTTGTTGAAAAAGCCGCCGTCACTATATCCTAGTGACGGTGGCTTTTTTATGTCTGCTAGTTTTTCGCTTACTGTTGGTATGGATAATAAAGCAGGGCGTCTTAATCCAAACGGCTGACAAGCACCCTTTCGCGCCACACAAGTAACTTTTCTACATCGTCTTGAATGCCTGCTTTTAATGCGTCCAATCCTGCATATTTTTTTTCGCCATGCAAAAAGTGCAAAAAGCGCACTTGTAGACGCTCGCCGTAGAGATTGGCATTGAGCTTGGGAAAATGCACTTCAAGCCGCCACTCTTTTTCGTTATTGACCGATGGGCGTAGGCCGATATTGGCAGTGCCAAATAAACTGTGTGCGCGCAAACCTGTCAAACCCATTTGAGCGTTTTGTACCAATGGGGCAAAGCCGTCAGTAATCACGCCGCCTTTATCATCCAAGCGCACCACATCCACCGCAAAAATGCCATGCAAAGCAGGTTTGATGCGAGACAGCTCAATATTGGCGGTTGGGAAATTCAGCTGACGCCCAATCTTGTCACCATGAATGACCGTACCTGTGATGGCATAATCACGTCCTAACAGTGTGTTGGCAGCCTCAATATCACCTGCCAGCAACAGCTTACGCACCCGCGTTGAGCTAATACGCTCAGGCGTGACACTGGCATCCATGACGGTGTGCAGGTTGGTCACCTGTAAGCCGTAGTCGCGTAAAAACTGACTGTCACCTGTGCGGTCATGGCCAAAGTGAAAATCATCGCCAAGCACCAATGCGCGTACATTGAGTTTGTCTGCCAAAATGTCAGCGAACGCTTTGGCACTTAGCGCTCGAAACTCCGCGTCAAAGCCTGCGATAATTAAAGTCTCTACGCCATACTCTGCGAGCAAGGCTTGTTTTTCGGCTAAGTTGGTGAGGCGTGCAGGAGCACGCTCGGGCGTAAAAAATTCACGCGGCTGTGGCTCAAATATCATCACCGCCGAGGTCAGCTGCATTTGCTTTGCTTGCTCTTGTACCTGTGCCAGCATCTGCTGATGCCCCAAATGTACGCCATCAAAGTTACCGATGGTCAACACGCATGGCGGCAGCTGGTGCGGATGAGAAGGGGTAATCAGTTGCTCTAAAAAGTAGGTATTCATAAATGTGCAGCTATGATGAGAAAAAAGCGTGGCGCATATCTCCGCTTTGATCGACGAAAGAGGGTTTATTGTGCGTTATTATAAAGTAAAATGGACAGCCTAACATCACCTGCACCCAGCTATGGCGTATTTCGTATGACTGCATCTGATTTTGTATCAACCAGCCCATCTACCACCGTGCTTGCGCGCCTTTTAGATTATGATGTGCGTTTGGCGTGTCCTGATGATTTGCCTGCCATTACCGCCATTTATAATCAAAGCATTGCCAGCAAGCGTGCCACCGCCGACTTGTTGCCCGTGACTGTTGCGCAGCGTCAAGCGTGGTTTGATGCGCATTATAATAATACGCAGCGTCCCATTTATGTGCTGTGTGACGCAGCAGGCAAAATTGTCGCTTGGGGCAGCTTTAGCGATTTATACGCGCGCCCAGCCTACCACATCAGCAGCGAGATTAGCGTCTATATTCATACAGATGCCCAAAAAAAAGGCATCGGGGCGGCGCTGGTCAGTTGGATGCTAGAGCAAGCGCCAAGTTTGAACATTCAACACGTGGTTGCGCTTATTTTTGGTCATAATGACCCAAGCATTAAGCTGTTTAATAAGCTCGGCTTTCGTCAATGGGGCCATATGCCGAGCGTTTGTGATATGGACGGTTTTTATGCCGACGTGCTGATGTTAGGGCTTTCGTTGTCCACATCGACGCCAGATTTACCATCAACGCCTTAACGCTGATTAGCCTTTACCATTTTCAAATATCTTCCATTCGCTATCCACTTTTTTTAGTGTATAAGTCGCGGGCACAGGCTTGGTTTGTCCTTTTAACATCAGCTCACCATCAACGGTGGCTTCTGTTTTGGCATCATTGTAAGTGGTATTGGTCAACGTAATGCTATCGACGGTCTGCTGAAATGCCATTTGTGTGTCTGCAAGTTCTTGTTTAAAGTCCGCGATATCCACTTGATAGTAGGCTGCCGCTGCATCGACATTGCCATGATACGTGGCGTTCAAGGCTTTTTTGACGGTATCAGCAGGCGTGCCCGCAGAGGTGGCGTTGGTCACGATGCTTTTTTGATTGTTTGCGGCGCTGCTGTTGCCCGTATCGACCATCACTTCAGACAGTTCTGAGTCGGTGCTGTCTGTACTGGTAGCTGCTGTATCTGTTGTGGTATTTGCCGTGGCTGCCATATCTGTAGATGCTTCATCCATAGAAGTTTGAGAGGCTGTATTTTCGGCATCAGTTTTCTCGACAGTCATGTCAGGACCCTCAGTCGTTTCTACTTCTTTGTCCTCGGCATTGCTACAGCCACTGACTAATGCAGCACTGAGAGCCGTACCGAGCATAATGGCAGAAAAACGCTTAGATAAGTTTTGCATAAAAAAGTCCTCAATCAATCTTGAATGAGGACCATTATGGCAAGAATAAACAAACTGGGCAGTGCAACTATTGCGAGCGCCCGTATGGGTTTGGTAAAGCGCCTAACCGTGTTTAAGCTGACGCGGGCGGAAACCTGATGCAAGCAGTACTGCCCCATATACCACCGCGCCCAAAGCGCACAGCAGTATCAATGCGCCCACACGCTCCCACTGTGAGGCGTGGGTAGGAAAGTATGGAACGGCCACAAGCAATGCGCCGACCATTGCCAAAGTTGAGATAACAAATTGAGCAAACAGCTTTTTCCAGTGCGCGCCAAAACGGAAAATGCCGCGCTGATGTAAAAAGTAGTACAGCAGACCTGCGTTAACAAAGGACGCGCCTGTCGTGGCGAGCGCCAAACCGCCGTGTAAAGGCTTGCCCAATAAGTAAAAAATACCGATAAATAAGACGCTAAAAATCATATTAGCAAACACCGACATGATGCCGATTTTGACAGGGGTGCGCGTGTCTTGACGGGCAAAAAACGCAGGGGCAAAGATTTTAATCAGCATAAAGCCCAAGATGCCGCCTGCCATACTTTGTAAGGCAAGGGCGCTCATGTCGGCGTCCCGTAAGGTAAATTCACCGCGTAAAAACAGCGCTTGCATGAGCGTGTCTGACAAAACAAACAGCGCCGCCGCGGCTGGCAAGCCGACGAGCACAATCAAACGCGCTGCCCAGTCGATGGTCTTTTTAAAGGTCACGTCATCTTTTTTGGCTTCACTCGCTGACAGGCTGGGCAAAATCACCGTACCAATCGCCACACCAATCAGCCCCAGTGGCAACTCACTCATACGCTCGGCAGCATACAGCCACGATACCGAGCCGCCAATCATGAGCGAGGCGAACACGGTATTTAACAATAAATTAATCTGCGTGACCGATACGCCAAAAATCGCAGGCAGCATGAGATTTAAAATGCGCTTGACGCCTTCATGTTTAAAATCAATCTTGGGCGCGACCAACAGCTTTTGTTGCCACATTTGCGGCAGTTGTAATAACAGCTGGAGCAAGCCTGAGAGGGCGACGGCGTAACCGAGCGACATAATCGGCGTGTCAAACATCGGCGCAAAAATCAGCGCGGCGCCAATCATACATAGGTTCATGAGTACAGGTGCAAAGGCAGGCGCGGCAAAGCGCCCGTAACTTTGCAAAATGCCGCTGGCAAATGCGGTCATGGAAATAAACAACAAATATGGAAAGGTCAAGCGCAGTAAGTCAGTGGTGACGGCAAACTTATCAGGCTGGTCAGCAAAGCCTGGCGCGAACAAGGTAACCACCCATGGGGCGATGAGTATCACCACCACGGTCAGCATGGATAAGATAAGCATCAACGCGCCTGAGGTGCGACTGATTAAAATCTGTACTTCTTGCAGAGTATATTTTTCTTTATATTCGGACAATACAGGCACGAACGCTTGGCTAAACGCGCCTTCGGCAAACAGACGCCGCAAAAAGTTGGGGATTTTAAAGGCCACCAAAAAGGCATCCATCAGCCCGCCTGCCCCAAACACACTGAGCAGCACCACATCACGCACCAGACCTAAAATACGTGACAACATGGTCATGCTGCTGACCACCATCGTGGAACGAAACAATCGACTTTTTGCCATGAGAACCTATTGAGCTAATTTGCAAAAATCAGTGGTCACGAGCTGCGCAGCTGTCGAGCAGATCGTGAGCACGGATGATATGAGTGGAGGAAAAAACGCAGGGATTATAGCATTTTCAATCGAATGATAAATGGAGCATCTGTGGAAACGCATCATGTCAATTTTTACAAAGCATTTATAGACGGTTCTCTTTGATAGGTTAGGTGCGTTATGTATTCTGAATTGAGTTAATCTGCTACATAGCGACTGAGCAAGATGCCGCTAAAAGCTAAACCGCCGCCTGCGTCATCAGCTGCGCTACCCGCGCACGTATGCGTACCCAATCAAAATGCTCGCCAGGGTCGGTCTTGCGGTTGGGCGCAATATCGCTGTGGCCTGTCAAGTGCTGGCGCGTCTTAGGATAGGCGTGATGAATGGCGGCGAGACACTGCGCCAAGGCTTCGTATTGTGCCTCTGTAAATGGCACAAAATCTGAACCTTCAAGCTCAATGCCAATGCTATAATTATTACAATCAGGGCGGCCCAAATAGCTGGACTTGCCTGCGTGCCATGCTCGCGCTTCAAAGTCCACAAACTGGGTGATGCTGCCATCGCGCTCGATGAATAGATGCGCGGACACCTCAGCGCCTTTGATGGTCTGGAAATACGGATGCGCGTCCCAGTCTAAGCAATTGGTAAACAAGGCTTTGACATAATGTTGACCTGACGCGTCACATTGACCAAATTCATTGGGCGGTAAGCTGATATTATGGATGACCACTGTATCAATATCACACGTGTCAGGACGGGTGTTTTGATTGGGTGAGTGCAGCCATGTGGCGTCAGATAAACGGCCTCTACAGACCGTCATAGTACGATATGATGAGGATTCATCATAGGATACAGAATGGGACATAAAAACCTCAACAACCAACAGCAGACTGCGGATTGTAGCGCAAATGATTCATATACGTACAGTCAGTTTGTCTTTGCGTTGCTACCGACTGCCGCCACGGTTATGATTGATTGCTGCCAAAGTATGGGCAAATGAGACTGACAAGGATGATGCTATGCGCCTGATTACCCCTTTATTTGTCCCGTCTGTATCTCGGTACACACGCTTGTCTTTTGTTCTTGCCATCAGTGCAGTCAGTATTCCTTTGTATAATGCAAAGGCAAACGTGGACACAGACAGCCTCGCGCCTACGAGTATCAGCGCCGCTGCTACTACTTCTAATACTGCCACGACCGATATGAGCGCACAACCTGTCAGCGCTGAGCTTGCCACATGGCGCGCGCAAGTACGTGAGCAGCGCTTATATGAGCGCACTACATGGCGGCGTTTATTGTACTTTGTGGACAAGGGCGATATCGCAGCAAAAAAAGCAAAAGAAAGTGCTGTAGACAAGGCCAGCTTTTATTTAACCCAAGATGGGCAACATAATCCAGCAGCAGAAATGGACGCGCTATTGGTCGCCATTGCGGCGCACTATCCAAAGATTCAGAATACGCGTACGCCAATCACCTTGCCTGATGATGACGCGCTATGCCGTTTTCCTGCGCGCGCCCGCTGGCTAAGCGCTGAGCTGGGATTGGATGATGTTTATATCTCTGTCCACTGCAAAAAGTTAGACAACTGGACGGACAAACTGGCCGCAAAACAGCTGTCGGTGATGTTTGCCGAGGAGTATCTGGACAATCCGATGTCTGCCTTTGCCCATACCTTGCTGCGTATTGACTCACAAACCACAGGCACTCCTGAGCACAATATCCGGCACGCCTATGCGCTCAATGATACCGTTGATGGCGACGCGGCGGACAGCTTTGTCATTTATGCCATTAAATCCATCTCGGGCATTTATAACAACGTGATTGAGATTGACCCCTATTCTGAAAAATTGGCAAAATACGTTCACGATGATGAGCGTGACGTATGGACATACCGCTTGGCATTGACGCCTGCTGAGGTCGAGCAAATCATGTACCACGTGTGGGAAACCAAGGATTTGGCGCTGCCATATTATTTTACTACCGACAACTGTGCCTCGGAGATACTTCGTCTTATTGACGTGGTGCGCCCTCAGAATACCTTGCTCCAGCAGCTACCGTATGCGGTCGTGCCTGCCGAGGTCATTACTTTATTGCAAGACTATCAGTTGCTTGACGATCAATCGTACACACCATCTGCTGCCACCCGCCGCCAAGCCTTACAAAATAAAGCCACCGAAAATGATGTACCGCTAGACAAAGATATGCTGAATAAGGCCATCAATGCTGATGATGTTCAGACGCTATTGCCCGATGATACCTTGGTCGCCTCAGACAACAATCCCTTGACCCGCCACCCGCTACAAATGGCCAGTATCGGCGTGGGGCAGGCAGGTGGTGACAGCTATACCGAAGTGGGCATTCGCGCAGGCTATCACGACCGCTTGGATAAGGCGTCGGGCTTTCCGCAGTTCTTTGACTTGGGCGGGCTAGAGGCGCGCGTGCGTTTTAACGAAACAGACACTGATAGAGACAATGACCGTGTTGAGTTGCAGCAGGCGACCTTGATTCGCGGGCGCTCGTTTAATCCCTTAAATACCAGTCATGCAGGTAGCAGCTGGGGCATTAACATTCAAGCGACGCGGGTCAATGATGGCGCTGACCCAGAAGGGCGCGACCATCTGGTTGGTAGCCTTGGTTATGAGCGCGGGGTATCATGGGCGTTTGGCACGCCGCGCGCGGGTACAGGCGAGATGCCGCCGCAGCTGTGCTATGGCTTAGCATCTGCAACAGGGCAGGTCGGTCGCGGCATCAGTAAAGGCTATCGCGTGGGTGCAGGGGTGCATCTGGGCTGCGACTATCAGATTAACAATCGGTTACGCGCACAAGCCCAATTGCAGCTGCCGTATTGGTATCATGGCAACAGCGACGCGGCGGGTTATCGTGGGCATTACTGGCAACCGATTACCATGCTCGGCGTGCAATACGACATTGACGCCAAAAACGCCATACGCCTAGAAGCCAACTATGAGTGGCAAGAGCGCATTGAAAAAGGCGATGATGTCCAGCTGTCGTACCGCCGTTATTTTTAAACAGCGGGGACTATTCATCGCTTAAAAATTTAAAATTAAACGCTATAAATTAAAGATAAAATAAGACAATAAAAGGCAAGACTATGACCGAAGCGCGCTGGCTCATCATCGGACAAGGAGCGATTGGCCTTGAGGTGACCAACCAACTGGCAGCAGACGGGCACCCTGTGACAGGGCTGGCGCGGCGCGAGCGTAATACGTATGATTTGGCAGCGAATGCGGACTTTATGCAGCACGATGCGCGCACATTGACCGCCGAGCAGCTTGCACCGTTTAGTCACATTGCTATTATTGTCACCCCTGATGCGTACTCTGAATCAGGCTATCAAGACAGCTATTTGGCGATTGCTGAGCACCTTGCCACGCTTGCTGCGCAGTTGCCCAAACTGCAGCGCATGGTGTTTATTTCTTCAACAGGCGTGTACGGTCAAGACAGCGGCGAGTGGATAGACAAAGACACGGTGCCGACCACGCCCACGCGTGCCGCTTCGCAAGTGATTTATCAGGCGGAGCAGGTGTTGCAATCAGCATTTGCGGCGCGTCTTAGCATCATTCGCCCAAGTGGCATCTATGGCAAAACGCGCCTGATGCGCTTGCGCCAAGCAGAAAAGGGCAGTGCTGCCAGCATTGACGATCCTCACTGGACGAACCGCATTATGGACAGCGACCTTGTGCAAATTATTGTGAATGTATTAACGATGGAGACGCCCGAGCCGTTATACATCGCCACCGATTACGCGCCCGTCACAACTCAAGATTTGATGCGTTGGCTAAGCGAGCAGCTGGACACCGATATGCCTAGCGTGAATAGAGCGGGTGCGGTAACGGGTAAGCGACTGCACAGCAATATTCCTTTGACGTGGCTTCGATACCCTGATTGGCAAATGGGGTATCAAGCGATTTTAGCCAGCTATCAACAGCAATAACATGTTTAAAAAGTATATGTGTTAGGGCGCGTCCCTATGTTTGTAAAGTAACAATGTAAAATGAAAAATGGAGAAAGGATGACCGAGCCACATGAGCCACCTCAGGACGTGTCTGGTGCTGTGCCGATGCGCCATGCCACTACGCGTGACACATCGAGCACGCCTTTTGCTATCAGTCATCCAAATTTTGACCCCGATAAGACCCCGCTCAATCCTGCCCGCCCGTTAACTGACATTCCAGAGCCTGCGCGCCGCGTCAATCAGCAACTGCGCCGCTTATATGGACAGCGGCACACCTTGCATCAGACCGACAGCAATACTTTGTCAAAATGGCAACTGATGGCGTCACAGCCGTTTGCTGAGCATCTGGCATTGTTGCAGGCGGGCGGGTTGATAGTATTGCCTGACAGCTTTTATCACAATCACAGCAGCTATCCGCTGTTGCCCTCATTGACCGATATGCCGCTGCTTGACATGGCAGACATCCAAAAGACTCTGCGCGCTTATCCCGCGCTGACCCGTTATGGCATGGTCACAGAAAACCACAACAAGACAAAAACCAAAACCCAATTAAAAAATAAGTCAAAAAGTCAAGCTGATCCGCAAGCGGCGAGTTTACGTGCGCTGGTGCGCCGCTACGATAAGGATGAGCTGATAAGTAGCGACTATGCGGAAGATTGGCAGGTCATCTTGCAGCCACAGGACTTTGATACGGGGGCGGGCAGCCTTGCGACCGATATTTTGGCGTGCAGCGTGGCGGTACATGCATTAACCTCATGCCCCAAGCGCCAAAGCATCAACCACAGCTACAGCGCGGACGACATTTGCCAGTATGTGCGCAGCTATTTGCTTAGCCAAACCGTATTGACACCCGCGCAGCGTGCCACCTATCGCCAAATACGTCTATTTACAGGACATATTATTGTTGCGGCGCATTACTTGGGCTTTGATATTCAGTTTCAGGATGACGGACAGTGTTATTTTAATCTCTCCTCACGCTGTAGTTTGCTGGCGCGTTATGCCAATATCACTGACTATTACATCAATGGTTGGTCAAGCTAGGGCGTGTTGAGCATTCGACCATGGCACTGACAGCGACTATTTTTTAGGCGATTCGACGTTAAAAATAATAAGTTTAGTCATGCTAAGCGTTTATTGCTCTTATAATAATGCGTACAATAACGGCTTATTTGTCGTTAGATTTTTTGACTTGCTTTTAAGGAAACCGTTATGCAAACCGCCGCATTTTCAGCCCATCAATTTATTGAACTGGCACTGGACAATCAAGTGCTCAAGTTCGGTGAGTTTGTTTTAAAGTCAGGACGTATCAGCCCGTATTTTTTTAACGCAGGACTCTTGGCAACAGGCGAGATGCTCTCAGTATTGGCAAGCGGTTATGCCGACGCCTTAGCAGCGCAAATGAAAGAGGCCAATCAAGACGAGCTGGTCATCTTTGGCGCGGCATACAAAGGCATTCCGTTTGTGGCAGCGACCGCACAGGCGCTATGGCTCAATCACGGCATCAATGCCAAATGGGGCTACAACCGTAAAGAAGTTAAAACTCACGGCGAGGGCGGTAACCTAGTCGGCGCGGACGTCTCAGGACGTGCGGTATGGATTTTAGATGACGTCATCACCGCTGGCACGGCGATGCGTGAAGTGGTCGATATCCTATCGAACGCAGGCGCGACCGTTGCAGGTATTTTAGTCGCGCTCGACCGTAAAGAAAAAGGTCAAGCTGAGCAGTCAGCCATTCAGGAGCTTGCCGCGACCCTTGATGTGCCTGTACAGGCGCTCGTGGATATGGATGATATCATCGGCTATTTAGCGTCTGATAACAGTCCTTATCAAGATGCCGAGCAGCTTGCAAAAATGCAGCATTACCGTACGCAATATGGCGTATAATTTTTACAATTTTTATTCTTTATCGTGCGATATGTCCGCTGGTCATGAGCGGCGTCGCACCCTCAATCATCGCACATTGGCGCAGCATTACTATAGATAAAAACAGATAAAACACGCTGATGCCCAATGTCCAATAACCAAGTGAGCGCCTTATGACTCAAGCAGCTATTCCCACCGCATTACGTATTTTGGTCGTGATGGATCCGATTGAACGGGTCAATTATAAAAAAGACACCACCCTTGCGATGATGTGGGCGGCAGCCGAGCGCGGGCACACGCTCAGTTACTGTCAGATTCATGATTTGTGGCTGGATAAAGGGCAATTGATGGTGGACGCGCAGGACGTGAGCGTTGCGCGCAATCCTGATAAGTTTTATGAATTGTCAGCGCAAAAGACCGAAGCCATCACAGGCTTTGATGTGATCTTGATGCGTAAAGACCCGCCATTTGATATGCGCTTTATTTACGCGACCTATTTACTAGACCACGCTAAAGCGGCAGGCGTACTGGTGGTCAATGACCCAAGCGCCATCCGTGATTGTAATGAAAAGCTGTTTGCCACATGGTTTAGCGAGCATATGAGCCCGACCATCGTCACCAGTCGTCAGGCGCACATCCGCAAGTTTATCAAAGAGCATCAAGACGTTATCGTCAAGCCGTTGGACGGTATGGGCGGCACAGGCATTTTCCGTTTGCAAGCGGACAGCCACAATATTGGTGCAACTCTTGAGATGCTGACTGAGCTTGAGACCTTGCCGATTATGGCACAGCGCTATTTGCCTGAGATTAAAGAAGGCGATAAGCGTGTCTTAATTGTCGATGGCGACGTGGTTGAATACTGCTTAGCACGTATCCCAAGCGATGGTGAGACGCGTGGTAACCTTGCCGCAGGCGGACGCGGTGTAGCGATGCCGATCAGTGATGCCGAGCGTAAAGTGGCGGAAGTGGTCGCGCCGATCGTCAAAGAAAAAGGCTTGATGTTCGTGGGTCTGGATTTAATCGGCGGACGCATTACCGAGATCAATGTCACCAGTCCAACCTGTGTGCGCGAGATTGATGACCAGTGCGGCACCGACATTGCCACCCAATTAATGGTGGCGATAGAGTCGCGTTTTTAAACCTGAAAAAGACAAAGAACACTGACGTGCAATGATAGAGCCATGGGCGCTGTGATAGGCGCTCAAACACTGAAAAATAAAGGTACAAACCGTGTACAAAACACGGTGTATCTGCTCAGACTTTACTCTATACTATGCACGTTTTTTCAAGGACGATGTATGGTGAGGCCTTCCTTGATGGTATATAAAGCCCCTTCACCTTGATAAGACAATATAGGCACGCGTTTATGAAAACACCGCACATATTAATGATGGCTGCTGGCACAGGTGGACACGTCTTTCCTGCGCTGGCAGTCGCTGAAGTCTTGACCCAACGCGGCGCGGTTGTACATTGGCTTGGTACGCCAAACGGGATGGAAAATGATTTGGTCAAGCCAACAGGCTATCCGTTTCATGCTATTAATATGCAGGGCTTACGTGGTAAAGGGTTCGGGCGATTACTAAAGTTACCGACAACTTTGTTGTCTGCAACGATGGCAGCCATAAAGGTTATCCGCAGCAATCAGATTGATATGGTGGTTGGTTTTGGTGGTTACGTCAGTGCGCCAGGTGGCATCGCAGCGCGTATGACGGGCACGCCGCTAATTATCCATGAACAAAATGCCATCGCAGGTATGAGCAACCGCTATTTGGCAAAAATGGCAAGCCAAGTGCTACAAGCCTTTGATAAGACGTTTCGTGAGCCATCACTACAGGCCAAGCTAACCACCGTTGGCAATCCTGTACGCCAAAACATCACAGGCGTTGCTGCACCCGCGACGCGCTACGATGTGCATGATACCAGCCCGCTACGTGTTTTGGTGGTTGGCGGCTCGCTTGGCGCGCAGGTGCTAAACACCACGATGCCCAAAACCTTAGCCAATATGTCAACGCCCGTTGCCGTCAGGCACCAGTGCGGACGCAATAACGAAGCGGCCACCGAGGCGGCGTATGCAGACGTGAATATTCCCCAGCACGAAGTCACCGTGCAGCCGTTTATCCGCGATATGGCAGATGCCTATAACTGGGCGGATGTGGTCGTGTGCCGTGCAGGCGCGTTGACCGTAACCGAAATTCAAAACGTCGGTATTGCCGCGATTTTTGTGCCGCTACCGCACGCCGTTGACGACCATCAGACCGCCAATGCGCGCACGCTTACCGAGCATGGCGCTGCGATACTGATGCCGCAATCGGAGCTGACGGCAGAGCGCTTAAGCGACACCTTAGAAACACTTGATCGTAATCGCTGTCTGGATATGGCGCAAAAGGGTCATGCCTTAGCCAACCGCAATGCCAGCACCCACGTTGCTGATATTCTTTGGCAACAGTTGACGCAGTAAATGCTAATGGTCACTGTCTTAGCTTAACGGCACCCTTTTTATTTTACTTATTGATTATAGAGAACTCATTATGTCACCCACCCAGCTACGCGACACCGCTCAGCCTAATGAATTACCAAAACGCCTGATTGAAATTCCTGAAATGCGCCGTATCCAGCATCTACACTTTGTGGGTATTGGCGGCTCAGGCATGTGCGGCATCGCTGAGGTAATGTGTAATCAAGGCTATCAGGTGAGTGGCTCGGACATTGCTGACAGTGCGGTGACCAAGCGCCTAAAAAGCATTGGTATTGAGATTTTTATTGGTCATGATTCAAAAAATATCGCTGATGCTGATGTGATCGTAGTGTCCTCTGCCATTGACCGCAGCAACCCTGAAGTGACCGCCGCCCTAAAAGCGCGCTTGCCTGTGGTGCGCCGTGCGGACATGCTCGGTGAGCTGATGCGCTATCGTCATGGTATCGCAGTGGCGGGCGCGCATGGTAAGACGACCACTACCAGTCTGTTGACCACTATGCTTGCCGAAGGCGAGCTGGATCCCACGTACGTCATCGGTGGGCGCTTAAATGCGTCGGGCAAAAATGCCGCGCTCGGTAGCAGCCGCTTTTTGGTGGCAGAGGCAGACGAGTCGGACGCGTCGTTTTTATCACTACATCCCATGGCGGCGATTATTACCAATATCGACCAAGACCATATGGAAACGTATGAAAACAGCTTTGATAAATTAAAAGCGGCGTACATTCAGTTTTTGCATAATATGCCGTTTTATGGTCTTGCCGTTATTTGCGGTGACGACCCTGAGCTGTACGCGATGATTGATGACATCTCGCGTCCCGTGTTGACCTTTGGTCTTGAGCCGTACAACGATGTACAAGCGGTCGATGTGGTCAGCGACGGTACGAAGACCCACTTTACCGTACTGCGCCGTGACCGCGACCCATTACAACTGACCCTAAATATTCCAGGTATTCACAACGTCTACAACGCGCTTGCCGCCGTAACCATGGCGACCGATGAAGGCGTAGATGATGAAGCGATTAAGCGTGCGCTACAAAAATTCGCAGGCGTGGGTCGCCGTTTTGAGCAGCAAGCCTGCGTTGAGCATGAAGAAGGCGATGTCTTGTTGATTGATGACTATGGTCATCATCCAAAAGAAGTGGATGCGACCATTAAAGCGGCGCGCCAAAGCTTCCCTGACCGTCGTCTGGTCATGTTGTTCCAGCCGCACCGCTATAGCCGTACCCGTGATTGTTTTGATGATTTTGTCGAAGTATTATCGACTGTGGATGAGCTGTTGATGCTCGACGTCTACGCCGCAGGTGAGGCGCCCATCGTTGGTGCGGACACCAAAGCGCTGGCACGCAGCATTCGTCTGCGCGGCACGGTTGAGCCGACCATCATTGATAAAAACAACATTGCACCTGCCATGCAGCGCTTGCTTCAAGGCGGTGATTTGCTGATTACCCAAGGCGCAGGCAATGTGGGTCAAATCGCCATTGAGCTTGCAGAAAACAATTTGTACTTAAAGTAATCACACTTAACGCTTTTATTTAACTCTTTTTTGCCATTATTTTGGATGTGTCTTATGAGCCAATCTTCTTCGAGCGATACTGCGACCAGCAACCAAGCCGCCCAGCCTATGACGACTCAAAAAGCGCCTAGCAGTCATGTGACTGACGCCAGTGTCTTTGGTCGTGTGGCGGTGGTCTGTGGTGGTGACAGTAATGAGCGTAGCGTGTCCTTAAATAGTGGTGCTGCGGTACTAAAAGCGCTAAAAAGTCGTGGCGTCGATGCAGTGCAATTCGATCCAAAAGAGCAAGCCATCACTGAGCTTGCAAACTATGATCGCGTGTTTAACATATTGCACGGTCGCGGCGGTGAAGATGGGTTGCTCCAAGGTATTTTGCAGTGGTTGAATATTCCACAAACAGGCTCAGGCGTACTTGCCTCAGCCCTTGGTATGGATAAGGTGCGCACCAAGCAGTTGTGGCAAGGCTGCGGTTTATCAACCGCGCCATTTTCTTTACTCACTGCAGATACCGATTGGCAGCAAGTGGTCAACACGCTTGGCTTACCGCTGATTGTAAAACCTGTACATGAAGGCTCAAGCATTGGCATGACCAAGGTCAATCATTTGGACGAGCTGCCGCTGGCTTATCAAACGGCAGCTGCCTGCGGCGATGAAGTGATGGCAGAGCGCTGGATTACAGGGCGTGAATTTACCATCGTCATTATCGATGATGAAGCCTATCCTGTCATTCGCTTAGAGCCTGCGGACATTACCAATTTCTATGATTTTGAAGCCAAATACAATCGCAATGACACCAGCTATTACATTCCCTGCGGCCTTAGTGACAGCGAAGAGCAACACCTGCAAGCACTAAGCCTTGCTGCGTTTCGTGCTGTTGATGCTAAAGGCTGGGGACGTATTGACGCCATGCAGGATCAGCAAGGTAACTTTTGGTTGCTAGAAGTCAACACTGTTCCAGGAATGACCAGCCATAGCCTTGTACCAATGGCAGCAAAAGCACGTGGCATGGACTTTGAAAGCTTGTGCTGGCATATTTTGGCACAAACGGTTCAGTAATGATTTTATTTGATTGTTTTAAAGCCTTAAATATGAATTTGATAAGGTATGAATGTACTGCATTAATAAGAAAGTAAGTCATATCAATTTTTATGTAAACTTATGTAATGTAATCTCTTGATACAAAGCAGGCGCTATTGTTTATTACTAAAATACGTTAATATTGCAACAATGATTCGGCTATGGCACTATGATTTAGGATTTAAAACATACGTATGTATAGTCAAAAATATCAAAATTAATAAACGCTTATGGATGATGCACTGCTGTATCAATAGTAGATCGTAATAATAAACTTATGTTTTTTTATTATAATTACTATTGATTCTGTGAACAAAGGGGTTTTTAGTAACATGACTCAAACTGTCAACGAGGTAACTGACTTAATGAGGTCACCACCCCGAAAATATAAAATGCCGCAAGCGCTTTCAGGCTCTACCATTAAATATATTTTTATTGGTTTGCTTATGCTGCTTTTATTACTTATTGTCTTTATGGGCAGTAAGCGTTTACAAGAAGCACCACCAGCAGATTTGCATATCGATGCTTCAACCTTGAATGCCGCAGAATATGCGGTTTTACAACAGAGCATTCAGCAGCAGCACGTTGGCAGCTTTTTTAGTACGGATCTACAAGCCATACAAGACAAAATTTTGCGTTTGTCTTGGGTAGATGAAGTCAGCGTTACTCGTGACTGGCAACAAGGTATCGTCATCACTGCGCTACCAAAAAAAGCCATCGCTCACTTTGGTACTGAGCGCTTGATTGACGCAAAAGGGGCAGTATTCGTCCCTGCTGATGGTCGTGAGCTTGTTAATGCCAATTATGTCACTTTGCAAGGTGAGACGGACAAAGGGCCAGTCATCATGCAAGAGATGCAACAAATTAATGAATGGTATGAGCCGCTTGACATGCATGTGGCAGATATTATTTTGACGCCGCGTATGACGTGGGTGGTACGCTTTGATACAGGTCTTCGTGTCATCGTGGATAACGAAAGTACGGCGCAAAAACTGATAGCACTGCGTGATGCTTTAAATCATCAGCTTAAAGATCGCCGCGCTGAAATACAGTCTGTTGACTTGCGTTATAAGAATGGTTTTGCAATCACTTGGCACAGCACCGCAGCATCTTAAGCGAACGACAGCCGTACGGTGGGAGATAGGCATACCCACAGGGAATCGTACAAAAAAATAAGTACATACTTTAATTGAGTATGTATGCCATGGCTTTGTAACGTATGTTTTTAACGATTTAATAAAGCGTTTTAGGCGTTTTATTCAGCGATAATTTATTTGTTACCATGAAAAATACTGAAAATTTGGTTGTTGTTCATCTAAGTGCTACCGCGGTACAAGTAGTCATTGGTCGTGTGATGTCTGCCAAAGACATACGCATCATTGGGACAGGACACGTTAAAAACAACGACTTTTATCAAGGTCAAATCAAGCATCGTGAGCGTTTACAAAGCGCGATTAAACAAGCGATTCAAGAAGCAGAAGACATGGCCAACTGCCGTGTGCACAGCGTTTGGCTAAGTTTTGCAACGCCTGAGCTTGTCAGTACTAATAGTGCAGGCAGTGTTGCCATTCAAGAAGACAGCGTACATGCTCAAGACATGGTCAATGCATTAAGTGTGGCCAAAAAAGCCGACCTACCTTCTGATTATTATTTAATGCATTGCTGTCAGCAAGGTATCTATATTAATGACCATGATCACATGGTTGATAATGCTATCGAAATCGTTGCCGATGACATCACTGTCATGTATCACATGATGATGGTGCCTGTTGCCACGCGTCAAAATATTCAAAAGCTTTTGCAAAGCTGTGATGTTGGTATTGACCATGTGGTCTTCGATGCAGTGACAAGTGCTGAATACAGCCTGATGTTAGAGGAGCGTCAACAGGGCGTGTGCCTCGTGGACATCGGCGCCAGCACCACCAGTATCTGCGTCTATAAAGAAAACAAGATCATATTCACCTGCTGCATACCGAGCGGTAGCCATGAAGTGACGATGGACATATCGGCGGATATGGGCATTTCTATGATTGAGGCAGAAAAACTAAAAAAACTGCATGGCACTGTCGATGTGAATAGTATCGACCCAGGGCACTTTTTTAAATTTAAGCCGCAAGGCACCAGTGAGCCCTTAAACATTCATATGTACGGTCTGGCACAGATTATCGAAGCCCGTTATATTCATATCTTTACTGAAGTGGTACGCCAGTTACATGAGGCAGGACTGCTGGGTTATATCGATCGTGGCATGGTGTTGACAGGCGGCGGCAGTAGCATCAAAGGTATGATTCCTTTTGCCAAAAAATTGTTAAAAATGCCTGTCGTCATGACCAATACGCACCCTCACATTACCGCTGATAACAGTACTGATGATGAGGATATTGTTAAAGCATTGGACAGCAGTATCCATAACCGTGAATATCAAACCGCCTTTGGCGCGTTGTTGTACAGTCAAAGCGAGCAGTTTCGTAATAGTGAGCAAAGTGAGCCTGAAGCCATCGCTCATGCAGGCTCTTTGAGTTTATTTAAAGGGATGCGTCAGAGCTTTGGTAATGTGCTGAAAAAGATACTATAATCAACCGCTATGAACCACGGAATGAGCAAAGCTGCGCCGAATTTTATGGATACCCCTTTATATTAGTTAGTAAGTCGATAGCCTAAATATGAGTGCTGACTTAGATGCCTCATTTTGCTATGCAACTGGAGAATTTTTTTTATGCTAAAGTACAACATGTCAGATGACAACCAAGGTCAAAGCAACGGTCAAGCGCACTTTACCGTATTTGGTGTTGGCGGTGGCGGTGGTAATGCGGTAGAGCACATGGTACAACAAGGTATCAAAGGCGTGACGTTCGTCTGTGCCAATACCGATAAACAAGCGCTAGATCGTCTATCAACGCCGCACAAGCTACAACTGGGTGCGAAAACCAACCGTGGCCTTGGCGCTGGAGCAAATCCAGAGGTTGGTCGTGAGGCTGCTGAGAGTGAAGAAGAAGCCATCCGTGGTCTCTTAAAAAATTCAGACATGGTGTTCATTACCGCAGGCATGGGCGGTGGTACAGGTACAGGTGCTGCACCCGTAGTTGCGCGCATTGCTAAAGAAATGGAAATCCTAACGGTAGCGGTTGTGACCACGCCATTCCGTTTTGAAGGCGGTAAGCGCGTTAAAGCGGCTCAAGCAGGTATCGATCAGCTGTCTAACTTTGTAGACTCTATCATCACGATTCCAAACGATAAGTTGATGAGTGTATACGGTAATATCTCAATGAAGGACGCGTTCAAAAAGGCAGACGATGTCCTACTGCACGCGGTACAAGGTATTGCTGAGACCATCGCTAGCGAAGGTATGATCAACATTGACTTTAACGACGTGCGCACGGCAATGACGGCTAAAGGTCATGCAATGATGGGTATCGGTCGTGCCAGTGGTGATGATCGTGCGCGTCAGGCAACTGAAAAAGCCATTCGCTCACCGCTACTTGATGACCTACGTCTTGAAAACGCAAAAGGTCTGCTGGTTAACGTTATCTCATCTGAGTCGCTATCGCTGGATGAGTTTAGCAAAATCAGTGAAATTGTGGACGACATCACCGATATTGATGATGCACACATTTTCTACGGCTCAGTGATTGATGAGCAAATGGGGGATGATCTACACGTCACTGTGATTGCAACGGGTCTGACACTAAATGAAGATATCGAGCCTGAGCCCGTAGCACCACAAGCCATACCATCGGCTAACAGCACACAGTCTGTTGATCCAAATGTGCATACTAGCGCTTTAAATAGCCAAAAGCGTCAACAAACTCAGCTGTATCAAGAAAATACAGTGCGTCCAAGTACCAATCAAGAGCAGCCACAAACTAGAACCAACAGTATTCAGGACTATTTAAAGCGTCAGCAGAACAAATAGACCGAGCAGTCATACAAAAAAAGACCGATGCTAAAGCGTCGGTCTTTTTTTATTTTTGCATTGCACACATATAGTCGCTCACCGTTAAGGCCATGTGTTTATTGGATTCAAGACACAATGTGCAACAAAATATTGAATATATCTACCGCATGATAAGCAATATTAATCAATAAGATAAAAAAAATGATGTTTTTTACCTATAGCCGATGGGGGTGTGCTAATGGTACACTAGGCCAATTGTAACAAATTATGTGGGAGCGCAGTAATGAATCAACGTACTATTCAAGCAGCGATTGCCGTTACAGGTATAGGTTTGCACAGCGGTGAACCTGTGCATCTTGCGTTTTACCCGCAGCCGACAGATACGGGTATTGTCTTTGAACGCTCGGACCTCATTGGCTCAGCGCCTGTACCAGCAGATGCCTTTTTGGTGCAGGACACTTTGATGTCTTCTAACTTGGTTTTAGATGATGTGCGTATCGGTACGGTTGAGCATTTACTCAGCGCTATTGCAGGCCTTGGTATTGATAACTTATTGATTCGAGTATCTTCTGCCGAGATTCCCATTATGGATGGTAGTGCTGCACCGTTCGTCGATATTTTGCTCGATGCAGGTATCTGCGAACAAGAAAAGGCAAAGAAGTTCTTGAAAGTCGTTCGTCCTGTACGCGTCAAAATTGATGATAAATGGGCAGAACTGCGTCCGTATGATGGTTTTGAATTAAACTTTGAGATTGACTTTGATCATCCTGCTTTTGATAAAGAGCAGCAGCATGCACAATTTAGTCTTTCCTCACAAAACTTTATAGAGGGACTGTGTAGTGCCCGTACTTTTGGCTTTGTTAAAGATATCGAAATGATGCGCCAAAATAACTTAGCACGCGGCGGAAGCATGGAAAACGCGATTGTTATCGATGATATGCAAGTATTGAATGCAGAAGGTCTGCGTTTTGTGGATGAATTTGTGCGTCATAAAATTTTAGATGCACTTGGTGATTTGTATTTGATTGGACATCCTATCTTGGGTCGTTTTAACGCGTACAAATCGGGTCATGCTTTAAACAATTTACTAGTACGTGAAGTACTTTCTGATGAAAATAATTTTGAAATTGTAACATTTGATGACAACGTAACTGCGCCTATCGACTATTTACGTGTGAATGACGTAATCGTCTAAGGAAAAGTACAGGATTATACAGGCTGTTTCGTAACACTTACGCAATATTACATTTTAGAGCGTCAGCCTATTTGTTGTTAGATAAAAAAATACAGCCTATGAGTTGCAAAAAGCGCTGATCAGCTCTATTGATGGGTTCTTATACTATTTTTTAGAAATACCCAAACTTTTATCTTCAAGATGAAGTAAAAAGTTTGGGTATTTTTTTTATATTAATTTTGAGAATAATTATCATCATTTACAAAGCTGTAAAGTTATTTTTTACATAAAGTTACAAAGTAAACGCCAAAAAATCAGTCATTAATTAAGCGTAAAAGTGCATTTTTGAGTTTTTGGTCGGTGGTGACATGCTCGGCTGCCTGTGCTATAGTCCGCTTTGTGTTTTGGCTAAGGGCCTGATTTACATTGGCTTTGTTAGTATTTTTAAACACATCTGGTCGAGAAGACTGGGACGACTGAGCAACCTTATTGGCGCAATTGTCCACTACTACGACACGCAGTTCTTTGAGTTGTCGAAACGTAAGTGATTGATTGGTCAAGAGTTCTAGATATGCCTTTTGTAAATAGCGCATATGGTTGGCAGCCGTTACGGAGCAGACACTGAGCGTAAGCTCAGTATCAGTGAGCCCCACAACCCAGCAGGTAGACAGGATTTCTTCTGGCAGACACTCTGCCAATAGATGCTTTATTTCATCAGTAGCCGTAATCAACCGATGTAGGTCATGGGTTAGACTACTGGGTAGAGCACTACCAGCAAAGGCTTGATGTTCAATAAGCTGAGCGAGCCGATTGGGCTGTTTTTTTGACATCGTAGGTGTCATCCCCGTGATGATAAAGGTACGGTTCAAAAATCCATTTAAGATAAGAGGTGCGGCAAACGATCATTACGGATATGAGGTCATAGACCGTTGCACGTTTGCTGATATGAAGAGTGTAGCATGATTGGCATACCATGCTCTTCTAAATGATTTGATGCACTGTTAAGGATGACAGGCACTCTTGTATTAACAATAGGTAGCAACTTTATGAAACGAGCTTTATTTCTTTTTTCGGTATTAGGCATGGGCGTGGCACAAACGAGTGGTGCAGCAGAAGTCTACTACCAACCAAATAATGCTTCTATCAACACGGTGACTAACCGTACGATTAGCGCCAATTATGGCTCAAGTAAGAATATTTATAGTACCAGTAGCGGCGCACATGTTTTTAGCAACGACGAAATCAGTCAAGCTATCGACAATCTAAGTGCTCATGCCAAACAAAAAGAGTATGAGCTGGCCTCATTGACCAGTCAGCTGTCATACGAAAAGCGCCAACAAGCGCGTGCTTCGGTACCAAGCAGCGGCTCAGCACCCGCTATTGCGGCTTCTCGCGCCTCAAGCGTGGCATTATCAAGCAGCTCAGGCTGGTGTGCACGCTACGTGCGTAAAGCATTACAGTTTGCAGGCTATGATTTCACACCAAATCCATCTGCCTATCAGTATGCTACTCGTGGCACTTTGGCAAATGCAGGCTTTAGCAAAATCAGCAATGACAGTGAGCCACAAGTCGGTGACGTGGTTGTTTATGACCGCAGCGCAAAGCACCCTCATGGCCACATTCAAATCTTTGACGGTACGCATTGGATTTCTGACTTCCGTCAAAACAGCATCAGCCCATACAGCGGCGTTTATAACTACACCACATGGCGCGATACGCGTTACGTAGACGACGCATCAGATCGTGGCATCTATCTTGCGATGGCAGACAAATAAGCAGTCTTTGCTTAATAGGCAAATGATATTGCCTAGCGCTTTTGCCCACAGTTTCTCCAAACCCAGCAATTTTCACGTTAAGATTGCTGGTTTTTTTTGTCTACACATTGTGCTTTTAATGAGTGATTAGCTTTCAAAAGTGATATGTAAGGGGTACTTATGATAGCGCTGTCCAATAGTCCTTATTGTGAAAATCGGGTGGAGAAGGGTGCACGGGTGCAAAGTACAAATGCATGCCTGCCAGTTTGAGTATCACGCAAGGATGTAGGTAGGCAGGATAAAAGTCAGGGTCAATCGCACGCAGCTCACTTAAAGGGATATTGAAACGGCGGTTATATTCCTGCGAATCTGGCTGGATGGTCGTTTCTGTGTCGGTACTGCTGCTTATATAGGACGACGGCCAGTAAATGCTTGCTGCTTTATTATCTTGGGTATTGTATAAGGCGGTCGGCGGTAAGTGGTTGGGCGTACGATAATCGCCAAACTGATACAGCGCATAGCGTCCATCGGGACTGGCGTTAACTTCTATATAGGCAGTGCTGTTTTTGAGTGCAATAAAGCATTCAAGGCAGGTTTCTTGCCATAGATAATCGGTAAAGTGGACGTGCTCAGGATGCCAATCAGGCCAGTCTAAATGCGCCGCTAATGTTTCGTCGTTTATTGTGATGCGGTAATCGAAAGACAGTGATTTAGCAGGCACATTTGAGAAGGTTACGGTTACGATGATGCGTATAGCATCTAAAGCGGCATAAGTGGTCTGTAATGTCTCTGCGATAGTATCCAGCTCATGTGCTGCCAGCTGTAAAGAAAATTGCCATTGACGGTCTGTGTCTGCGACTTGATGGGTCATTGCGGTCTTTTTATATGCCTTATTAAATACAATTTTTTAGGGGCTGTAGTAGATAAGCCCCAAGTGCCAGCCATAAAAAAAGCGCTGACCGCAGCAGAAATATATCTTACTGAGGAAGCGCCAGTACTGCCACACGCATTAACCGTGGCGAGTTAAGTTCGACAGCTTTGGGTTGGCGTTCGGGTTTTGACGCAACAGTAGCGCCATACGACCGATGCTATGAATCAAATAAGCATTGGCAGTAGTCGCAAGCTCAGTACCAATCATATCGCGGTCATGCTTGCTGCCCGCAGGTAATTTAACTTTGATTAACTCATGGTCGTTTAACGCACGGTCAATCTCTTCGATGATGGCAGGGGTGACGCCATTGTTACCAATCATAACCACAGGTTTTAGCTCGTGACCGATACCTTTTAAGCGTTTGATAGTGGCGTTATCAAGTTCCATAATAATCCTAATCGTGTCAGCGTCGTTTGGTGTCTTGCCAGCATGTATCACTGAGCGCATACGTCCAACGACAAAGTAAAAATAAAATAGCCCAAAGACCTTAGCGTTATTTTAACACTGTCTTTTTAGCAATATGAGCAGATATGTTACAAAAAGGCATGTATTGTCTATAAAGGCGCGTTACTGATAGACAGGACGCTGAGGTAGGCAAAAAGAGCGCTAGTGTAGCAACTGCACTATAAGGACGCAATCCATTACGGTATATTATTTGCGTTTAAATGGCTTATTAAAACGTGTGCACAATCTATACACGACACGTCATTTACGTGGCGTAGAGGCTACAATAGCGGTCTGTGAAAATGTTACACTAAATATAAAGGATGATAGTTTAAGCTTGATTGATTTATAAGCAAAAACTAAGCGTCCATCAGACAATTAAAGCGTAAAATATCTGCATGATATAAGATAAGGAGTCACGTTTGGCCACGCGTATTGAAAACAAAAAGCTGTCAAAAAGTAGCCGTGCTTGGATGAAAGAGCACCTTGATGATTATTATGTGCAGCAGGCTCAAAAAGAAGGCTACCGCGCGCGTGCCGCCTACAAACTTTTAGAAATCAATGAAAAGACCAAGCTGATTCGTCCTGGGATGACGGTGGTTGATTTGGGCAGTGCCCCTGGCAGTTGGTCACAAGTAGCGGGGCGTTTGGTTGGCGATAATGGCATTTTGATTGCCTCTGACATCTTGCCGATGGATGCGCTTGAGAACGTTACCTTTATTCAAGGCGATTTTCGTGAGCAAGACGTTTTTGAAAAGATTATGAACGAAGTGGGTGGTCGTCAAGTCGATGTGGTGCTCTCTGATATGGCGCCCAACACGTCGGGTAACTCGGCGGTCGATCAGCCGCGCATGATGTACCTATGTGAGCTGGCGGTCGAGTTTGCCGAAGCCACATTGCCTAAAGGCGGCTCGCTTATTATGAAAGTATTTCAGGGTGAAGGCGAGCAGGCTTTGCGCCAAGACATGCAGCAGCGTTTTAGCAAAGTACGTACGATTAAACCAGCAGCATCTCGTCCGCGCTCTAAAGAGGTCTTTTGGGTGGCGACGAAATAGTCGACAATCTTTATTGTTGGCATTGACATCACTGAGCAAATAAAGCACAGTCGTACGCGGTAGGGGCAATGAGAATAGTTGCTATTACCGATAAGGAATAAATGGTGAGATGTCTTGAATTATACAAGGCAAAACCACATATCATGATATATTAACTTTGCTTGCTTTGAGCAAAGTCGTCTGTTAAGCAGAGGCTGACCATATGGGGCGTTGCCATACATCACGGACAATAGTGATAGGCAACCTCAAAGAAGCAGCACGCACAGGCGTTACGTGTTTAATAAAACACACCAATAAGTAAGGGATGGGAATAACTAGTGAGCGACATGGTAAAAAATACCTTATTGTGGCTGGTAGTCATTGGCGTATTAGTGCTGGTGTTCAGCGGCTTTGATCAGTCGTCCGAACCAGACAATCTCAACTATTCTGAATTTGTGACCGCGGTGTCCGACGATCAGATAGCCAGCGTAGAGATTGACGGCGAACAGATTACTGGCGAAAAGAAAAATGGTTCGACCTTTGAGACCATCCGTCCTGCCGTGTCTGACGATCAGCTGATGCCGCTATTGCGTGAAAAAGACGTTGAAGTACAAGGCACTGCACCAAAGCGCCAAAGTATATTGATGCAGCTATTGATAGCCAGTTTCCCAATTTTGTTAATTATTGGTCTGTTCTTATTCTTTATGCGTAATATGCAAGGCGGCGCTGGTGGTAAAGGCGGCGGTCCAATGAGTTTTGGTAAATCAAAAGCCAAAATGTTGACAGAAGATCAAATCAAAGTGAACTTTGATGATGTGGCAGGCTGTGAAGAAGCCAAGCAAGAAGTGGTCGAAGTGGTCGACTTCTTGCGTGATCCAGATAAATTTACCAAGCTGGGTGCAATGATTCCCCGCGGTATCTTGATGGTAGGCCCTCCTGGTACAGGTAAAACACTTTTGGCAAAAGCCATCGCAGGCGAAGCAAAAGTACCGTTTTTCTCAATTTCAGGTTCTGACTTTGTAGAGATGTTCGTTGGTGTCGGTGCCTCACGTGTGCGTGATATGTTTGAACAAGCCAAAAAGAGCGCGCCATGTATCATCTTTATCGATGAGATTGACGCGGTCGGTCGTCATCGTGGCTCAGGTATGGGCGGCGGTAATGATGAGCGCGAACAAACCTTGAACCAGCTTTTGGTTGAAATGGATGGCTTCGAGGGTAACGAAGGCGTTATCGTCATTGCAGCGACCAACCGTGCAGATGTGCTGGATAAAGCGCTATTGCGTCCAGGTCGTTTTGACCGTCAAGTACAAGTCGGTCTACCAGACATTAAAGGCCGTGAGCAGATTTTAAACGTGCATTTGAAAAAATTGCCAAGTACAGTCGCTGTAGATGCTCGTGCCTTAGCTCGTGGTACGCCTGGTTTTAGTGGTGCGCAGCTGGCAAACCTTGTCAACGAAGCGGCACTCTTCGCTGCGCGTCGTAATAAGCGCAGTGTGGATATGCACGACTTTGAAGATGCGAAAGACAAGCTTTACATGGGTCCTGAGCGTAAGTCTATGGTACTGCGTGAAGAAGAGCGCCGTGCGACCGCTTATCATGAAGCAGGTCACGCCCTAGTGGCTGAGCTATTACCAGGTACAGACCCTGTGCATAAAGTAACCATTATGCCGCGTGGTTTTGCCCTTGGTGTGACATGGCAGTTGCCTGAGCACGACACAACCAGCATGTACAAATCAAAAATGCTTAACGACATTGCGATTTTGTTCGGTGGTCGTATTGCAGAAGAAGTCTTTATTCATCAGATGTCAACGGGCGCATCAAATGACTTTGAGCGTGCGACTAAAATGGCGCGTGCAATGGTTACCAAGTACGGTATGTCGGATGCGTTAGGTGTGATGGTCTATGAAGACGATGACAGCTCACAAGGCTACTTTGGTGGCGGTCGTAGTATCTCAGAAGCCACGCAGCAAAAAGTCGATGATGAAGTGCGCCGTATGCTAGAAGAGCAATACGATATTGCACGTGAGCTGATCGAAGCCAACCAAGATAAGATGCATGCGATGGTCGATGCCTTGATGAAGTGGGAAACGATTGATCGCGACCAGTTACAAGACATCTTGGCAGGTGAAGAGCCGCGTCCACCAAAGGTTTATCAGCAAACGGAAGTGTCATTGTCAAAAGATGACAAGAACACACCAGTGACACCGCCACCGCTACCAGCAATGTAAAAACTGACTGTTAGGTTTACTAAATTGCTGCCGAAAAAGCCCTTTTTTTATAAAAGGGCTTTTTTATTATGCGTCCTTTGTTGTTATGATGAACAGCGTTATCCTTTAATAAAACTACAAAAATATCATTCATTACGGATGTCTTATGTCACTATTCCAACCGCTTCCTCCTTATATTATTAGCAGTCGTCACAAGAATTTAGATTTGTCTTATCCGCAAGTCATGGGTATTTTGAATGTGACGCCAGACTCTTTTTCTGACGGTGGGCAATTTACCTCTGTCATGCGGGCGACGCGTCACTGTCAAGAAATGCTGAATGCAGGTGCGAGTATTATCGATATTGGTGGAGAATCTACGCGCCCTAATGCCGATAGTGTCAGCACCAGTGAAGAAATCCAACGCGTCGTCCCTGTCGTTAAAGCCATTCGCCGTCAATGCGGTTCAGCGCCTTGGATATCGATTGATACCAGTAATCCTGAAGTCATGCAAGCGGCCTATGAGGCGGGGGCTGATATCTGGAATGACGTACGTGCGCTCAAACGCGCTGGCGCTGCTGAAATGGCTGCTAAGCTTGATATTCCTGTGATGCTCATGCATATGCGCGGTGAGCCTGACACCATGAATGACTTGGCAAATTATCAGCAAGTGGTTACTGAGGTAAAGCATGAGCTGATTGTGCGTATTGATGAAGTCACGCAAGCGGGTGTGCGTCGCGATAATATGATTATCGATCCAGGCTTTGGCTTTGCCAAAAATTACGAGCAGCACTGCACGCTATTGACTGAGCTGCGTCAGTTCGAAAGCTTGGGTCTGCCATTGATGTTTGGCATATCACGCAAGCGCTTTTTGGCAGAGGTACTGAGTAAAAGTGGTATCGATGCTTTTGCTGATACCAAAGCCGATGAACGCGATGCCGCAGGGACAGCAGCGGGTCTGTTTGCTATTCAGCAAGGGGCATGTATCGTGCGAACTCATAATGTGCCAATGATGGCGCAGACGGTCGCGCTGTGGTCGCAGTTGTCTGAGCATAGGCATGGGGATCAGTAGCGCGCATATCGGTACTATCTATCTGTGCGGAGGTTATTTACAATAGCTTGTCCGCACAGTAGTGAATGCCTTTGACGGCTTTGCTTTTTTTATTGTTAAGAGGTTTTATTATGAGTCAGTCTGCCGCCCCTGAGCCTACCAATGAGCAGCGCCGCATCATTTATCAAGCGCGCCGTGGCCTAAAAGAGCTGGATTTTTATATTGATCCGTATGTGAAGGAGTTGTATTTACACGCATCGCCAGAAGAGCAAGCGACCTTTGCAGAGATGCTGACCTACGAAGACCCTGATTTGCTTGATTATTTTACCAATCAATCACGCCCTGATGATGAGGCGGTATGGTCGCTTGTGAATCAAATCAAAACGTGGCGTCATGGCAAAGCCCTGTAATATTACGTCCATTGACCCTATGTCGTTACGGGTTGATGTCGCGATTCGCCCCAGCCGTTGTTACCGCCTTATAATGACGTTGGGGTTTTTGCTTTCTTTGGGGCTATTGGCGTTATTAGCCAATTTGCTTTGGTGGCAGTATGCGCTTTTATTGATTGCGTGTGTGCTTACGCTTTATTTTCTGCAGCCACGCACGCGTATCCAGCACATCAGCCAACAGCCCTTGCATCGACCCTTGACGGACAATTGGCAACTAATTGTCCAGACCGAACCGCGCCCAATCATCTGGCAGGCCAAACTCCTTAGCGCTCAGCATTACGGACGGGTAATGCGTTTGCGTTTTATGCGTGTTGAGCCTGATGTCCGTCCGTTATCCTTAATCCTTTATGCCGACCAAGTGTCAGCTGCCGATTGGTATGCGCTGAGTGTCTTGGCACAAAGTGCCCCGCAACAATAAATTCTGTCTATAACGCTCTTGTCCTCAATAGGCGTTTCTTAGCTTCCTGCCTTATCACTTGCTCAGCTTTTTTATCCTGTATTCCCTTTATCTCACTTTTAAATGATGTTAACTCTTTGATAAGTAACAAAGCGCTACAGCACATAACAAAACCGCTATTTGATACGACAAAGCATCTGCTATGGTAAAAGCATTCCGTATCCGTGAGCATGCCGTTTATACAGATATCGTTGGTCAGAGTTTATAAAAAACGCTATCAGCCAAACAGACAATGTTTTAAGCGGGTATACATTTGATATAAGACAATAAAAATAGGGGTAAGTTATGAGTTTATTAGGCAGTTTGGTCACACAAATCGTTCGTAGCGCTACCGATCCTCAAGATGCGGATCGTAACCCTGTCGGACAGCGCACCACCACGCGACGTACTGGTGGTTTGGGTGATGTTTTGGGCAGCGTACTGGGTGGCGCTCAACAACCGCGCACGCAACCACAAAGTCGCCAAACGCAACAAGCGGACAATAGCTTTGGTCTTGATGATATTTTGGGCGGTTTGGTCGGTGCTGGCGGCGCACGCCAAGGCGGCACGGGCGGTCTGGGTGATATTTTGGGTAGTGTCTTAGGCGGTCAACGTAATAAGGGCGGCTTTGGCGGTAAAGGTATGTTGATTGCCGCGCTGTTACCATTGGTATTGGGCTGGATCCAGCGTAATGGCGGCTTAGGCGCGGCGCTATCAAAAATCACCAATATGGGCTATGAGCGTCAGGCGCATTCATGGATGAGCAATCAAGAGCAAAATGATAATATCGACCCTGATGACATCAATCGATTATTTGATGAGCAAGAGATTCGCCAAGTGGCTAACCACACGGGTGCAGATACCGCAGAAGTGCGTCAAGGTCTTGCTGAGCTACTGCCAGAGGTCATTAATCAACTGACGCCGAATGGCAGCCTAGATAATGAAGCCGAAGCCAATCAAGAAGTTGCCGCAATTATGAGTCAACTGTCAGGTCGATTAAAAACACTACAGTGATGATATTTGCGGACAGAAGTCTCTTTTATTATGAATAAAATAAAGATTAAACTTAAAAATGACCCATATAGCTGATAAGATATCGAATAGATAGATAAAAGGATACTCAATAGAGTGTCCTTTTTTTATTGGTTGATAACCATGCGGATGCTCTAGTAATAACGGTATCTATTAACAATGATAACAAATGCGCTTTAAAGCAAGCGCTTGACTTCAACTGGTATTGATAAGGACAGTGCTATGCCATTTAAGCTCATTCCTACGTTACTTGCGATTGCTGTTGGTCTGATTATTTGGTTTGTTATTCCTGTGCCTGAGGGTGTGACTGCTGATGCATGGCACATGCTGGCGCTATTTATTGCGACCATTGTGGCGATTATCGGTAAGGCGCTGCCCATCGGCGCGATTGCGATTGTTGCTGTGACCTTAGTGGCACTAACAGGCGTGACTGCTGACAGCCCAGACGCGGCGATAAAAGATGCGTTATCGAGTTTTGCCAGTCCGCTGATTTGGCTGATTGGTGTGGCAGTGATGATTTCACGCGGGCTGATTAAGACAGGTCTCGGTAACCGTATTGCCTACTATTTTATTTCTATTTTTGGTAAAAAAAGCATCGGCGTGGCCTATTCTCTTGCCGCCGCAGAGCTGATGATTGCGCCGATTACACCATCTAATACGGCGCGTGGTGGCGGTATTATTCACCCCATTATGAAGTCCATCGCCCAAAGCTTTGACTCAACGCCTGAGGCAGGTACACAAAACAAAATCGGTCGCTATCTGGCGATGGTCAACTATCACAGCAATCCGATTACCTCTGGTATGTTTATCACTGCGACCGCGCCCAATCCACTGGTGGTAGATTTGGTCAATAAAGCAACAGGCAGCGAGATACAGCTGTCGTGGACGACGTGGGCGGTAGCGATGTTTATCCCAGGAATGCTGTGTTTACTGGTCATGCCGCTGGTGATTTACTTTTTATTTCCGCCTGAATTGAAAGAAACGCCTGATGCGAAAAAATTTGCCAAGGACAATTTGGCAGAGATGGGCGAGGTCAGTTCTGCTGAAAAAATCATGCTGGGCGTGTTTGCGCTGATGCTGCTCTTGTGGGCGAATATTCCTGCGATGATTTTGGGCGATGCCTTTAGTGTCAATGCCACGACCACTGCCTTTATTGGGCTAAGCGCGCTGATTTTGACAGGCGTGCTGAGCTGGGATGATATTTTAAAAGAAAAGTCGGCGTGGGATACCATCGTCTGGTTTGGCGCGCTGATTATGATGGCGTCTTATCTGAGTAAGCTTGGGCTGATTGATTGGTTCTCGCAAAGCATTGAAACCATGATTGGCACGACGGGTGTCGGCTGGGTCGGTGCAGCGGCGATTTTGACTTTGGTGTATTTGTACATTCATTACTTTTTTGCCAGCACCACCGCGCACATTACTGCGCTGTTTGCCGCGTTTTATGCGGTCGGTCTCAGCCTTGGCGCGCCGCCGATGCTATACGCGCTCATATTGGCAGCGGCAGGCAATATCATGATGACCTTGACCCATTACGCGACAGGTACGGCGCCGATTATCTTTAACTCAGGCTATGTGACCTTGAGCGAATGGTGGCGTCTGGGCGCAGTGATGAGTGTGGTGAACTTGGTGCTGTGGATCGGCGCAGGTCTCTTATGGTGGAAGCTGCTGGGTTATTATTGACGGCAAGAAGGTTTAACGGCAAGAGGGTTTAATGAAATAAACCGCTAAACGGCTCGTCAGTCGCGTTCCTCTAACGTTTGCAAATCGTGGGTTAAGGCTTGAAAGCAAATATCCGTCTGAAAGCCGCGATACTGCAAAAAGCGCAGCTGACGGGCTTTTTCTTTGGGCACGCTTGGGATAGCGTCGCCGTATTTTTTGACGCGCGCTTCGACTGCCAAACGCAGCCAATCGACGCTCGGTTCATTGTCCTCACTGTCTTCACGCACGATGTCGCTAAAGGCTTCGGACGCCGCCTGCGCTTCATCAATCAGCGCATCAATATTGGGCGGGATGTCGACTTTACGCTGATAAAAGCTGCGCTTGATGTGCGTGCGCCCGCGACCTTTACGGATACCTTCACGAACCAGCATCAGCGCGGTACGATAGTCACTTTGATAGCCTTTTTCGGCAAATTCTTCTAATAATTTTTCAATCTGCTCAGGGTCTTGCTCTTTGTCGAGCAGCTTTTGTTTAAGCTCGGCGCGTCCATACTCGCGCCGTGATAGATAGTAAAAAGCAAGCCAACGCAAACGGCTTTCAGCTTTCACCGCGTCAATATCGGCTTGGCGCTCTTCGGGGCTGCGTAGGTAGGCTTTTAGGGCGGCGGGTAGGTTGTCGGTATTGTCTGGCTCAGTATTGCCATCTTCACCACCGCTATCAATAGATGCGCGTGCGTCCGCAAGTATTTGGGCAATGCTGCCATCAGTGATAGGCGCAGGCTGTGGCGCGCTTGGTGTATTGGGTTGGTAGGAGGCGGCAGGATGCCATTTTTTCTCGCGTTTTTTACGCTTTTTTGTTGTGGAGTGTTCGCTTTGCGGGGTAGGGGCTGTATCGTCGGTGATTGAGACAAAACGGGTAGACGTGACAAGGTCTTCTGTATCATCAGTATCCGGTTGACCAGTATCTGCTTGGCGTTTTTTATTGGGGCTGTTTTTAGAGTTGTATTTGGTGTTGTTTTTTTTATAAGCCGCTGGTTTTGCTTGTGGCTTTGGCGTATGAGCCGTATTTGAAGTGCGGGTAATAGCAGATACGGCGGCATCGTCACGCGTTGCCGCCGTCTTTTGGGCTTTAGCTTTGGGCTGACTGCTTGCTGAGTCTGTGTCCGACTCAGCAAGGATTTGTGCCAGTGTTTTTATTTCCATAAGGCAGCTAATACAATAACAGCGTTATTCTACAGCAGCCGCATCGTCTTCTTTATCGGCAGTATCTACGCCTTCAGGAGCAGGTGTGCCCAGCTTTTCGGCACGGATTTTACGCTCAATCTCTTCAGCAATCTCAGGGTTTTCTTTGAGATACTGCGCTGAGTTGGCTTTACCTTGACCAATTTTTTCATCACCGTAGCTGTACCATGCGCCCGCTTTGTTAATCGCGCCCACTTCAACGCCAAGGTCGATGACTTCGGCAAGGTGGTTGGTGCCTGCACCATAAGTGATTTCAAATTCTGCTTGGCGGAACGGTGGCGCCATTTTGTTTTTGATGACTTTGACGCGGGTTTGGTTACCGATGATTTCATCACCATTTTTAACCGCCCCGATACGGCGAATGTCCATACGCACTGAGGCGTAGAACTTAAGCGCATTACCACCTGTAGTGGTCTCTGGACTGCCGAACATGACACCGATTTTCATACGGATTTGGTTAATAAACACCACCATACAGTTTGAGCGTTTGGCGTTACCTGTGATTTTACGCAAGGCTTGGCTCATCAGACGCGCTTGTAAGCCCATGTGCGAGTCGCCCATTTCGCCTTCAATCTCAGCGCGTGGGGTCAGTGCCGCCACCGAGTCAACGACAATCATATCAATCGCCCCAGAGCGTACCAGCATATCGGTAATCTCAAGCGCTTGCTCGCCGTTATCAGGTTGTGAGATAAGTAAGTCATCGGTATTGACGCCCAATTTGCGTGCATAAACAGGGTCAAGCGCGTGTTCAGCATCAATAAAGGCGCACGTGCCGCCTTGCTTTTGACACTCTGCAATCGCTTGCAAGGTCATGGTGGTTTTACCTGAGCTTTCAGGGCCATAAATCTCGATAATACGTCCCTTTGGCAAGCCGCCGATACCAAGCGCAATATCTAGGCTGAGTGAGCCTGTCGATACCACATCGACGTCCATCTTGGCAGCGTCGTCACCCAGCTGCATAATGGTATTTTTACCAAATTGCTTTTCAATCTGACCAAGAGCGGCTTTAAGGGCTTTTGCTTTGTTCTCGTCCATGTTGGACTCCTATGATAAATAAGGATATGAAATAAAAAAAGTGCGATAAAAGTTAAAAAAGCTTATGGGTTTTGACCGTTGCCGTCAATTACTATGGCTAAGATTAATCAACGGATTTTGAGAATTAATATGTATATGAGCACTAATAGTAGGCCCTTTTGATGAAACGATTATAACAAAGTACTGCTTTAATAGGCACAATGATAGGGTAGTAGACGACAGTAGATGTCGTGATAAGTTTCAAGGACAGTGTCTACAATAATGAGTAAAAAAGTGCTGGCGCAATCAAGACTACTGTGCTAAGTTGAAAGTAATATCTCTATTAAAAATATACTCAATATGCGTTATAAAACACGGGGACTTATCATTATTTCGTGAAACATCGATGACAAGACTGAGGCTTTTACACAAAAAGTACATCAATAATGTGTAAATCTACTTAGTGTGTAAAGTATTGATAATAAAGATAAAAATAATTGTATAAAAAATGAACAATTTTACCTAAACCATTGTCTTATTAAGGCATATGACGGTCAAAAGGTCACTTATCCACAGGGTTATCCACAGGTTATGGGGAAAACTCAGCAAACCCTTATCCTGCATAAGATTGCGCTTGTGTGTATTTTCATAGCACCATAAAGACGCTCAAAAGTCGCTTGTAATCATAGCGGCTTTTTTTGTGTCTAAAATCTATGATTACAATGTTTCACATGCCTTTACGCAGTTGGTTTTGACTTCGTATTGGGTAGTATTACTTTTGCTACAAATGGCTTGGTATACGCTTCTTGTCTTTAGCCTTTGTGCTAAATCTTGACCAAAAAAATACCGCTAATGAGTAGCGGTATTTTATTATCAAGTGAGGTAAGCGCGTATCAGTCTTTGGTATAAATCAAATCCCAAACCCCATGTCCGCGCTCGATACCGCGTTTTTCAAATTTAGTCATCGGGCGAAAGTCAGGTCGTGGGGTAAAGCTGCCGCGTCCAGCATGATTGCTCAAGCCTTCAAAGTCGTCCAGCACCTCAACCATCCAAAACGCATAATGCTCCCAGTCGGTGGCGGTATGGAACCAGCCACCTGATTTGAGCGCGCGCGTGACAATCTGCATGCGCTCAGGGCTGACAAAGCGGCGTTTGTGGTGGCGCTTTTTTTGCCATGGGTCAGGAAAGTACAGCTGGATACGGTCAATGTGGTCTTCAGGCAACTGCTGCAACAGTTTAATTGCATCGCCATTGATGATTTTAACGTTGGTCAGGCCATGCTGGTCGGCCATGTACGCGCATTTGCCAATGCCTGGCTCATGCACTTCGATACCGACGAAGTTACGCGTCGGTTCAGCGGCTGCCATTTCGATAAATGAGTCGCCAAGACCAAATCCAATCTCAAGGGTTAAGGGCGCATCGCTGCCATTCAGTGTGTCAGCGAATAGGGCGCGCAGGTCAGTAATGCCGCTTAAGTCGCCATCGCCTGTGCCATTATTGACCAAATAACGGGCAAATTCAGGATGGTTTAAGGCGTGCTCTGCCTTTTTGTTCATGTGCGTGCGGCGCTTCATAAAGGTATTGACGATGCGCTTGTATGGCGCGTCATCATGGCTGTCTTGGGCGACAGCGTCGTTGTCAGTAGAGGTATGTGAGCTCATAAAAAATACTTTGGTTGCCAAAATAAAAGATAAAAAACAATATGCTAAGTAAGCAGGCATTATAAGTGAAATCTGTGCCAGATAAAATGCACAATCGAGCCGTATGTCCGTTAGGCAGCAAACCATCGCCACGGCGCTGGGCTTGGCTTATAATAAGACGGAGTTTGGATAAGAGTAGGCGCTATGTTATTTATTGAGACGGACTCACCGCCGCCGTTTTATCAAGAGCAGTTAAGCGAGCAACGACGCAAGCAGCTGGATAAGTGGTTTATTGGTCAGCGCTCGCAGCGTTATTATATGAAGCGCTTTGAGCAGTTTGACGCGCAAGGCTATCTGTCACCTAAATGGCACTGGGCAGCGTTTTTTATGACTCTACCATGGCTGTTGTACCGCAAGCGCTATATGGACGCGATTGTTTATAGTGTGGCGGGCTGGTCGTTTATTCAGTTGAATATTACCTTGATACTGGTGGCGTTTGAGTTTGTGGCGATGGGCTATATTCCCGATGCCTATCACATGATGGTGCGGATTGGCATTGCGGCGGTCATTTGGCTGTTTTGGGCGGCGATGGTGGCGCGCTGGACAGACGCCTATTATTACCGCATGGCACGGCGTGAGATTGCCGATGCGATTAATGACTATCCACGCGATTTGGCGCAGCAAGAAGCGCACCTGCGCCGTGAGGGCGGCGTCAGTATGGTGGGGCTGGGCTTGGGTTTTGGCTTTTTTGCCTTTGCTTTGGCAGTGGTTTATGGGCAATTTTTACCCATTGTTGCCCTACAAAAAGAGCGCGAAGTCTTGTTTGATGCCTATAACGTTACCCAAAGCACGCAAAACCGCGTGGCACTGATTTATGAGCAGACGGGGCGCTGTCCTGTTGATTTGCCATTGGGTACAGAGTTACAAAAAGTGGCGATGCGTGTTGATACAGAGGTGGCGGGCGTCAAAGATACCGACTGCGCGGTGGTGGCAACGGTACGCGACGTACAGTTTCCTATTCGCTATTTAAACGGTAAAACGATGGTGTTTTATCATCAGCCCAGTACAGGCAGTTGGCGCTGCATCAGCTCACTCAATAAAAAACAAACGCCCAAGCGCTGTTTGGCAAACTAGGGCACTGATTTAAAGTGTGATGGTACAGCAGAAATATATGAAATAAAAAAAGCCCTATGTTGTATTCGCTTTTGATGCAGTAAGTACAGCACAGGGCAGTAGCTTTTAGTGATTCAGCAAGCAGACTATTTATCGTCTTTAGCATCTTTTGCATGCTTGGTGAGGTCTGGCGTGCTGTCCGATGCTTCCTTATCTTGATTCGGCTCGTTGGTTTGCAGCGCGTCATAAAAGTCGCTCAAATCCATCTTACGCGCTTTGCCCAAATCTTCATCAAACAAACTCTCAAGCTCCGCCATCGCCGATTGTGCCGACTCAATCATGCGCGCTTCATCGTCATAAATGGCTTGCTGGCGCTCAATCAAATCATCATCATAATCGCGGAAGGTCTGAATGGTCTCACGCGCCTTATCAGGGGCAACGCCGAGCAGCTGTAGCGACTCACGCGACATATCCAGCGCTGACAGATAGGTCTCTCGCCAAATATGGCGCACACCTGCTTCACGTAAGCGGTAATAGTGCTGGCGGTCACGCGCGCGAGCGAGAATAACGAGGTTGGGGTAATTGTGACGTAAAAACTGGGCGGTAGTGATGGAGCGCTCTAAATCATCAACGGCGATAATAAACAGACGCGCTTTACCGATACCCGCAGCACGCAAAATCTCAGGGTTTTTAGGATCGCCATAGTACACCTGATTACCAAATTTGCGCACGAAGTCCACACGGTTGGCAGAGCGCTCAATCGCGGTAAATTCGATGTTGTGCATGCGCAAAACACGACCGATAATCTGCCCCATACGCCCAAAGCCTGCAATAATCACAGGATGCTCGTGGTCAGGAATGGTGTCAAATTCGCGGCTCGGTTTGCGCTTGGCAAAGTACGGTTCGCCGATTTTCTCAAGCAATAAAAACGCCACGGGCGTGAGGGCCATAGAGAGCGTCACAATCAGATTGAGCATGTTTGCCAGCTCAGGACGCAAAACATTTTGACTGGTCGCCACGCTAAAGAGCACAAAGGCAAATTCACCACCTTGCGCTAATGTCACTCCAAGTCGGATACTGGTCGGCCAGCGATTGCCAAGCGCTTTGGCGATAACGGCGATGACGCCAAACTTAATCAGCATCAACGCAACTGCACAGCCAATGATAAAGAGCGGCTGAGCCATGATAAGGTTGACATCGGTTAACATGCCGACCGACATAAAGAACAAACCGAGCAGCAAGCCTTTAAACGGCTCAATACTGGCTTCTAACTCGTGGCGATATTCTGAATCTGCCAGCAACACGCCTGTCAAGAATGCACCCAGCGCCATTGACAGACCGATTTGCCCCATCAAAATCGACACGCCCATGACAATAAATAAAGCAACGGCGGTCAGCAATTCGGTAGCGCCACTTGATGCCACAAATTTAAAGAACGGACGTACCACATAGCGGCTGGCGACAATCAATCCGCCAAAGACGGCAAATACCTTAGCAAAATAAATCAAATCATAGCTTTGTTCACGCACGCCCGATAAAAACGGAATAACCGCGAGCAAAGGAATAACGGCAATATCTTGGAACAAAAGAATGGTAAAGGCTTCGCGCCCATGCGTGCTCGACAGCTGCTGTTTTTCGGTCAAGATTTGCAGGACAAAGGCGGTCGAGGACAGCGCCAAACCAAAACCGACGATAAACGCGGTATCCAAATGAAAGGGGAAAATGCTGTACACTAAGCCCATGAGCAGCACGCCTGTCACACCGACCTGTAACCCGCCAAGCACAAAGATAGAGCGGCGTAATGCCCATAAGCGTGAAGGCTGCAGCTCAAGGCCAATGATGAACAGCAGCATCACCACGCCAAATTCAGAAAAGTGCAGCAAGCTCTCGGCGTCACCTGCGACATCGAGCACACTTGGGCCAAGGATTAAGCCAGTAATCAAATAGCCGAGTACGGTTGCCAGACCAAAACGCTTTCCTAAGGGCACAAAAAGCAGCGCTGCCCCCAAAAAAATCGTCGCCTGTAACATCAAGTTGGGTGAGCCAGCAGCAGCGGCAGCAAACATAGTACGTCCTTAACAATCAAGATAAAGCAGCGCGGCGATAGCATTACGCAGCTAGCAGTCGCACTGGAATAGCGATAATTTGACAAAAAACCTACCGTCATTCAGTGGCACAAATAGCGGTCTTATTTTTTGTATATTATTTTTTCTTATAGATTTTCCAAATACCGTTGTCCGCGATGGGGTTTTTGTACGCGTCGTTACGGCGCTTTCTTGGGGTTTGCCGACTGTCAACAATCTTAAAATTAGGCAGCGCATGGATAATCAATCCTGTGCGATAAAAGCGCAAACGCTCAGGCTCGAGCAGCTCGCCTTTTTGGTTCAAACAAAATACATAAGCACGCAAGTCAATAAACTCACGGTGTGCCACCAAGCGCGCCTCATCGTCTTTTTCAAAGACCTCCTGCATGCGTGCCACGTGCGCGTCGCTATACTCGCCGCATTTATCAATCAGCGCGCCGACTGAGCCGAAGCTTTTGGATTCTTTGGCACGGGTTTTGGTCAAATGCAGGCGCTGTACATGATATACGAACTGCGGTATCTCAAGGCTGGCAGGTAAGGGCAGCTCATCGGGCGGCAGATAAGCAGAGGGATAAAACGCCATCGCACGAGTAATCAGGGGTTGCCACTCCTCTTGATACGCCTGCACCTCAGCCAAATTGCCTGAAAAAATGGGCATGTCGCGTACTTGCTGCAAAATATCGGGCGGAAACTTGGCATGACGAAAGCTGGCGATGTCGTCTTGCAAAGTAGATAGCAAAGCCTTTGCTTCTTTTTTGCCTTCCTTAGAGGTCGGGTCGGCGATGTCACTTGGGGGAACAAAAGCAGCGGAGCGTCTAGACATAGTGATGGCTCATCATTCAGTCGGTGTTATCTAAATAAACGGATCGGACAGCCGTAGTACGTGCTGCTCAACATAAAATGTGCTTTAAGCATAATCACTTATACTCAGCAAGGCAATATTTGAACCGCTAAGCGGATAAATTGTCTGTCCTCAATGGTTGTGCCCACTATGCGCGTCTATTTGGTGTCCTGCATTGATATCACAGACCAGCGCATCTGAATGCGTCAAGGTATTGGGGTGTGCTGCGCCTTCGACCTGAATGGTGGCGTGGTGAATACCAATATCTTGCAAGCGCTGCGTGAGCGCATCAATCAAGCTGCTGGCCTCAGAGATGCGCATATCATCATTCACCAGCACATGACAGGATAGGGCGTGTAAGCCGCTGGTAATGCTCCATACATGCAAATCATGCACGGCCTGTACTTGCGGATGCTCAAGCAAGCGGGCATTGATTTTGGTGAGCGAAATACCTTTGGGCGTGCCTTCCATTAGAATATGTACTGAATCGCGTACCACGCGATAGCCACTGATTAAAATCAGTACCGCGACGATGACGGAAGCCAGCGCATCCGCCCACAGCCAGCCAAAACCCATCATCAGTAGCGCGGCAATAATCGCGGCAACCGAGCCGAGCAAGTCACTTAACACATGCAGATACGCGCTTTGCATATTCAGATTGGTTTCACCACCGCCCTCATCGCCGTGGTCGTGCCCATGACTGCCGCGATGCATGAACCACGCGACCACGATGTTTACCAGCAGACCAATGCTGGCGATAATCAGCATCCCTGTGGTGGCAATCTCAGGCGGGGTAGACAAACGCTGCACGGCCTCATAAAAAATCATTAGCGCGATAATAAGTAACGTCGCGCCATTGCCCAGCGCTACCAAAATCTCAAAGCGCTTATAGCCAAAGGTCTTGTGCGGATTGGCCGCCTTTTCGCCGATTTTAAAGGCCAATAATGTCGCACCGAGCGCCGCTGCGTCACTGAGCATGTGCCCTGCGTCCGAGAGCAGCGCCAGACTGCCTGTCAGCCAGCCACCAACGGCTTCAACTAGCATATAGCCTGTAATAATAACAAAGCTAATCAGTAGCGTACGTTGATACCCTGAGGTATCGGTAGCAGCGCGCTGTGTACTATGACTGTGGTCGTGGTCGTGGTCGTGGTCGTGGTCGTGGTCGTGTGGGACGTTGTTTGGCATCAGGTGTACTCACCGAGGCAATGTATGTAGGCAAAAGATAGCACGTGCATGCGCTTGATGCTGTATTGCAGAAGTAAGCATCTGCGCGCCGTACAGATACACACAAATACGCGCAGGTAGGTAGCCTAATAGATTGGGTAGTTTTTATGTTTACCAGCCTGTGGGGTCAACATCGAGACTCAGGCGCAGATACTTGGTTTCAGACAGTCCGAGCACTTGCGTCCACCAGTGATTTAAGACTTGGTGCAGATGGGCGCGGTCTTTAGCAAGCAGCAGCAGCTGACTGTGGTATCGGCTGTTTTTCTTACTCATCGGCGCATCAATAGGGCCGAGTACCGCCAGCTTGTGCTGGGCAGGCAAGATGGCGATAGCAGCGCGTAGGGCTTCTGTGGTTTGGCTCAGCGCTTTACCCTCACAGCGCACCAACGCGGCATGGCGATACGGCGGCAGTCCCATCAGCTGACGCTCGGCAAGCAGCTGGCGGGCAAAGGACATATAGCCGTCTTTTACCAGTTTTAACAGCAACGGATTGTCAGGCTGCAAGGTCTGAATCAAAACGCGTCCTGCCTTATCGCCGCGCCCTGCACGTCCTGCGACCTGAATCATTAATTGCGCGGTATGCTCAGGCGAGCGAAAATCAGGCGACAAAAACCCGCGGTCGGCATTGGGCAAACATACCAAGGTCACATTGGGAAAATGATGTCCTTTTGCCACCATTTGCGTGCCCACCAAAATTGCGGGCTTGCCTTGATTAATCTGCTGATAAATTTTGTCCCAGCTGTCTTTACGCCGCGTGGTGTCTCTATCAATCTGAATGATAGGGTAGGTCTGCTTGCTGGTTTGCGGATTGCCAAAGATAGCGTGCAAATTGTCACTCAGGCGCGTCGTGCCCATACCGCGTGCGTCAAGGTTTTGACTGCCGCAATCAGGACAAGTGGCAGGGATATAGGCTTGCCAATCGCAGTGGTGGCACTTTAGATAGCTGCTGCGCTCAGCGCTTTGGGTATGGTGGACCGTCAGATGCGCGTCACAGCGCGGGCAATCCGCCTGCCAGCCGCACGCCGCACACAGCAAGATGGGCGCATAGCCGCGCCGATTTAAGAATATCAAGACTTGCTCGCCCGCCTCTAAGGTCTGACGAATAGCGGTCAACAGCTTGTCTGTTAGCCCCGTATCATAGCGCGCACCATCTTGGCTATTTTGATAATGTGTGCTCTCAAGGCGGGCATCAATCAGCTGCATGGGCGCAGGCTTGGCATGACCTGCGCGGGTGGTCAGTGTGCATTCAACCAACTTGCCCTCATCGACCAAATGCAAATGCTCAAGGGTCGGAGTGGCCGTACCCAAAATCACAGGTATCTGATACTGCACCCCGCGATACAGCGCCACATCTGCTGCCTGATAGCGCAACGTGTCTTGCTGTTTATAAGACGCATCGTGCGCCTCATCGACGATAATCAAGCCCAAATCAGCAAACGGATACAGGACGGAGGAGCGCGTGCCGATGATGATTTGCGCGTGTCCTGTGCGGCAGTCTTGCCAGCCCTGCATGCGGTGCGTGTTGCTCATGCCTGAGTGCAGCATTACGATATGCCCTGCAAAGCGACTGGCAAAGCGCGCGCGCGTCTGCGGCGTCAGACCAATCTCAGGCACCAAAATCAGTACCTGCTTGCCCGCTTCTAATATTGGCTGCATGACTTGTAGATAGACTTCAGTTTTGCCGCTGCCAGTAATGCCGTTTAATAAAAACCCTGTATAGCACTTATCTTCATGCGCTTCTAATATGCGCGTGACGGCGGCTTGCTGCTCTTTGTGCAAATCCAGCGGCAGACGCGCCAAGCTGACCTGCGTGGGCGGCGATTTTTCTTCGATATAGTGTTCAATCAGCCCTTTGTCTTCGAGCATGCGCAAAAACGGACGCTCCATACCTTCCATCAATAGTACTTCTTCACTCGCGCCGCGTTTGCCATGCAATTTCAGCATATCGAACTGCTGTTTTTGTTTGTGCGCATTGGGATGAAAATCATCATCGGTGATGTTGGGTTTAATACGCCAATGACTGATGAGCAAATCAAGCGGTTTGCCTTGACGAATCAAGGTCGGCAGCATGACCGCGAGCACATCGCCGAGCGGGTAATGATAATAGCGCGCGAGCCACTGCGCGAGACTGAGCAGCTTGGCATCCACAATCGGCACATCGTCAATCAGCGTTTGAATGGCTTTAAGCTTGCTGGCAGGAATGTCGCTATCAGCGAGCGCCACATGACCGATAACCACACCAATCAACGTCTGGCGACCAAACGGCACTTGCACGCGGCAGCCAATTTGCGGCAGCGCGCCACCTGCATCAATGCGGTAGTCAAACACCCGATAAAGGGGCACGGGCAGGGCGACTTGTACCAACATAAAGGCTCACAATGCAAAAGAAAAAAGAAAAAAAGATAAGCAGAATAAAAAGGCATAACCCATAAACAATGCCCGCAAGTTTTCCCAGCGGGCATTGGTGATTACCTAAAACTTAAGGTTATCTTAGTGTAGCGCAATAACCGCTTAACCCAAATGCAAAATGGCCTCAATCTCAACCACGGCGCCTTTTGGTAAAGCTGCGACTTGTACGGCGGCACGTGCAGGATACGGCTCGCTCAGATTCGCCACGAACAATTCATTCAGCGCGGCAAAGTCGCCCAAATCGGTCAATGAGACGTTGAATTTCACCACGTCTTTTAAACTGCCGCCTGCCGCTTCACAAATCGCTGCGATATTGACAAAGACTTGCTTTGCTTGCGCGTCAAAGCCTTCTTGTAGCGTCATGGTTTTTGGGTCAAGACCAATTTGACCTGAGACATACACGGTGTTGTCTACCTTGACGGCTTGTGAATATGTGCCGACGGCGGCTGGGGCGTTATCGGTATGGATGGTTTGGCGACTCATAATAATCCTTATTTATCATAATAAAAGGGCATCGCGGCGGACACCCAAAATCGTGGGAACAAGTAACACATAAAGATACTGCTGGTATAGATTTTAAAGCGCATAGCAGTGAATAAAACGCATACCAGCAACATGGGCTTATGTTGTCAGAGGTTATCAGTTTATAGTTGATACAGGCGCATGATATTCGGGAAGCCGAGCAGTGCGCGTAGGTCACGGATACCTTGTGCCAAATGCACGCGGCTACGGACGATAATGTGCAAAATGGTATCGCTATTACGCACGTCCACTTTTTCGACACCGATATTTAATTGGCGCAGATGATAAATCACCTCACTGATTTGCTCGTCATTGAGCACAATCGACAGCTTTAAATACGCAGGGAAGCGAATTTTTTCTTCATATTCATCTGAATCGCTTTGGCGCACGGCGCTGTCATCTCGCCAGCGCAGCTGAATTGCCTGATAGGGATTGTCTTTACGGATGTCATCGAGTGAAAAGCACTTGTGACGATGCACCACCAAGCCATGACGTGACAAATGCCCCAAAATCGGGTCGCCATAAATCGGATGACAGCAGTTGGCAAAATGCAGCTCCACCCCAGCGGCATTGGCAATCAGTTGTTGTGGATGCGCGGCATCAACACTGTGCTGATGGCTATTAATCTCATCGCTAAAGAAGCGCGAGACCACCAGCTGCGGCAACAGATTGCCTGAGCTGATTTGTTCAAACAGCGCTGCTTTGGTTTCTACGCCGCGCCATGCGAGTAGGTTTTCCCAGTCACTGTCGCTTAAATCATCGAGCGACTTGTCGTAAGTACGCAGCGCGCGACCCAGTGCTTCTTGGCCATGGTGCTGTTTTTCTTCGGCGGACAGGTCCTTGAACCAGCGCATGATTTCTTCACGCGCTTTGTTGGTGACCACAAAGCCCAGCCATTCTGCTTTTGGTTTGGCATGGCTATCGACATCAATCTCGACCATTTGCCCGTCTTTAAGCGCAGTACCGAGCTTGGCGGGCACGTTTTCGATATTTGCGCCCGTGGCAACATTGCCAACCATTGGGCCGACCGCATAGGCAAAGTCCAGCGCGGTTGAACCTTGCGGCAGCTCATAAGCATGCCCTTGCGGGCTGTAGCAGATGATTTTGCTCGAATGCAGATAATCCATCAAATCATTAATAATCGACACGGCTGCTGAGAAATCGGCGTGATTTTCATTCAGGCTGTCCTCATCCACCAAGTCTTTCATATTGCGCAGCGACGCCTGAATCACCGACTGACTGACGTCTGAAGCATGCTCTACACCAATCACCCCAAGACGTGCTGCATGCTGCATTTGCTTGGTCAAGATAGTGACTTTAATGGTATCGTTATCGCGCTCATAAATCAGCGTCAACGACTGATTGCCACCGGGACGCGGGCGACGAATATTGTCTTCAATATGGTCATCATCGATTTGATATTTTTTAATTAAATAATAAGCAAGCTTATCGCAGGCTTCGACATTGTCGAGCACAATCTCAAACGAATAATTGCGCAGTAGGGTATTAATCTCCCCGCGATTACGGAAAAACTGACGGTACATTGACACTCGATTGTCCAAGACTTTGACGTGTCCGCCTAAGCCCAAATTGGTCAAGACAATGGTCAAATAGCGGTGGATAATCTCTTTTTGGAAGTTGCGCCCAAGCCCATGCTGTAAAAGCTTGTCCGACAGCTTGTTGTACATACTTGAGTTCAGATTGCGATAGCACAGCACTTCGATATAGTCAGCGATGTCGTTGAGTCCCATAAGACGGGCAAACGGCACATAAAAATCTAAAGTCTCTTGCGCGGTCGAGTGCTGCTTTTCAGGGCGCACCGCATCAAGCGTTGACATGTTGTGCAGACGGTCGGCAAGCTTAATAATCAGCACGCGCGGGTCATCTAGCGTCGCGGTCAAAATCTTATGGAAAGTCGCGGCTTTATTTTGCTGCTTATTGTGGTTTGAAGATTTGAGTTTGGTCACACCATCGACCAGACGGGCGACCACTTTGCCATAACGGGCTTCTAGTTCGTCGCCGCTGACCTCAGTGTCTTCAACCGTATCGTGCAAAATCGCAGCGATGATGGTATCGCGATCAAGACGAAAGCCTGCCAGTATCTCAGCAACAGCGATAGGGTGGGTAATGTATGGCTCGCCAGATTTGCGCTTGTCTTTAATGTGAGCGACATCACCAAACGCACAAGCATCAATCACATCTTGGCGCTCTTGCGCACTGAGATAGCCAACCGAACGTAATAAATTATATTGAGCGTCGTCGACCATAGGGTGACTGAGTTTTGGCAAGGTTTGAGTCATAAATGGGCAGTCCTATTGCTGATGAGGGGCACGCTCTGATAGTAGCCAAACAGGCGGAGTGGTGACTAAAAGTACCAATTCAATATAGGTCTGTTGCAGACATATAAGGTAACAATGTCGCGTAAAGCGGCAGATAGGTGAGCCTATAATTAATCGCAAATTGCGTCCAATGTCAACTACTAAGCCGCCTACTGGTCTAAAATCATGCCCCAATTGCGCGTTTTTTTTCATCTTAAACGAAAAAAAGCCACAGCATCAGACTATGGCTTTTTTAATATGGGTAACCTTGCTTCTTTAGAAGCTATGGTCTCCTGATAATGCCAAATCCAGTGAGCTGGTGGCAAAGTTGTGTTCAGGCTGATTGAGGATATCGCGGGTGATTTTGCCAGAGGCAATCTCGCGTAGTGCCAAAACGGTTGGCTTGTCGTTGTCCACCTCAACCATAGGCTCAGCAATGCCTTTCGCCAGCTGACGCGCACGCTTGCTTGCCACCAAAATCAGCTCAAAGCGATTATCAACATTATCCAAACAATCTTCAATCGTCACTCGTGCCATAGATAGCTACCTCGGTTGGTTATATAGACAAGGTCGCCCATGCCTACAAAGTTGTATAAAAATAGCAAAGGAGTATAACACTTTTTTGCCAAAGGGCGCAGCGGCTTTTTGTGAGTCTGCGCGCAATTATTCACGCATCTGCACGATTGCACAGCTATAAAAGCATCGCTGGCGTTTATACCTGCGAACCGATTAAGCTGGCAATGGTGTTCGCGTAGCGGTCTTGCTGGCGCGCGAGAGTTTGTCTGTCAGCGATAATGATGGCTTTTAGCTCAGCGAGCGCCACTTCAAAATTGTCATTAATCACCACATAATCAAAGTTCACATACTGCGCCATTTCAGTGACAGAACCTGCCAAGCGCTTTTCAATCACGTCTTGTGAGTCTTGACCGCGTGCGGACAGACGCTGACGCAAGGTAGCCACACTTGGCGGCAGAATAAAAATCATCACGGCTTCTGGGAAGATGTCTCTGACCTGCAACGCGCCTTGCCAGTCGATTTCCAAAATCACATCCACGCCAGCCTCAAGCTGCGCACGTACGCTTTGCTTTTTGGTGCCATAATAATTGTCAAAAACCTTGGCATGCTCCAAAAATTCACTGTTTTCTACCGCCGCAACGAATGCCGCTTCATCGGTAAAATGATAATGATGCCCATCAATCTCACCGGGGCGCGGCCTGCGTGTGGTGTGCGAGACACTGACAGTCAAGTCATTGGTGGTCGCAATCAGCTGCTTGACCAAAGAGGTTTTGCCTGTACCTGAGGCGGCAGTAATAATAAAAAGTGAACCTGTCATACAAGCTGTCCTAATCAAAAAAAGTCTAAAAAGGGTGAGATAAACCATGAGCCGTGATGCCTCATTTTGGCATGACCTGTGACTATGGACTTGTAACGCGACCTTGCAATTCAAGCGCAGTTGCCCCAAATTATGCTAAAGTAGCGGCGTCGCTATGACGTTTTCGGACGTTTTATCAAAACGCCCTTTGTCATCACTGTAAATTATCCAATGATAGGTCGCCTTATGCAAATTTATCTTGCCAATCCGCGTGGCTTTTGTGCAGGTGTGGATCGCGCCATTGCCATTGTCAATGAAGCCTTAACGCGTTTTGAACCGCCCATTTATGTGCGTCATGAAGTGGTGCATAATAAATTTGTGGTGTCTGACCTTGCCAATCGTGGTGCGGTATTCGTCGAAGAGTTGGACGAAGTGCCCGATGGCTCGATAGTGATTTTCTCCGCGCATGGCGTGTCAAAAGCCGTTGAAGACGAAGCCACCCGCCGCGATTTGACTGTTTTTGATGCCACTTGTCCGCTCGTGACTAAAGTACATATGGAGGTCTCCAAGCTTGCGCATGACGGTATGGATGCGGTGTTGATTGGGCATGAAGGACATCCTGAGGTTGAAGGCACGATGGGGCGCTTTAGCCGCAAACACGGCGGCAATATCCACTTGGTTGAAGACGAAGACGACGTAAGCGCGCTGGCGGTCAAAGACGCCGATCGCTTGGCATTCGTCACGCAAACGACCTTGTCTATGGACGATACCGCGCGCGTGATTGACGCGCTACGCACCAAGTTCCCTAATATCCAAGGACCACGCAAAGACGACATTTGCTACGCCACACAAAACCGCCAAGATGCGGTCAAAGACTTGGCCAGCCGCTGCGAAGTGGTGCTGGTGGTTGGCTCGCCCAATTCCTCAAACTCCAATCGTCTGCGTGAGCTTGCTGAGCGTATGGGCTGCAAAGCATATCTGATTGATAATGCCAGCGAAATGAACCAAATGTGGTTCGATGGCGTGACCAGCGTTGGCGTTACTGCGGGTGCTTCTGCGCCAGAGGTGTTGATTCAAGACGTGCTGAACCAGCTACAAGCGTGGGGTGGCGACTTGCCAAATGAGCTGTCAGGCATCGAAGAAAACGTGACGTTTAGCCTGCCAAAAGCGCTGCGCATTCCGGTCACCCAAGTAGGCAAGTGATATGAGTCAACAGCAGCCAAAAACAAAGTTTGTCTTAGCAGAAGCCACGCTAGATGGGATCAACAAGCAGCTAAAAATCATACCTTTGTCACCATCGCCTTGGTGCTGATGCTGCTACTCAATACCGCTCAGTTTATAAAGGGTTATAGCGTCTTATATGGCGTACTGATTGCGGTGATGGCGTTTTTTCTATTTATCATGGTCAAGAGTCGTACACTTCTGACCATGCAAAAACAACGATTGAGCAAATAACGTATGCTTATCGAATCCGGCAACACGTTATTTTAATCAAACTCATATCCAACCAAGCTCATATCTCATATAAGGTACACGTCGACGATAAGTCAGGCAGGATCAGCCAGACAGTTTGCGGTCATAAATAGTGTACTTTAGACCTCTTGCATAAGTCATCGCTAGCCCTTGTAACTCCGTCAGTCGAAGTCAATAAACTGGTACTTTTGCAAGAGATCTTTTAAATAAAAAAGAGAATCGAAAATATTAAGGAAAATTATGTCAGCGTACTACAAATTGGTCAAACGCGAACCATTGGCAGAGGGCGTCAGTGTCGCGCATTATCAGCCGACCCGGCATGCCCAAGGCGCGTGGAACGAGCACGAGCAACATATGGCACCAGCCACTGGGGTGCTGAGCGCTGAGCTGCAAGGGTATGCGCCGCAAAAAAACATGCGCATTGCTCGTATTAGCTTAGATATTTTGGGGCTGATACCGCTTGATGAGTTTACCATCACCACGCGCTGTATTCGCCCAGGTAAGACCATCGAGCTTGTCGAGGCGGTAATGAACAGCCGTGGTCGAGATGCCATTATTGCTAGGGCATGGCGACTGCTGACGCAAGACACCAGCGCCATCGCTGGCATTGAGGATCAACCAGCACAGCATAAGCCAGAAACGTTGCCTGCTTGGGAGGGTATGAAAGGCTGGCCGGGCGGCTTTATCGAAAGTGTGCGCTTGGTGGCCACTCCAGATCGCCGAGAAGGTCGCGGCATGGTTTGGATAACCAACGATGTCGAGATGGTGGAGGGCGTACCCACTGATGATATGGTGCATCTGCTGGGCATGGTCGATACTGCCAATGGCGTGGTACCAAGACTGGGTTTAGGGCTGTCAAAACTAGAGTGGATGTTTCCCAATACAGACCTGCAAATCCATATGCACCGTGTCCCTAAAGGTCGCTGGCTCGGTATCGAGGCAGTACAGCAGTATGGCGCTGATGGTATCGGGCTGACCAGTGCTGTGCTCCACGATGTGCATGGCCCCTTTGGTCGTAGCGAGCAAATACTGACCATCCGCCCGATGCCGCGCTAGTATAAAGGAAGGTGAGCGAGCATATACGCCGCATTCGCGACCATGCCAACTATGCTGATCATATTAACGAAGGCAGAGCCAGAACCATGCCGATTATCGCAAAGCCCTCTATAGTTCTGTAAAATAAAACGAAAGTATGTGATTAATTGATTATACAAAACAATGTAAATCAGTTGTAATAGTAATCAAGCAAAGGCTAGGTAAGATAACTGCACAGGCAGGTTACTATGAACAAAATTTATCTGAACAAGAATCACCGATTTTCAAACAAACTGACGAGGATTCTAGATGTACTGCTAGAAGCGTATTCAGTATAAGTTTGGCACTTTCATTTGTTTTTACAGGAGTATGACCATGAGTGATAAAAAATGCCCTTACGCTCCAACCCAATTGACCATGGGTAATGGCGCACCAGTCGCTGACAACCAAAACAGCATGACCGCAGGTAAGCGCGGCCCATTATTGGCTCAAGATATCTGGCTCAATGAAAAGCTTGGCAATTTTGCCCGCGAAGTGATTCCAGAGCGCCGTATGCATGCCAAAGGCTCAGGCGCGTTTGGTACCTTTACCGTGACCAACGACATCAGCAAATATACCCGCGCGGCTATTTTTAGCGAAGTGGGCAAAAAAACCGAGATGTTTGCGCGCTTTAGTACTGTGGCAGGCGAGCGCGGCGCGGCCGACGCAGAGCGTGACATTCGCGGCTTTGCTTTGAAGTTTTATACTGAAGAGGGTAACTGGGACATGGTCGGTAACAACACGCCCGTGTTCTTTTTACGCGACCCACGCAAATTCTCAGATTTAAACAAAGCGGTCAAACGCGATCCACGTACCAACATGCGCTCAGCGACCAACAATTGGGATTTTTGGACTTTATTACCAGAAGCCTTTCACCAAGTCACCATCGTCATGAGTGATCGCGGCATCCCAGCCTCGTACAGACACATGCATGGCTTTGGCTCGCACACCTACAGCTTTTGGAATGAAGCGGGCGAGCGCTATTGGGTGAAGTTTCATTTCCGTACGCAGCAAGGTATCAAAAACTTAACCGATGACGAAGCTCGTGAAGTCGTCGGTATGGACCGCGAAAGTAATCAAAAAGACTTATACGATGCTATCGAAAAAGGCGATTTTCCGAAGTGGAAAATGTACGTGCAAATCATGCCAGAAGCTGAGGCAGATACCGTCCCTTATCATCCATTTGATTTAACCAAAGTATGGCCAAAAGGGGATTATCCGCTTATCGAAGTGGGTGAGTTTGAGCTTAACAAAAACTCTGACAACTATTTTGTCGATGTCGAGCAAGCTGCGTTTGCACCTAGCAACCTGGTCCCAGGTATCAGCGTCTCACCAGACAGAATGCTCCAAAATCGCTTGATAAACTACGCCGATGCCCAGCGTTACCGTGTCGGTGTCAACCATCAGCAGATCCCTGTCAACAAACCACGTTGTCCTGTGATGAGCAACCACCGTGATGGTCAAGGCCGCGTCGATGACAACTATGGCAGCCGCCCACACTATGAGCCAAACAGCTTTAGCCAGTGGCAGGAGCAGCCTGATTATGCCGAGCCACCCTTAAAGATTGATGGCGATGCGGCGCACTATGATTTTCGCGAAGACGACAGCGACTACTTTAGCCAGCCACGCGCGTTGTTTCATTTGATGAATGCTGAGCAGCAGCAGGTCTTGTTTGATAATACCGCCAGAAACATGGCAGGCGTGCCAGACTTTATCCAGTATCGTCATATTCGCAACTGCCACTGGTGTGACCCTGCGTATGGCGAGGGCGTGGCCAAGGCTTTGGGCTTGAGCGTCGAAGATGCGATGGCTGCCCGTGACGCTGATCCAGCACGTCATCTGCCAAGCTGTCTATAAGCCGCGACGCATCGCTTGGCGCGCCTAAAGGTGGCAAGCGAGGCAATGCCACTCAATGCTAAAAAATCATAAAAACCGCTTAAGCCAACTTAGGCGGTTTTTTTGTGGACGATTTTTATGGCCAATCTTGGTTTTTGCGGTATTTTGGCTTGAAATTTTTGCCTGCGCCCCTATCTGATTAACCAGCCTAACAGTATTTATCGCCCAGCCTTTATGGCCAGAGATGCCATACTGTTGGTATTGGAAAATTTGTGATTCACCGCTGCTGATGACAGCATCTTTGGTATGAATAATAGGAGTTTTTATGAGTGAGCAGACCCAAGTGGACAATCAAAGTTCCGCTGATGTAAAAAAACACAGCTTCGAAGCAGAAGTCGCCCAGCTACTGCACTTGGTGACCCATTCGCTATATTCTAATGCCGATATTTTCGTTCGTGAGCTGGTCTCTAACGCCTCGGACGCTTGTGATAAGTTGCGCTTTGAAGCGACCAATGACGACAGCCTATACGAAGACGACGGCGAGCTGCGTATCCGTATCGACATCGATAATGACGCCAAAACCATCAGCTTTATTGATAACGGCATTGGCATGAATGAGACCGATGCCATCGAAAACTTAGGCACGATTGCCAAATCAGGCACCAAAGCATTTTTGGAAAAACTGTCTGAATCACAAAAACAAGACGGTCAGCTGATTGGTCAGTTTGGCGTGGGCTTTTATTCAGGCTTTATCGTTGCTGACACCATCACCGTTGAATCACGCAAAGCGGGCGAGCCTGCGGACAAGGGCGTGCGCTGGGTATCTGACGGCACAGGCGTGTTCACTGTTGAGACCATCGACAAGGCGACTCGCGGTACGACCATCACTTTGCATTTAAAAGACGAATATTCAGAAGGCGAAGACAACTACCTTGAGCGCAGCAAAATCAAGCGTCTGGTCAACAAATACTCTGACCACATCAGCTTGCCAATTCAGATGCGTAAAGAAGTGTGGCAAGAAGATGCCAGCGAAGATGGCGATGACGAGACGCCAAAAGGCGGCGAAATGGTGCTCACCGATGAGTGGGAAACCATCAACAAAGCCAGCGCCCTATGGACACGCAGCGCTTCAGAAGTCGAAGATGATGAGTACATCGATTTTTATAAAAACATCAGCTACGACATGGACGATCCATTAACGTGGACGCACAACCGTGTCGAAGGTCGCGTACAGTACACCCAGCTGCTATACATCCCCAAAAAAGCACCGATGAACCTATACACCCGCGAGCAGCAGCACGGTCTTAAGCTGTACGTGAAGCGCGTGTTTATCATGGATGACGCCGAGCAGCTGTTGCCGATGTACTTGCGCTTTGTTAAAGGGGTGATTGATTCTGCCGACTTGCCACTAAACGTCAGCCGTGAGCTGTTGCAAGAATCACGCGATGTGAAATCTATCCGCGATGGTAACGCGCGCCGTATCCTAACCTTGCTTGCCAGTCTTGCCAATAGCGAAGACGCCGACAAACAAGCCAAGTTCAGTGAATTTTATAAAGAGTTTGGTGATGTCATCAAAGAAGGCTTGGGCGAGGACATGGGCAACCAAGCGCGCATCGCCAAATTGCTCCGCTACACCACGACTACGCATGATGGTTTAGAGACCAGCTTTGCCGACTATAAAGCGCGCATGAAAGACGGTCAAAAAGCCATTTACTACCTGACAGCGGACAACCTTGCTGCCGCAAAAAACAGCCCACAGCTTGAGCTGTTTAAGAAAAAAGGCATCGAAGTCATCTTGATGACCAGCCGTGTGGACGAGTGGGCGATGAACTTCTTAACCCAATTTGACGACACGCCGCTACAAAACATCGCCAAAGGCGCGGTGGACTTGGGCGACTTGCAAGACGACGCCGAAAAAGAAGAAGCCAGCAAAGCGCAAGAAGCCATGCAGCCTGTGGTGGATAAACTAAAAACCACGCTAAACGGTCGTGCCAAAGACGTCAAAGTGTCAACGCGTCTGGTAGACAGCCCTGCGTGCTTGGTCGTTGGTGAAGGCGAGCTGTCGCCACAGATGATTCAGATGCTCAAGCAAATGGGTCAAGACGTGCCCGAGAGCCAGCCGACGCTTGAGATTAACCCTGAGCATCCCTTGATTAAAAAGCTGGATGGCAACGCGCAGTTTGATGACTTGGCACAGGTGATTTTTGACCAAGCATTGCTTGCAGATGGCGGTCAGTTAGACGACCCAGCGGCGTATCTAAAACGCGTCAATGAGCTGTTGATGAAATAAGCACGTTGTAGGACAAAATTCTTAGTATATCAATAAAAAAGAGGTCTGCACGCAGGCCTCTTTTTTTATGGTGAATTGTTAAAGCTGAATAAATTGCTGCTAAGATGGCATTTTGATAGCTGCCTCAAGCATGTAAGCAAATATACTTTACAAATTAGTCTTATCCTCTTTACTGACAATCCGTTACAATTTCGTTAGATTCAGCAGATACACTAACGCTAATGATAACAAGCGCACTATCGCATCCAGCATGATACGCCTACTTTAAAGAGGCGTGAGGCTTTTGTTATTTGACCAGATAGAGGTTCTCAGTCTTTGTCACTCTCGTCATTCAAAACCATCTCACTACAGCGCTTTTCATTGAATTTTGCTGCCAATATTATTGCCGCGCTCTGGATGCTGATTGGCTCTAGCCGCGCTTTTTCTTGGGTAAAACCTACCTTTATGCAGTTTGCCGTGTTTGCTTTATTGGCGCTCGGCAGCAATGTGCTGTTTTCGTGGTTGGTGGCAGACAGCGGCAGCCTGTTTAATGAACAAGGACTCATCAGCTATCTGATTTGGCCAACCATTATTTTGCTGGGCGGTATTATTTTGGCCCGCCGTTCAGGCAATCAAATGCTGGTTTTTGTCCCTGTCGTACTCTGGCTGGTGGCAGACAGTTTGCTGGTGTTGTTAAAAAGTGCATTACAGTTTTTGGGCATTCATGGCTGGCTACCTGAGTGGAGCTATTCGTTTTTACCGCTCCTATTTTTGGTACTCTTTGTTTGGCAGACGCTGGCGCTGATATGGATTTTTACTCGCCGTATGCGTACGCCGTGGTGGGAGCGCATTATTTTGATGGTCGGCTCGATGGCGCTACTCACCATTTGGCAAAACAATGTCGCTGACCAGCCTATTTTTAAGCCGATAGTGGTGCAGCCTGTATTGCCTGAATCGGCATTTTATGCGCAGCCGCAACTGCTCAAACAAGCCCTTGATAACATTGACAGCAGCGTTGCAGGACGTACCGATTGGTACTTTATGGGTGTGGCAGGCTTTGCAGGACAAGATGTGTTTCGCTCTGAGATTGATAAAGTGCGCCAGCTGTTTGATGTGCGCTTTGGCACCAGTGGCCACTCTTTGGCACTCATTAACAACACCTTTAGCTGGACAGATGAACCAGTGGCTACCAAGACCAGCATTTTACGGGGCCTTAAAACCATTGGTCAGCGTATGAATAAAGACGAAGACGTGCTGTTCTTAGCCTTGTCTTCACACGGTAACGAGGATGTATTCCAACTGGACAATCCGCCGCTTGAGATGGAAAATTTAGACCCCACATGGCTGCGCGATGCGTTAGATGCGTCAGGTATTCGCTGGCGTGTTATTGTCGTCTCCGCCTGCTATTCAGGGTCGTTTATTGACGAGCTGGCATCACCGACCACCGTGGTGATTACGGCATCTGCTGCCGATAAAGCGTCATTTGGTTGTACCAACACGGCAGAGATGACTTATTTTGGTCAAGCCTTTTTTGCCGAGGGTTTGCGTGACAATACCAGCTTTAAGGCCGCCTTTAACGAGGCCAAAGTTCGGGTTGGCGAGCGTGAAGGCTTTATGGGCTTTGAGCCGTCTGAGCCACAAATGGTGGTCGGTAGCCTGATGAAAACGGCACTGCCTGCCTTTGAGCAGGTGCTGTTTAATCAATCTCAATTGTCAAAGCAGGCGGCTGCGCCATTGGCTGCTAATAGCGGACAGCCTGTACGTATTAACGTTACGCCTGAATCACAGCCCAGTGCCAGTCCCTGATAATGAGCCAAATGATGACAGGCGCTTAGTGATAGGTCACTTGTATTTATTGCTCGAAAAATGAGAACAAAAAATGAGAACAAAGGCATTACCAACTGACATACTAAAATAAAGTTTGAAACTGTATGATGATAGCGTAACTTTTCTAAGTCACTTTTATTGATGAATCATGCATAAGGGAGATAAGAATGAAGACCACTGCTGCGATTGCTTGGGAAGCCAACAAGCCATTGACGTTACACGAAGTCGATTTGCAAGGGCCAAAAGACAATGAAGTCTTGATTGAACTAAAAGCCACAGGCATTTGCCACACCGATTATTACACGTGGTCGGGCGCTGACCCTGAAGGTCTATTTCCTGCGATTTTAGGCCACGAAGGCGCGGGTATCGTGCTAGAGGTTGGCAAAAATGTCAAAAGCTTAAAGCCTGGCGACCATGTGATTCCGCTATACACGCCTGAATGCCGCGAGTGTAATTTTTGTTTAAACCCTAAAACCAATCTTTGCCAATCTATTCGTACCACACAAGGTCAAGGCTTGATGCCTGATGGTACGTCGCGCTTTAGCATTGATGGTGAGCCGATTTTACATTACATGGGTACATCGACCTTTGCTCGTCATACCGTACTGCCTGAGATTGCCGTGGCGAAAATCCGCGAAGATGCGCCATTTGACAAGGTATGTTATATCGGTTGTGGCGTCACGACAGGCGTGGGCGCAGTCGTTTATAGCGCGCAGATGGAAGCGGGCGCAACCGTTGCGGTCTTTGGTTTGGGCGGTATTGGTCTAAACGTCATTCAAGGCGCAAAATTAATCGGTGCCAGCCGTATCATCGGTGTAGATTTAGACCCAAGCCGCGAAGAATGGGGTCGCCGCTTTGGCATGACCGACTTTGTGAACCCAAATGACGTAGATAATGTGGTTGACCATATCGTACAAATGACCGATGGCGGCGTGGATTATTCGTTTGAATGTATCGGTAATGTCAATGTGATGCGTCAAGCCCTTGAGTGCGCGCATAAAGGCTGGGGCCGCTCGATTGTCATTGGCGTTGCAGGCGCAGGACAAGAAATCAGCACCCGTCCATTCCAGCTGGTGACAGGACGCAAATGGGAAGGTTCAGCATTCGGTGGCGCACGTGGACGTACCGACGTACCGACCATCGTAGATTGGTACATGGAAGGCAGAATCGATATTGACTCGCTCATCACTCATAAGCTCAAACATGAAGAGATTAACAAAGGCTTTGAGCTGCTCAAAGACCCAAGCTGCATCCGCAGTGTGATTGAGTATTAATGCGCCTGTTTTGATCTTTATTTATCCGTTTATGCAATGAGTATAAACGGATAATTTCAACACGCCCTAATCTATCTTCTTTATTCTGCACATATTTACTTGAGAGCACCTTTATGACTTACTTTTCTCGCAACACCTCGAGCCGTTCATCATTGACCCAAGTGAGTGTCAATCGCTGCTTTGAGGGTGAACAGCATTATTATCGTCATGAGTCAGCGACGACCAAAACGCCGATGACGTTTAGTATTTACTTGCCTGACGAAGCATTAGCAGGTCAATTGTGTCCTGCTATTTTGTACTTATCAGGTTTGACCTGTAATGCCGATAATGTCACGCACAAAGCACATTTTCAGCAAAAGTGCAGTGAGCTTGGCATGATTTTTATCGCGCCAGACACCTCGCCACGTTCTGATAAGGATAAAGATATTGACGTTGCCGATGATGCCCGTTTTTTTATTGGGCAAGGGGCGAGCTATTATGTCAATGCCACGCAAGCGCCGTGGGCTGAGCATTATCAAATGCAAGACTATATCGTTGATGAGTTGTATGACTTGTTGCGCAGTGAGTTTGCCATCAGTAGCATTGGTATTATGGGACACTCGATGGGTGGACACGGCGCGCTGTTGCTTGGCTTTACTTATCCGAGCAAATTTATCAGTGTGTCTGGTATCTCACCACTGTGCGCTGCGAGTGAATCGACATGGGGTAAAGTGGCCTATCAAGAGTATTTTGGCGACGACAAGGATAAATGGGATGCATCAGATGCCAGCAAAGTCATTACCAAGGCAGGTCGTCAATACACGCAAGTCTTGATTGATCAAGGCGGCGCAGATGAATTTTATCTTGAAGGCGAGCTACAGACTGAAAAGCTGCAAACCGCCTGTCAACAAGCAGAGCAGCCTTTAACGTTACGCTATCAAGCAGGCTGTGACCACAGCTATTACTTTATCCAAAGTGTGATTGCTGATCACATCGAACATCATTTTCGCATGGCACAGCTGAGCTGATGTGTCACGCGAAGGCTGATATAATAGGTCAGTACTATCAAGTGGGTGTCATGCGCGCACTTGATATCTGAGCTATTATCACTATGTATCTTTTTTAAGACGGATATGGACACTGCTATGACCACAACCAGCACCACGCCTGAATATTTAATTGCGCCTTCTATTCTTTCCGCTGATTTTGCCCGTTTGGGGGAAGAGGTCGAAAATGTACTGGCATCGGGCGCCGATGTGGTGCATTTTGATGTGATGGACAACCATTACGTGCCCAATTTGACCTTTGGCAGTATGATTTGCCAAGCGCTACGTGACTATGGCATTACCGCGCCGATTGATGTGCATCTGATGGTGTCACCTGTCGATAGCATGATTGAGCAGTTTTTGAGTGCAGGCGCGAGTATCATCACCTTTCACCCAGAAGCCAGCCAACACGTTGACCGTTCATTACAGCTTATTAAGGACGGCGGCGCAGAATGTGGTTTGGTACTCAATCCTGCCACACCGCTGCATCATCTCGATTATGTGATGGACAAAGTCGACCAAATCCTATTGATGAGCGTCAACCCAGGTTACGGCGGGCAGTCGTTTATCGAAGGTACACTCGACAAAATCCGTGCCGTACGTCAGCGTATCGATGATAGCGGACGTAACATCCGTCTCGAAGTCGATGGCGGCATTAAGGCAAGCAATATCAAAGCGGTTGCCGAAGCAGGCGCAGATATGTTTGTAGCGGGCTCAGCGATTTTTAATCAGCCTGATTACCGCGCTGCCATTGATGCCATGCGCGCAGAATTGGCACAAGTACAGGCGTAATTGCGATGCAACCTGACAACCATCCTACGACTGACAAAGCGACCACGCCGCGTAATGAACAGCACCTTGTGCCCAAATATATTACCGTTGGCTTGGCGCTGTTTTCTTTGGTGCTAAGTCTGGCGGGTTATGGCTTTCGCTTGGCAGTTGGGCATGAGCTGATGGACGTATTACGCCATGCTGCTGTGATTGTCCCTGCCTTTACCCTTGGTATTCCACTGCTGTTTTGGCTGGGTGCAAAGCTGTTTAATAAAGTCAAAGGCACGCATATTGAAACGCGCAATGCATTAAGTCTAGGCTGGCTGACCGCGTGTGTGTCGATGCTGTGGCTTATGGGCAGCTACAGTTAACAAAGCAGTTATTTGAGCACGCCCGTCTGTACCATGGGTTGGCGTGCTTTATTATTAAGAAAAATACCCGTCTATCACAGGCAAGTAGGAACGCTGGGCGACACTATGGCATTATCAAAACTGACCGATACCTTATTTCCAAAAGACATTCCTAAAGTATTGATTGTTATCCTTATCATTGGCTGTTTGCTGCTCGGTTTGGCATCGCTCAGACGCGGCGCAGATGTTCAAGGCTGGCTCAATGTTATTGAAAATTGGCTGCTGATGCTGCTGATTTTGCCGACCGCCATTACCACTGTGGCACTACCGTTTAAATATCGCGATCCCAGCTTCGATTTAAAGCTCACGTATTATATGGGCATGTTCGTTGCGTTTTTATTCACATTAGGCAAATTGCGTTACTGGCATTGATTGGGCGATGTAGACATTAATAGGTGATGCCCTTGAATTTTACTTGGGACGCAACCACCTATGAGCTATGATGAATTAACCTGTACTCCGTAGCGCTTCTTTGCTGCTGGCAGGATAATGAGGAAATGCTTATGTCCTATTATGACTTTGAAAACGAGATAGAAGTGGATAACGATACGAAAGACGCGCACGCAGGATTTGCTAAAGAGACAACACTTGAATTGGTAGAAGCAGAAGATGGTACGTTACTACTGCGCGATGCCAGCACCGAAGATGCGCCTTTGATGAGTATTGATTTTTCTGACCAATTAAAAGAAATCATGGGCAATGACACCCAGATGATTGGTCAACACATGATTCATGCCGCCATTCAGGTCATTATGCAAAAACAAATGAGCCAGTGGCATGCCCGTGTATATGATAAAGAGCCTGAGCACTATAGCTAAACCATCTCTAATTAAGTAAAGTAAAAGTAACGTGAAATAATAGACGCAATAAAAAAGGGCTTATCTGATGATAAGCCCTTTTTTTGTGAAGCGGTAATGGTGACTGCTAAACAGTGAACCATGACGCAATCAAGATTACTTGATGCAAAGTTACTTGATTTTTGCTTCTTTAAAAATCACGTGCTGGCGGATTTTTGGATCAAATTTTTTGATTTCCATTTTGCCAGGCATAGTGCGTTTGTTCTTGGTAGTGGTGTAGTAGTAACCAGTACCCGCAGTAGACACCAACTTAATTTTATCTCTCATGATAGCTTTCCTTTCAATAATGGCATGCAGCGCGTGGTTTAGATTTTTTGACCTTGAGCGCGTAGATCAGCGAGCACTTTATCAATGCCTTGCTTATCGATGATACGCATACCCTTACTAGAAACACGTAGGCGCACAAAACGGTTTTCAGATTCTACCCAAAAACGATGGTTGTGTAGGTTTGGTAGAAAGCGACGACGGGTTTTGTTGTTTGCGTGCGAAACATTATTACCCACCATAGGGCGCTTTCCAGTCACTTGGCAAACTCGAGACATGGCGAACTCCTAATTTGTGAGGTATGAGCTTACTCATACCAGTCTGGGCAAGTTGCGCTTTTTTGCGGCATGGACACAGCAAGCGGGCACATTGCACCAAACAAAACTATATGAAGATTGAGCTGGTATTTCTGTCATCTAAAGGCAAATTACAGACACACCAATTCAGAAAATTTTAAAGCCGATATTTATACCACATAATCGAAAAATACTCAAATTATTTTATAGATTTTGACAGCATTATAAGGGCGTGCTGTCAGGCATTATGTTGATGATTGTTTGCAATTTTTGGTTGTAAGTTATGACAAAAGTCAGTAAAGTTATCGTTAGAATTTTCACACAATATGTTAACAAAAATAGGTCTGTATTCTGCTTATTTTTGCTTTTTTATTTTAGCAAGCGCGCGGTATGGCTATATGTCATATAGCGTAGCATTGCCGCGGAGTTTTCAACATGCAATATGGTATACGCGAGAAAGGATTAACAGCGTTTAAAATGAGCACTTTGGTACTTGCTTTAGCCTTAGCAGGTTGTGGCGGTGGTGGTACTGATACGGTTGCGCCAGAGCCTGACTTGGGGACAGGTGGGAATAGTGGTACACCAGGAAATGGCGATACGACAGATACTTTGAATATCAATAGCAGTAGCTTATTAGATACTAGTGGTAATGTCATCAGCTCAGTAGGATTAGAAGGTGCTTATTACCAAGTTACTGTCACCGATGTCAGTGGCAATCCTGTACCAAATGCGAAAGTCAGTTTTGCGATTGATGTGGCAGGTGTCACTTTGACTCAGAGCACATCAGGCTCAGTACTGAGTGACAGTAACGGCCAAGCTCGCGTATTTCTAAAACCAGATGATCCTTCTGTTAATGGCGCATATACGGTAACTGCAACGGCGACATTTGATAGTAATACTGCGACAGACAGCAAGACATTTAATGTCCAAGCGACCAATGTTACGGTGAGCAATTTGCTGGCGGATAATAGCGCACTGGCATCAGGTGCTCAAACATCTTTGTCTCTACAAGTCACCGATAGCAATGGTGTAGCGCTTAACGGTGTTTCTGTTAACTTTAGTGCCAGCTGTGGTCAAATACCCGCGCAAACCGTTTCAGATACGAACGGTATGGTTGAAGTGGTCTACAAAGCCATCAATGAAGACAATACCTTGTGCAGCGGCCCTGTTACTATTAGTGCCAGTGCAGGAAACAGTACCAAAACGACGACAGTTACAGTCGCTACTGCAGAAGCGACCTCCATTGTCTATACCTCAAATGAGCTGACTTTAGGCATTGCAGATAGTGGCTCGTCATCAAGTGGCAGCGTTGAATTCACCGTATATTCAAACACCACGCCCCTCGCGAATAAAGAAGTAATTCTATCATTAGAAAAATCGCCGCTAGGATTGTCTTTTGGACAACTGGGCAATATGGCAGACCTTATAACTAAAACAGATGCTAATGGTAATGTCTCTGTCAATATCTACCCAGGTTCAACCCCTGGACCTGTAGAAATCAAAGCATCCTTGGGCAGTGATCCACGTATCAATGCCTTATCAAAAGGTATCTCCATTGCCAGCTCACGTGTGACCCAAGATGGTCTCAGCATTTCACAAGGCAAAAACGTACTTGATTGGGGTATGGATGGCGACAGTACCGATATCGTTGTGCGCATGGTCGATCGTAATGGTAATGCCGTGCCAGACAATACGGTGGTGAATTTAACGGCAGAAGGCGGCAAGGTGTCTCCTGCCCAGTGCTTAACCAGTAATGGCGAATGTACGGTAACCTTTTCAGCGCAAAATCCACGTCCGGGCGATGGACGTGTGAGCATTCTGGCGGTTGCTGAAGGTGAAAAAGGGTATATCGACAACAATGGCAATAATGCTTGGGATGCAGGCATCGATACGTTCGTACATAATATCGGTGATACTTTCCGCGATGACAACGAAAACGGCGTCTTTGATAGTGGCGAGTTTATTTATCCGCTGACCACTCGGGCAAATGGCACGTGTGAAAATAACTTAGATCAATTCGTGCAGCTTAAATTCTCAATGATTAGCGACAGTAAAAAGATTGAGTACAAAGAAAACTTTATCAATAATTTCGTCAATCCAAATATTGAGGACACTTGTAATTCAGGACTCGATGCTGTGGTGCGTTTCCAGACCATTCAGTTGCTCTCGAATGGTAGTGGTGCAAGATTTACCTTATTGAATAATTTAGGCAATCCGTTAGCGCCACAAATTGTCCGTGCGTCCGATAGCATGGTAAATGTACGGGTCAATAGTGGTGGGTTCTATGATTTAAACCCCATGCCTTCAGGCACGACGATTAGTGTGACGGTCAGTGATAAAACAGAAAATAATATGAGCTGTAGTGTTGAGCAGCTTGGCGGAGTAAGCACGGTTCCTGCATTGGTCGATACTGGTGTGCCAGGCATGAATTTAGGAACAATAAGTAACTACGCTATCGATGATTGCGCAGCAGGCGACTATTTTAAAATCTCTACCACATCACCGCGTGGCGACGTCACTACGAGAACCTATATTATTCAATAAATCTATCAACCATTTATAAAAACCCCAACCACGCGTTGGGGTTTTTTGTAGTTGTCTTGATAGCAAAATGCGAAAAAGCACAAACATCCCCAGCAAAAAAGCGCAAAAGCGATTAAAATAGCTGCCTTACATTATCCAAGCGCCCAATGCCTTGTGATGACGTTCCATTTTTTGTTTACTTGGATGCCTTATGTCGAATAAAAAAACCAACACGCCACTCGCCAAAGCCGATGCCACGAACCCTGCCACAGATACCGCGACTTTACTCATTAAATGTATGGATCAGGCGGGTATCGTCCAAGCGGTTTCTGAATTTACCCACCGCTACGGCGCCAACATCATTACCCTCGACCAATACTCGACCGCGCATGAGGGCGGTCAGTATTTTATGCGCCTTGAGTTTGCGCTTGCGGGACTGAGCGATATTATCGATAATTTTGAAGCCAGCTTTGCGCACACAGTTGCCAAGCGCTACGATATGACGTGGCGCTTACATGACAATGCGATTAAGACCAAAGTTGGGGTCTTGGTCTCGAAGTTTGATCATGCGCTACTTGATTTGCTGTGGCGTCATCAGCGCGGCTTGCTTGATTGCGAGATTACCTCTGTCGTTAGTAACCACAATGACCTGCGTCAAGCGGTCGAAAACTTTGGTATCACTTTCCACCATGTGCCAGTGACCAAAAACAACAAGGCCGAAGCCGAAGCCGAGATTCATAAATTGATGCAAGGCAATGACTTGTTGGTCTTAGCACGTTACATGCAGATTCTGTCTTCAGACTTTGTCTCGCGTTGGCCGATGCAGATTATCAACATTCACCACTCGTTCTTGCCTGCGTTTGTCGGTGCAGACCCATACCGCCAAGCTTATGACAAAGGCGTCAAGTTGATCGGTGCAACGGCGCACTATGTGACCGAAGAGCTGGATCAAGGGCCAATCATCGAGCAAGACGTACAGCGCGTGACCCATCGTCAAAGCGTGCCTGAGCTGCGCGCCATTGGTCGTGACGTTGAGCGTAATGTGCTGGCGCGTGCTGTCAACTGGCACGTACAAAATCGCGTGATTGTCAGCGGTAACAAAACGGTGGTCTTTAACTAATCTGTTTTTATAAAACTGAGTTATTGTTTATAAAGACTTAGCACTGCTCATAAAAAAAGGTCTGATACGTTATCAGACCTTTTTATTATCAATTTTTTAATACTTGAATATCAAGCGCTTATAACACCAGCTCCAACACAAACTTACTGCCCACAAAGCCAAGGGCCAATAATAAAAACGCATAGATGGTTAAGTTTGCTGCACGCTTGCCGCGCCAGCCTGCACGCCAATGTCCTATCAGTAAGCCGCCAAGGAGTAGCCAAGACAGCATGCTAAATACCGTCTTATGCACGATATGCTGTGCAAAGATATCTTGCACGTACACGAAGCCCAAGCCTAATGCAATGCTGAGTAGCACGAAGCTGACCAAAATCATGTCAAAGAGTAAGCCTTCCATGCTTTGTAGTGGTGGCAGCTTATTGACCCAAAAACGGTGAATGGTTTTATGCTTTAATTCGCGGATTTGTAAGCGCAAAAATAGTGCTTGCACTGTCGCCATCAGCAGCACGCAGTAAGCAGCAAAAGAGATTAAAATATGCGCTTCTAGCCCGATGCTGATATCCGTCAAGGGGCGATAGGGTGCGCGTCCAATCACACCAACCGCCATGCCAAGTAAGGCGGTTGGCGCTGCCAAAATACCAAAGCTTAAAATTGGACGATATAGGCAGAACAAAATATAGAAGAACAAAAACAGCAAACTGGTAAAGCTTAAAACGTTGAATAAGTTAAAATTTAACCCATACAGCGTGACCATCTGAGGGTACAGCACCGCTGCGTGTGCCATCACACCGATGAGCAAACCTATCAAGCTGACGCCTTTATGGATAGGCATCTGCTGAATAAGCGCCCATGCAATATAGGCACCTACCGCAATATACGCCACACTGGCTATCATAAATGCAAACGACACAGACAGGCCTCACTACATAACAAAAGCATATTAACGACGCGATGACGCGTGAAAATGGTATGATTAGAATAATCCCTCAATTTATCATAAAATAGAGCCGTATTGAGCGCCATTCGCTTATGATTTGAGAAAAATTATCAATAAGCATCTTTTGCCGCCCACGCATCCTTGTGGCGTATGTGCTGTATCGCAACCGATGTATAGATTCACCTGTAACCTGAGAGCCAGATATGTTTGATACCTTAACTGAACGCTTATCATCAAGCCTGCGCAACATCGTTGGCAGTGGGCAACTGACCGAAGACAACATTAAAGACACCTTGCGCGAAGTACGCATGGCACTGTTAGAAGCCGATGTGGCGTTGCCTGTGACCCGCGACTTTGTCAAACGTGTGAAAGAGCAAGCGCTCGGCGCAGAAGTGCTCAAAGAGCTCGCCCCAGGTCAAGCGTTTGTTAAAATTGTCCATGACGAGCTGACCGAAATGATGGGCAGCGCCAACCAGCAACTGGAAATGACGGGCAAGCCGCCTGTAGTGTATTTGCTGGCAGGCCTGCAAGGCGCGGGTAAAACCACCACCGCGGGTAAACTTGCAAAATACTTGCAAGAGCGCCAAAAGAAAAAAGTCATGTTGGTGTCTGCTGACGTATACCGTCCTGCCGCGATTAAGCAGCTCGAACAAGTGGCGGGTCAAGTGGGCGCCAAGTTTGTGCCCTCAAGCACGGACGAAAACCCGATTGCCATCGCTGAGCGCGCTATCGCCGAAGCCAAGCTACAATACCAAGACATCCTTATCATCGATACCGCCGGTCGCCTGCACATTGATGACAACATGATGGACGAAATCAAAGCGCTGACCGCTGCGGTTAACCCCTCAGAGACCCTATTCGTCGTTGACTCGATGACGGGTCAAGATGCGGCAAATACCGCCAAAGCCTTTAACGATGCGCTGCCGCTAACAGGCGTTATTTTAACCAAGACCGATGGTGATGCGCGTGGCGGTGCGGCACTGTCTGTACGTGCCATCACGGGCAAACCGATTAAATTCCTCGGCCGCGGGGAAAAACTGGACGCGCTCGAAGCCTTCCACCCTGAGCGTATTGCCCAGCGCATCCTTGGTATGGGCGATGTCTTAAGTTTGGTTGAAGAAGTTGAGCAAAAAATTGACCGCGAAAAAGCCGAAAAAATGGCGAAAAAGATTCAAAAAGGCGGCGAATTTGACCTAGAAGACTTGCTCACTCAGTTCCAGCAAATGAAAAACATGGGCGGCATGGCAGGCTTTTTAGACAAGATGCCAGGTATGGGCGGCTCGGACATGCAAAAAGCGGTCGAAGACGCCAAGCCTGAAGAAAAAGTCAAAGAAATGGAGGCGCTGATCAACTCAATGACGCCGTTTGAGCGCCGCAACCCTGACAAAATTAACCCAAGCCGCAAGCGCCGTATCGCCGCAGGTTCAGGACGTAACATTCAGGACGTCAACCGTTTGCTTAAGCAGCACAAGCAAATGGCAAAAATGATGAAAATGATTTCTAAGCCTGATGGCATCAGTAAAATGATGAAGGCGGTACAAGGATTGGCAGGCGGCGCTGCAGGTGGCGGCGGTCCATTATTCGGCGGCGGCAACCAAGGCAAAGGCGGCATGCAGGACGTGAACCAAGCAGAGCTTGCCAAACAAATGGGACTTGACCCCAACAACATGCCAAGCGCCGAAGAGATGCAAAAGAAAATGCAAGAAATGCAGTCGCAAGCGCCAAAGAAGTTTAAGACTCGCTTTTAAACCTATGTCATAAACGCTAAATTATAAAAAAGTACACGCCCTCAAAATCAGTGGTTTTGAGGGATTTTTTTAACTTTTTTGCCATAAAGACAAGCTTTTAGCGTGCAGCGCAATCATAAAACGTGCGTAAGACAACTAAAAAATAAACGCCTACCGTCTTACCAGTGCTTTGGCGCACAGCAGCTGCGGACGTGAATAAACGATGAAAAACACAGAAAATCACACTGTTTGGTATGCTAAGTGCTATGATAGGCGCAATTTTTTGCTGCCCATGATAGAGCTGAGGTGAGGATGTTTTTAGCGATAGATACCGTATTTGACCAGTGTTCTGTAGCGCTGCTGGACGCATCGGGCAAGGTGCTCAATGAAGATACCAAGCGCGACAAACGCCAGCAAACACAACAAATCCTCCCGATGATTGATGCGCTATTAAGCGCCCATAACAGCAAACTGTCTGATATTCAGGCGTTATTTTTTAATCGTGGGCCAGGTGCATTTAGCGGCATCCGTATCAATACTGCCGTAGTGCAAGCCTTATCGGTCGCGCAGGACATTCCGTGCGTGGGCGTTTCAAGCTTACAAGCCATCGCGCAGCAAACCTATAGTGCGCATCAAGTAACCGAGCTATACAGCGCGCATGATGCGCGGATGTCGCAGGTGTACTTTGGGCAATATGCCTTGCAGGCGGGTATTATGCAGCCTGTCGCGCAAAAAGATGCGGCGTCAGATGAAGACGCGGACACCGAGCGCTTGCTCGACTATGACACCGCGACCAAGGGGGCACTGCCTATCGCAGGTGATGGCGCGCCGTTACTGGCTACAGAAGATGGACAAACGCTTTATCCTGATATTATTCCGACCGCCGCCGTGATTGGCATCTTGGGCTATGCTGAATTTCACGCGACAGGCGGCGTCAGTGCGGGTAATGCTTTGCCAAAATACCTACGTAACAAAGCATGGAAAACCCTCAAAGAACAAGGCAAAGCCTAATTTTTTGCCTCCATTCTTCTGATAACCAAGCGTGATAGGGCAGCGCTGGGTACTTTTATCATTACAGTATAGATAACAACACACATACGACCAGTACCGCTGGTCTTAGGACGACCATTGTGGATATCATTTTATTAATAAAAGCCGTCATCATGGGCATTGTTGAGGGTATTACCGAGTTTTTACCCATATCAAGTACAGGGTATTTGATACTGTCTGCGGACATCATGAACTTTTGGGATAAGGACAAGGTCGATTTGTTCGTGGTGGTAGTGCAGCTGGGCGCGATTTTGGCGGTTATTTATGACTATTGGGGACGCTTATGGCAAGCGCTGGTTGGTTTACTGACGGGTAAGGCTGACGGCATGAGCAACCCGCGCCAGTTGGGTTTGAGCCTGATTGTGGCGACCATTCCTGTGATGATTGTTGGTTTTACCTTTGCTGATGAGATTAAGGCGTATTTATTTAACCCCATTACCGTTGCCATCATGCTGATTATTGGTGGTTTGCTGATCTTTTATGTGGAAAAACGCCCCAAACACATTATTGCGCACGAAGCGGAGCATATCGGTATTAAAACGGCATTATTGATTGGTCTGTTTCAATGTTTGGCGCTGATTCCAGGGACATCGCGCTCGGGCTCGACCATTATTGGGGCATTGTGGCTGGGCGTTTCGCGTAAGGCATCGGCGGAGTTTTCATTTTTCTTAGGTATCCCTGTGATTGTTGGTGCGGCGCTTCTTGACTTAATCAAACACCATGAAGTGTTAAACAGTAGCGAAGATTGGTGGGTGTTGGGCGTGGGCACAGTCGTCTCCTTCGTGGTAGCGCTGTTGTGCATCCGCTGGTTGGTCGACTGGGTCAGCCGCCGCGACTTTACCATTTTTGCATGGCTGCGTATCATTACAGGTGTGTTGGTACTGATTGCCACATGGGTGTTTGGTTACCAAATCACGGCATAATTTTGTATAAACCTGACTAGAGACTTATTTTCTGACCAAAGCGGTTAATGACAAGATGTATGTGCTGTGTTTTTAAAACAAACAACGCTATGATAAGACACAAGGTAGGATGATGACCCAAGTAGCGACGCACGCTTGCCAGCTGTGGTATACCGAGACGGTAACACCTGAAGATATTGCAGCGATTGAGCGATTGGTGACGGACGCCAATATTCCGCTCACGCTACAAGCGATGCCGCTAACAGGCAAACTCAATACGCGGCAAAAGCGACTGCTGAGTACAGAGAGTACGTGTCCTGTCTTAATATTAGAAGGCAGTTATCAGCTGTCTTGGCTCAGCGGCGAGCTGTTGGTCACGCCTGAGTGGGACAAGTTACAGCGCCGCGTGGTGCGGGCAGGACGTAAGTCTGAGCTGTTATTACAAGCGGCTAAAATCAATGACCATAGCCGCGTGCTCGATGCGACCGCAGGCTTTGGTCACGACAGTTTGATTCTCGCGAGTACAGGCGCACAGGTACAGATGCTTGAGGCCGCGCCTATTATGGCGCTATTACTACTTAGCGAGCAGCAGCGAATGCAAACGCACCCCAACTGGCAAAAGCTCATGGCGCGCCTGAATATTCGCCACACCACATTACAGCAATATGTGCAAGACGCGAAAGATGCGGACACGCATTTTGATGTGGTCTATTTGGATCCGATGTTTCCTGAAGGCAGCTATCAAGACCGCAAAAATGGTAAAGGGGCAAAAGTGGGTAAGGGCATGCAGGCGCTGCATCGACTGGCTGCGCCACCAAATGATGCTGAGGAACAAACGCTCTTTACCTTTGCTAAGAAACTGTGTCAGACTAACGCTAAGAGCGGTCGCGTCATTGTTAAACGTCCAAGCGATGCGCCCTTATTTGCCGCGCAAGTGCCTGACGAGCAGTGGCAAAACGATGCCCTGCGTTTTGATGGTTATTTTGTTTGATACGCATTCTGTATTTCTGGTTGCAACGCCCTAACCGTACACTTTATATAAATAACGATACCTATGACTATGCCCGCCTCATCGCTGAGCGCTAAAGATAAGCTACAGGCTTATATTCATCTGACCCGTTTTGATAAGCCAGTAGGCATTGAACTTCTGCTATGGCCAACTTTGTGGGGCGTGATGTTTGCAGCGATGGATGCTGCGCAAGTTGACGGCGCTAGTGCAGGGCTACCAGAGATGAAGCTGGTATTTATCTTTGCGCTCGGTGCCATATTTATGCGGGCAGCAGGCTGCGCGATTAATGATTTTGCCGATCGTAAGGTCGATGGTTCTGTGAGCCGTACCAAAGGTCGTCCATTGGCTGATGGTCGCTTGAGTGGTAAAGAAGCGGTCGGTGCGTTTGTGGTGCTCTCGCTTATCAGCGCCAGCTTGTTGTTTTTCTTACCGCTATCGGTATTTTATTGGTCGCTTGGCGCGGTGGCTTTGGCGTTTATTTACCCCTTTATGAAACGCTATACCCATTTACCTCAAGTGTTTTTAGCAGCGGCGTTTGGCTGGGCAATACCGATGGCGTATGTCGCCATATTGGGCGCGCCTGATATCTGGTGTTGGCTACTGTTTATGGCCTATATGTGTTGGACAGTGGCGTATGATACCCAGTATGCGATGGCAGATAGAGCCGACGATTTACAGGTCGGCATTAAGTCTACAGCGATATTGTTTGGTCGCTTTGATGTGCTCATTATCGGGCTGCTGCAAACCGCCTTTTTGATACTGATGGGCGTTGTGATGTGGCATTACTTTGCGCCAACCTCACTGGGTATCACGCCTGTTTTTGGTTTGGCCTTAGTGGCGATGATGTTCGCCAAACAAAACCGTGCTTGCGCCACCCAAGTACCGATGGCGTGCTTTCGCGCATTTTTGGATAACGTGTGGGTCGGGCGTTATTTGTTTGTTTTGATTGCTGCCGTTTGTATTTGGAGCAGCTTATAAGCGTGTCTAGGGATTGGGTTTATTTAATGAAGAGGTTTTATCGTTATGCAGCGTTTAAAAATCGTTTTTAGTGGCCCAATGGGCGCAGGTAAGACCGCCGCCATTGCCAGCTTGTCTGACATTGAGGTGGTGTCAACTGAGGTGCAAAATACTGACCTTGACGCGCACAGTAAGTCGCTGACCACCGTAGGTATGGATTATGGTGAGCTGACCATTGGTGATGGCACCAGTATTGGGCTGTATGGTACGCCTGGGCAGGAGCGTTTTAGTTTTATTTGGCCGATATTGGCGCAAGGCGCGCTGGGCGTTATTATTCTGATAGACCATTCAGCGCCCGATTCAGTCGCGGATTTGGCGCATTATTTAGAGACGTTTGATAAGATTTATCAAGGCCGTGTGGTCGTTGGCATAAGCCACGTTGATGAAAAACCTGAGCGTCCATTTAATGTGTATCGCGAGTGGCTGGACAGTAAAGGGCGTATGCTGCCCATTTTTCCTGTCGATATGCGTGAAAAAGACGATGTCTTATTGCTCGTTGAAACCATCATTACTGCGTTAGAAGATGCTTAAACAATTATTTTACTATAGCGTAGAAGTGGTGCTATACATTTGCCATACCCTTTTTGCCATACCCTTATAGCGGCGTACTGATGCGCTAAAACCTTACCGTGTTTATAATTTTGATGATGGATACATTATGTTTAATGATGCTTTGTTCCAGAACCAATCCAATCGTGTGCAGCCCTCTGACGCTTATTTAGCATCAGCAAAAGCTGTTTTGCATGAGCTGGTATACACCACCAGCGGTATTGACGGTGTGCTGTTAGCCTCGACAGATGGCTTTGAAATTGCGTCCATATTTCAAAAAGACTATGATGGCGGCAAGCTCTCTGCAGTAGGCAGCTCAATTCTGGCATTGGTACAGGCATTGACCCAAGAAGCGCAGCTGACGGGCTGTCGTTCGGTGATTTTGGATGCCAATAATGGCAAAGTTATGATCAGCTCGGTAGCCAATGAAAACTTACCGATGATTCTCATTTTGGTTACCAAGCAACAAGTATTATTGGGGCAAATCATGCATGGCATGAACAAAGCCACCAACGAGCTGGTGGCCTTAGATGCAGAGCATAACCATAAATAAGCGTGCTGTGTTAATCCGCGGCTACTTGCTGTCTTTAAACATCGCAATGGTGTCTCTACGCGCCGCCTTATGATCGACGATAGGGGCAGGATAATCAATATCAGTATAAGGATTGTCCTGCTTTTTGCTTTTCTGCTTATCCTTATCTTTTTTCTCTTTTTGTTTTTTGTCCTTATCGCCAAAAGCTTTATTCAGCTTGGCTTCAGAGTGCAAGACATCCGCAGGCACATCCTTAAGCTCAGGCAACCACTGCTTAATAAATAGCGCGTCTTTGTCGTGGCTTTTGCCTTGGCTAAAGGGATTCATAATACGAAAGTATGGCGCAGAGTCCGTACCTGTTGAGGCGCTCCACTGCCAGCCGCCGTTATTTGAGGCAAAGTCGCCATCAATCAGGTTTTGCACAAAATACTTTTCGCCCCAGCGCCAATCTATCAATAAATCTTTGGTTAAAAACATCGCCACCACCATGCGCAAGCGATTGTGCATAAAGCCTGTGGCATTTAAGCAGCGCATGGCCGCATCAACAAGGGGCACGCCTGTATGCCCGCAACACCATGCGGCAAAACTGTCTTCATCGTTTGACCAGCTTATCGCCTTATCAAGCTTTTGATTGTACGCCTCGTGGCGAATCAATTCGGGACGGTCACAGAGCACATGGCGGTAAAAATCGCGCCATGCCAGCTCGCTACACCAGCGGGTAATGTCTGTCTCATCACTGTCTTTATTGTCTCGCTTACGCTCTAAATGCGCTATGGCGGCGATATAACAGCGGCGCGGGCTGATCATACCTGTCGTCAGATACGCAGACAGGCGACTGGTTGCGTGCGAATGCGGCGTATCGCGGTGCGAGTCATAATCGTCAATATCATCGCTAATAAAATCATGCAAGCGCGTCTCAGGTGCGCCCATATCGGTAGGATACGCATCACGTGTACACGCCAACTGGTCGGCAATGTCAATGTGTTGTAAAGCATCGCGCTTTTGCCAATCGTCTTCATAGTCTTTGACAATGTCTTTGATAAGGGTTGCGATGCCGCTTTTATTATCAGCGTGTGTGATTTTCTTAGGCAGTACGTCACGAAGCGATTGGTTGGGTGCTGGCGTATGCTCATTGACCGCGCAAGGGCTGTGGCAATGTATGGGACTGACGTCTAAGTGCTGTTGCCACTTTTTATAAAATGGCGTAAAGACTTTGTACATGGTGTTGTCGCCCGTGGTGATACTGGCAGGTGGCAACACGCACTGGTCGTGATGACGAATCACGCTGATGTTGTGCTCAGCAAGGTTGGCAATCAATTGGGTATCGCGATTGATTTCATTTTCTTCATATTCATGGTTTGCCATTACACATTTCACATGCGTATCCAAACACAGCTGTGTCAATACATCCACGCAGTCGCTAAAAGTATCGCAGACCGCGACCGTTAATGTGATGTTTAAGTCATCTTTGAGCGCCTTAGCCAAATGCGGCAAACGGCGCATGATAAAGTCCACTTGCGTCACCGCCGTATCGTGCTGTTGCCACTGCTCAGGGGTGATAAAAAACACCGCAGAAACGTATGCGTGGTCTTTGTTTGCCTTTTCACACAGCGCCGTCAGTGCGGTATTGTCATCAATGCGCAAATCGCGACGAAACCACATCAGATAGTGTAATGGCGCCAGTTGATTGTTGTCTATTTTTTTATCTGTCATAAGGCGTCCTTTTTTAATTTTTTAAGGTCAAGGTAGGATAAAAATAAAACCATCACACCAGCAAATACCAGCGCGTACAAGATGGCTAAAAGTATGCTAGGATAAGTTTTTATGCGCAATTGAAACCCTGTCTGAGTAACACGATTATCCGTACGGGTAACAAATTGCCATCACTTCTTTACCCCAAAGACCGCAAAATAAGGGACATTTATGCTTGCGGGATTTGGGTTTGTCTTTTTTGGCTCAGCGACTGATTGATAGGTTTTGTTAAGGCCGAGCGACACAGGGGGGGGCAGAATGCAGGTTAAGTTTTGTGGGTTTACCGAAGCGGCAGATATTCGTGCTGCTGTAGCGCTCGGTGTGGATGCGATTGGCTTGGTGTTTTATCCGCCCAGCCCGCGTGCCGTAGATATCGAGACGGCGCGTGAGTTGGTCAACGCGGTTCCTGCTTTTGTTAGCATTACTGCCTTGGTGGTCAACATATCGATGCAGGATTTACAAACACTTGCCGATTCAGTATGCTTTGATGTCGTGCAGTTTCATGGTGACGAAACACCCGAGCAATGCCAAAGGCTCGCAGGCGCGATTAACAAGCGCTGGATAAAGGCGCTGCGCGTCAATAAAGACACGCACAGCTTAGCCAGTATTACTGATGAGATTGCCGCCTATAGCGAGGCAGGGGCGAGCAGTGTGCTGCTGGATGCGTATCATAAAGATGCTTACGGCGGCACGGGGCACCGCTTTGATTGGTCACTCATTCCCAAAGACAGCGATGTACCTTTGGTTTTGGCAGGCGGATTGACACCTGATAATGCTGCGGATACTTTGCATCTGCCTATACAAGCGCTGGATGTCAGTGGCGGTATCGAATACGCCAAAGGTAAAAAGGATAAAGAGAAGATGCAGGCGTTTATTGCCGCAGCGAAGAGCGCTGGCCACCACCATCTATAGTCAGTACCGAATAAAAAGATACAGCATAAAAAGTGCGCTCGATGAAACGGTACTTTTCGTCGCCTCTGGAGATAAAGTCACAGCAAGCAAGAAAGATACCGTTTTATCTCACTATATTTTGTTTATAAAGAACTGATTTTATGATGTGTTTATCAATGTCTCATAACGATGTAGACAACCAAAATAGCAACGATAAGGATAAAACAATGAAAGTCATGGTAACAGGGGCAAGTGCAGGGTTTGGGGCAGCGATAGCGCGCGCGTTTATTGCAAAAGGGCATACCGTGATTGGTACAGGTCGCCGCCAAGACAAGCTTGATACGTTAAAGTCTGAGCTTGGCGATAACTTTGTACCCTTAAGCTTTGATATTAGCGATGTGGCTGCTACTAAAGCTGCTGTGGAATCTCTGCCAGAAGCGCTGCAAACGCTAGATGTGCTCGTGAACAATGCAGGACTTGCCATCGGTCTTGAGACGGCGGACAAGTCGGATATGAGCGAATGGCAACAGATGATTGATACAAATGTCACAGGCCTATGCAACATCACGCAGCTACTGCTGCCAAAGATGGTGGCGGCAAATACAGGCTACATCATTAATATCGGCTCAACGGCAGGCACGTACCCCTATGCAGGCGGTAACGTGTATGGCGCGACAAAAGCCTTTGTGCGCCAATTTAGCTTAAACCTGCGCGCCGATTTGATTGGTACGGCGCTACGCGTCACCAATGTCGAGCCAGGATTATGCGAAGGCACAGAGTTCTCTAATGTCCGCTTTCGCGGGGATGACCAAAAGGCAGCGAACGTGTATAAAGACGTTGATGCCATTCGTCCAGAAGACATTGCAAATATCGTTTTATGGCTTACTGAGCAGCCAAAGCATGTTAATATCAATGCCATTGAAGTCATGCCTACCGCTCAGAGCTTTGCGCCATTACATATACAGCGCCAAGCCTTATAAGTACACAGGTAAGAGGATGCTGATAACCAGCATAAAGTAAGATAACAAGGATACTTATCATGTCGAATGCTACTGCAATTAACTTTACCGCTCAGCCAGATGCTCATGGACACTTCGGCGTTCACGGTGGCCGTTTTGTTTCTGAAACCCTAATGGCAGCACTAGAAGAGCTAGAGACGCTATATACCAAAGTTAAGGCAGACCCCGCATTTTGGCAAGAGTATCATGACGACCTTGTGAATTATGTCGGACGTCCTACCCCACTATATCATGCCAAGCGTTTGAGTAATGAGATTGGTGGCGCGCAGATTTATTTTAAGCGTGAAGACTTAAACCATACAGGCGCGCATAAGGTTAATAACACCATCGGTCAGGCACTGCTTGCCAAAATGTGTGGCAAAAAACGCATCATCGCTGAAACAGGGGCAGGTCAGCATGGCGTGGCAACCGCCACGATTGCAGCGCGCCTTGGACTTGAATGTATCGTCTATATGGGCGCAGACGATGTCGAGCGCCAAAAGATGAACGTCTATCGCATGCGCTTATTGGGTGCAAAAGTCGTGCCTGTTACCTCAGGTTCACGTACGCTCAAAGACGCGATGAACGAAGCGATGCGCGACTGGGTGACCAACGTCGATAGCACCTATTACATCATTGGTACGGTCGCAGGGCCACACCCTTATCCGCTACTCGTGCGTGATTTTCAAGCGATTATCGGTAGAGAAGCCCGCATTCAGCATTTAGAAAAAACGGACAAACTGCCTGACGCCCTTGTGGCCTGTGTCGGTGGTGGTTCCAACGCTATCGGTCTGTTCTATGACTTCTTAAATGATAAAGAAGTGGCCATGTACGGCGTCGAAGCGACAGGCGATGGTATCGAGACGGGTCGCCACTCAGCGCCGCTTGCTGCGGGGCGCATTGGTGTATTACACGGCAATCGCACGTATCTGATGGCAGATGATGACGGTCAGATTCAAGAGACGCATTCTATCTCAGCGGGTCTGGATTACCCAGGTGTGGGCCCTGAGCACAGCTTCTTAAAAGACGTTGAGCGCGTGCAATATGTCGGCTGTACGGACAAAGAAGCGCTGCACGGTTTCCATGAAGTGACCAGTAAAGAGGGCATCATCCCTGCGCTCGAGTCGGCGCACGCGGTCGCCTATGCACTCAAACTTGCCAAAACCATGACCCCAGAGCAAAGCATCATCGTTAATATGTCAGGTCGCGGTGACAAGGACTTGCATTCAGTTATGCAGGCAGAAGGCATTGAGTTATAAGTTGAGATAACTTAAGCGCTGCATAGCGATTGTTGTCATCTTTGATAAACTATTGAGAGTATTATGACCCGAATTAAAAGCACTTTTGACACCTTAAAGTCACAAAACAAAAAAGCCTTGATTCCTTATGTGATGGCAGGCGACCCAAACCCCAGCGTCACCGTAGACTTGCTGCATGAGCTGGTCGCGCATGGTGCCGACATGATTGAGCTGGGTTTGCCATTTTCTGACCCAATGGCCGATGGCCCGACCGTATCACTGGCAGGCGAGCGCGCTTTGGCGGCAGGCACCAGTACCCGCGATGCGCTGGACATGGTTGCTAAATTCCGCGAAACAGACAGCGATACGCCCATTATTATCATGGGTTATTTAAACCCTGTTGAAATCATTGGCTATGATAACTTCATTAATCGTTGTACTGAATCGGGCGTTGACGGCGTATTGATGGTGGATTTGCCACCTGCGGAAGCAGGCGATTTTACCCAAAAGCTGCAAGACCACGACATGAACGGGATTTTCTTATTGTCGCCGACCACGCTGGCTGCACGCCGCAAACAAGTTTTAACCCATTGCAGCGGCTATATTTATTATGTCTCATTAAAAGGCGTCACAGGCTCAGCGACGCTTGATACCAATGATGTGTCCGCCCAAGTGCAAGCCATCAAAGCCGATACCGATTTGCCTGTATGTGTGGGCTTTGGTATCCGTGATGGTGCGTCCGCAAAAGCGGTGGGTCAACACGCTGATGGCGTGATTGTCGGCAGTGCCTTGGTACAGAATTTTGCGGATGTGGGTGAGGATGCCAAAGCCATCGAAAACGCCCGCGCCAATATTATGGCAAAAATGGACGAGCTGCGCGCCGCCTTGGACAGTTTGTCTGTCACACCAGCGTAGCGCCCCATTAATCAGATGACTTTGCTAAATTTAGTTTACGTGTGTAAACTAATATGACGTATAATCATTGAATAATGAGCAAATGGGCGCGCCTCATAACCGCCTACTTGCATAAGCTTTCTTATTTTAATGGGCAAGTGTATGAGCGAGCTTGTCCAGCAGCCTTTAATAATGGCGATGACTATGACTGATATTCAAAATCCAACGGCTGCGGCCACTGATAACAAGAAACCTTCTTGGTTAGAGCGCAGCGTTCCTGGCGTTAAGCAGCAGTTGACCGCACCGTTAACTGCCGTCAATACGGAGCCATCAACCGAGTGTCCAAACTGTCATACAGTAACGACCAACACCGCCCTGATTTTTAATTGCTATGTGTGCCCGCATTGTGACCATCACTTGACCATGAGCGCGCGCGATCGTCTAAAGTGGTTCTTAGACGACGTGGACGCCGAGATGGGTCAGCAGTTCACTGCAAAAGATCCCCTACAGTTCGTAGACAGCAAACCGTATCCCAAGCGCATGACCGAAGCCCAAGAAAAAACAGGCGAAAGCGAAGCTCTTATTGTGATGCGCGGCAAATTGCGCAATCTGGATGTGGTGAGCTGTGCTTTTGATTTTCGCTTTATGGGCGGCTCGATGGGTTCTGTGGTGGGTGACCGTTTTGTGGAAGCCGCAGAGTATGCCCTAGAGCATCGTATGCCTTTGGTATGCTTTGCAGCCTCAGGCGGCGCACGTATGCAAGAAGGCCTGTTGTCACTGATGCAAATGGCTCGTACTGCTGCTGCCATTGAGCGTTTGCGCTTGGCGGGTGTACCGTACTTGGTCGTATTAACCAATCCTGTTTACGGCGGCGTGACCGCGTCACTTGCTATGCTTGGCGATATCCATTTGGCAGAGCCAAAAGCGATGATTGGCTTTGCAGGTAAGCGCGTGATTGAGCAGACCGTACGCGAAAAACTGGAAGAACCGTTCCAGCGCGCTGAATACTTATTAGACCATGGTGTGGTCGATGAAGTGGTGCACCGTCACCAACTGATTGACACCAGCTATCGCTTACTTGCCAAGCTGTGTCAGCAGCCAAATATTCAAGCGTAAGGCAACGTCATTGCCCGCTTTTTTAAGCTGAATATTTTATAAATAGCATTTGTCACTTTGTGTGATAAGTGCTATTTTTTGGCCTGTACACTTTGGTGTACGAATGCCCTATATTTTTATTGGCTACGATTTCTTGCCACTTTTTACAGGTATTTTTATGTCTGCCTTATCAACCTCTACTGCACCGACTGCTCAATCTAATTTGAGTGAGTGGCTTGATTATATTTATCAGATTCATGTATCTGCCATCGACATGGGATTGTCACGGGTAACCCCTGTGGCGCAAAAGCTGGGCATTGCAAGCAGAGCCAAAAATGACGCTTACGTCTTTACTGTCGCTGGTACGAACGGTAAAGGCTCGACCACCGCGACTATCGCCGCCATGTGTGAAGCGGCTGGCTACAAGACAGCGCTGTATCAATCACCACATCTGATTGACTTTAATGAGCGTGTGCGCATCAATGGGCAGATGGTCAGTGATGCTGAACTGATAGCAGCCTTTGCTGCGGTCGATGTGGCACGCGCTGAATGTGATGTGACCTTGTCATTCTTTGAGATGACCACTTTGGCGGCATTTTTAATCTTCGCTGAAGCAAAATGCGATGTATGGGTCTTAGAAGTCGGACTAGGTGGTCGCCTTGATGTGGTCAATATTATCGATCCTGATTTGGCCGTGATTACCAATATCGGCATCGATCATGTTGATTGGCTGGGTGACAATGTTGAATCTATCGGCGCAGAAAAAGCAGGTATTTTGCGTGATGGTATCCCGCTGATTTATGGCTCTGAAAAGATGCCAAACAGCGTACAGGCACGTATTGACGCGCATCAATCTACGGCCTATCAAGCGGGACGCGATTATAGCTTTGAGGAGATTGATGAGGATACTTGGCAGTATAGCAGCAGTAGCGTGACCCTGCGTCTGCCGCGCCCGAGCTTATCACTGATTAATACAACCAACGCGCTCTCTGCTGTTTTAGCCAGTCCTTTGACTGTCTCTACGGATGCCATTGAGCAGGCGCTACGCACCGTGCGCTTGGCAGGAAGGTTTGACAACCGCACGCTTGCTGGACGCAACTGGGTATTTGATGTTGCGCATAACGAAGAAGGCGTGGGCTTTTTACTGGCACAGCTTGTACCAAAATGGCAAGCCTATAGCGCCAGTAAGCCAAATGCGCGTATGCATTTGCTGTTTTCTATGCTCGTGGATAAAGACGTCAATAAAGTCGTCACCAGCCTAAAAGCATCAGGCTTGCCGATTGCCAGCTGGTATGTTGCCCCGATTGATCATCCACGCGCGGCCGATATGCCGCATATGCTTGAAGCGCTAACCAAGCAGGTGGACAGCGAGAAGGTACATACATTCAATGACCTGCCAGAAGCAACGGACGCCATTATCCATGACAGTCATGCCGATGATTTACTGGTGGCCTGTGGATCGTTTCACACCATCGCCGAAGCGCTGAGTGCTTTAACGGCGGATGTACCTACCAGCACGTCGCCTGCTGTATAAGTGTATCATCGTGGCAGACAGCTGCTGCAATATACTTTATAATCAACGTGTTTATTATTAATAATCAGTCATTTACGCGCCCTTGTAAGGGATACTTTGGGCGCTAAAGACATGTAAAGAGACGTGAACGGATGAATTTGTCAAGACAAGCTTTATTGGGTGCAGGTATGATTGTAGGCGGTAGCGTCATGCTATACGCGATGGTCAGTCAAGTAAGTAACAACCCAGCCCCTGCCAACCAGCCTGCCGCAGTTGCGAAAGCCGAAACCAAAACAGCAACCCAGCCGCCACTGACTACTGATGTTGAGACTGAAAAACGCCTGCTTGCGCAAAAGCAAAAAGAGCGTGAAGCCCGTGTGGCTGTGCAGCAAAAACGAGCACAAGAGATTTTGGCTGAACAAGAGGCTGCCGCTGCACAAGCACTAGAAAAATCCCGTGCCGAAAATCAGCAATACTTAGAAGACAGTAGCTCGATGGGTGGTGAAAGCGATAGCCCAGAAGCCGCTCAAGCCAAAACAAAAACAGAAGACAATGCTGCTGAGACCACCAAAGACGCTGAAGCCGTAGCGAAAAAAGCGCAGGCGGAAAAAGACAAGGCCGAAAAAGAAAAAGCAGCAAAAGCACAGGCAGAAAAAGAGAGCGCGGAAAAAGAACAAGCTGCTGCTAAGAAAAAAGAAGCAGATGCCAAAAAAGAAACCAGCAGCGCAAGCAGTACCGCAAGCACGCATACCATCCAAAGTGGTGATGTACTGGGCAGCATCGCGCGTCAATACGGTGTGTCAGTCGCCGCGTTAGCAGCTGCCAATAATATGTCAAGCACTGACCCTATCAAAGTGGGCAAAACCCTAAAAATCCCTGCCAAAGGTGAGGTCGAAAAGCTCGAAAAATCAGCAGAAAACGCAAAAAAAAAGCGTGAGCTAGAACAAAAGTCTGCTGAGGAAAAGAAAAAAGCAGCGAAGTCTGAAGATGCCAAAGAAGCGGCGCAAAAAAAGCTTGAAAGTGCCCGTCAGACGGTCAAAGAAACGGATGCTAAAGGCAGCTTTGGTGTGCAAGTAGCGCTAGCGACCAGCCAAAACTCAGCCGATGAAGTGGCCAAACGATTTAAAGCGGCTGGCTATAAAGTCAAAACCAGTCGTACCAGTCGCGGCGTACGTGTGGTCGTCGGGCCTGAGCGTGGTAAAATTGCCGCCCTTGCGCTTAAAGACAAAATTAACAGTGACCCTGAGGTTAAGACCACCAGCGCATGGGTGCTGTATTGGTAGTCTTAAGTGTTTGAGTTGAGGACATGCCCTAATAAAACAATATATAAGCAGATGATGTGACGACAAAACACGGCAGCCTTTGCCGTGTTTTGTTATTTAAGCCAAACAAATGATGTAAAGAGACAGGCAATACTGATGGATGAGTTATTTGCATTGGGCTTTGTGGTACTGGCAGTGGGTTTCGTCCTATTGCTTTGGCTCAAAAGGCGTAGTGAGACAGTAAGTGATACAGCAAACGACATAGTAGACCAGCCTTCTGTGGCTATTCAAGAGGCAGACGCGCAAAGCATTTGGCCGTTTGAGCCGATGCCTATGATGACCGATACCGAAGTCATCTTTTTTGATAGGCTCACCCAAGCCATTCCTGAGTGCTATATCTTTGTACAAGTGCAGCTGTCACGTATGATTGAGAGCTATAGCGATACCGCGTCCGAGCGCAACTTTTGGTTCAATCGTATTTGCCGCCAAAGCGTGGATTATGTGCTTGTTGATAGCGATGCCCAGCGTATTTTGGTCGCGATTGAGCTGGACGATTGGACGCACCAAAGCCGCGCCCGCGAAAAGGCAGATGCCAAAAAAGACAAGGCACTGGCGAGTGCAGGTATTGCCGTCGTCCGTTATCACGCCGAGCGTATGCCGAGCGTTGAGATACTGCGTGCAGAGCTGTTAGCAGTGATTGAGCAGCTGTAAAGCGCAAATTTTTATTCAGACGTTGTATTACCGTTTTTATCCGCCTCTCGTGCCTGATAGCGCCGATACACCACCATCGGCGCGCCATTATAAAAGTACAGCCCAGAGCGCAATGGCATATCACTCATATCGATAGGCTCACCGCGCGCTTCATAAAATGGGCGCTTGGTAAACCACTCGACATAACGCGCACGGCGTAAGTGACTTGTCTCTAGCGCCATCAGCGCGTCGGTATCATCGCGGTCATACCAGCGATGTAGCGGAAAGTCTGCTGTCATCCATTCAGGGCGCACAAAGTCATCGCAGTCATGCGGCACAAAAAAATGCCCCTTAACGATGCCAAAGCGCTTATCAATCTTTACCTGCCCATAGTCTTTGGTATCCACCCACACACTACGAAACTGCTTGGTCTGCATGTGAGTCATCTTGCGCTCAAGGTTGTCCTTTGAGTTTATGCCTACCCAATTTTCAGGCGCAAACGGCGCTGACCCCATAAAAAATTTAATCGCCAGCTCCCAATGCTCGACCTCATCTGTCGCATGATTGCGCAGCAGCAAATCCAGCTCACCGATGGTCTGCTTGCCGCGATACAGCTGCACATTGCTTGCCAGCATCTCATACGGGTGCAGCCCAAAGCGATAGCCATCAGTCAACCAAAAGGCAATCAAGCCTTCAAAATGAAAGCCCAAACGGCTAGGACTCGGCCGCGACATCAAGTAGCGGGTGAGGGTTTGATAGGCGCTACTGTCGTCCATCTCCTGCAAGCGCGGCGAGTAGGCAGCATATTGCGCCTGCCAAAAGTCCGAATCATGCACATAGACTTGATGGTTGTTTTGATGCGGTGCAAAATCCAGCCAGCGGGTAATCACATCAGGACACGATAAGACAAACGCCAAATCGCGCACAAACGGACGGCGATAGCGCTCCCACGGTGCGGCGGACGTCTCTGGGCTGGCGGGTAGGGAAACAGGCTCGGTCATAGGGCAACCCAAGTCAATCAATGAATGAATAAGTGAATCCCTACCGTACCCACTGCACCACAAAAAGTCTATGAGCGGCGGGTAGCGTGGGTATGGACTGCGTAAGAGGAAACGGCAGTTTTGTTATGTGAGCCAGATTAGGGTGAGGTTATGAATGGTGATGTTGATATCGTATGGAAAGAATAAATAAGGAATTAGAAGAAATATCAATTTAACGAGTAGGGGAGACAGTACTCGATACAGCTTGATTAATAGATGGCGGCGTTGGTTTGGGGTATTTGGGTTGGTCATGCTTAACTTCTCCATATCGTTCACATTGTGTCGCTGCGGTGTGCTGCGATATGGATAGGTTAAGGGGTTGGGCTATTCAATAGTTCCAATTGGTGGGTAATTGGCTAAAAAGGTATGTCCGAGTGGTCAAAAGTTAGTTTTCTAGGGTATTCTTTTTCAAGGTTCTGCACTTCTTGTAAAAAGTCCCCAATAGTTTTATGTCCTACGGGCAGCCCTAATCCATCAAGTAGAGTCGCAATTTCTGAATTAGCGCTACCTCGATTTTGTGAGGTAGGATATGTATTATCCCAGCCAGACTTGATGAGCATTGCGTACATAATCTTAACGGCTGTATTTTTGTTTCTAGTCGTCATCTCTTTATTAGGTAGTTCTTGATGCGCTCTCTGTTCGCTTATTTGTTGAGCTTGCTGTTTTTCTTCATCTAAAAAAGTTGGTATCTCATCAAGATAACCTTGCTCGTATTTTTGAATAAACCACTCTTTTAAAACGTCTTTGCTAATTCTCAATCTATCTTTTTGAATAAGCTCCTCTACTGGATTTCCTATCCAAAGCCCACCATTTCTAGTAAATGTCCCTTCGTCAATATAATCTAATTCCTCACTAGTTAAAGCGTCTTCTATAGCAACCCTTTTAGCGTCGGCACAAGATGGGCTGTATCCAGTTTGAGAAACAAAATGATTAAATTGTGATGGCTCAACATCACACCACAGTGCGACAATATCGTCTATTTTTAGCGATTTGGATAATTTCCAGAATTTATAACAGTTTTGATTTTGCATAAATACACTCTCTCACCCTTAGAAAATAGATGCAAGGCGTTAACAGCCCGAAGGTGTGTTAATGGCTGTTCTTCGGATATGAGCCTTGCAAAATCATTATCTGTCCAGCTCGAACAAATGTATTTTATTAGTATAAATACTTCTGATAGACGTGTGCTAAATTTAAGCTAAAAAAAAGAGCCAGCAACCTAAGTTACTGACTCTTTTCAATGTTTGGTCGGAACGGCAGGATTTGAACCTGCGACCACCACACCCCCAGTGTGGTGCGCTACCAGACTGCGCTACGCCCCGAATGACTGACTATTTTACGCAAAATAATACATATTGCAAGGGCTAATTGCATCTCTTGCGCCGTCAGCCCTTACCTCCTTGTATTATCATACAGTTAGCCGAGCAGCTCTTTTAGCAGCTGGTTGACTTGTTGTGGGTTGGCGCTACCACGGCTTGCTTTCATGACCTGACCGACCAAGCCGTTAAAGGCTTTTTCTTTGCCGCCGCGATACTCTTCGACCATCGCTTGGTTATTAGCAATGACCTCTTCGACCATCGCTTTAATCGCGCCAGTATCGGTCTCTTGCTTGAGTTCTTTGGCTTCGATGATTTGGTCAGCGGCGTCGTCCGCGTCACCCGCTTCACGCGCATAAAGGGCGGCGAAGACTTTTTTGGCAAGCTTGCCAGATAGGGTGTCGTCATTGATGCGTTTTAGCATACCTGCCAGCTGTTTGGCGCTGATAGGGGCGTCGGTGATGTCGGTGTCGTCTTTGTTGAGCGCGCCGAGCAGCTCACCCATGACCCAGTTGGCGGCCAGCTTGGCATGCTCTGTGCCCACTTCTGCAACCACCGCTTCAAAGTAATCGGCAAGCTGACGGCTGCCTGTCAAGATGCGCGCATCATATTCTGACAGCTGTAAGTCTTGCTCAAAACGCTCGCGGCGAGCCACAGGCAGCTCAGGCATGGCTGCTTTGATTTCATCGACGGTGTGCTGTTCGATGCGCACAGGCAATAGGTCAGGGTCGGGGAAGTAGCGGTAATCGTTGGCTTCTTCCTTGGTACGCATGGCGCGGGTTTCGTCATTTTCAGGATCATACAGACGGGTTGCCTGAATGACGCGACCGCCATCTTCGATCAAGTCGATTTGGCGCTCAATCTCACGATTAATAGCGCGCTCGATAAAGCGGAACGAGTTGAGGTTTTTTAGCTCGCAGCGCGTGCCCAGCTCAGCACCTGGCTTACGCACTGAGACGTTACAGTCACAGCGAAACGAGCCTTCCGCCATGATGGCGTCCGAGATGCCCAGCCATGTCACGAGCTGGTGGATGGCTTTAACATAAGCGATGGCTTCAGCGGTTGAGCGCATGTCAGGCTCAGAGACGATTTCGATGAGTGGCGTGCCCGCACGGTTTAAGTCAATGCCCGTCATACCAACGATGGCGTCGTGTACCGATTTACCCGCGTCTTCTTCTAGGTGACCACGGGTGATGCCGATGCGTTTGGGGTACTCGTTCTTCTCGCCTTCATTGACCACCACGTCAATATAGCCGCGCCCAACAATGGGGTTTGCCATTTGCGTGATTTGATAGCCTTTGGGCAAATCGGGGTAAAAGTAGTTTTTACGGTCAAAGGTATTGTACAGACCCAGCTCGGCGTTGACGCCCATGCCAAACTTAAGCGCACGTTCGACGACGCCTTCGTTTAACACAGGCAGCACGCCTGGCAAGCCCAAATCAACGAGGCTCGCTTGGGTGTTGGCTTCGTGACCGAAGTCGGTCGGCGCGGTAGAAAAGATTTTACTTTCGGTGTTCAGCTGGCAATGGATTTCGATACCAATCACCACTTCATAGCCATCGACCAGTAAATCGGTACGCACAGGCTGCGCTTGACTCTCAGTTGTTGATGCGTGCGTCATTATACGGTCTCCTTAGCGATGGCAGAGTGTTGTTGATGGTGGTCAGTGTGCTGCTGGAACAGATGCGCGGTGGTCAACAGTTGGCTTTCTTGCCAGTGCTTACCGATGAGCTGTAGACCAACGGGCAGACCGTTTGGCGTCAGTCCCACAGGTTGGCTGAGCGCAGGCAGACCCGCTAGGTTGACACCGATGGTATAGACGTCGCCTAGGTACATTGAAGCAGGGTCAAGATCGTCGCTGAGCTTATAAGCGGCGGTTGGTGCGGTTGGGCTGGCGATGATGTCACAGCTGGCAAACGCGGTATTAAAGTCTTGCACAATCATGCGGCGAATTTTTTGTGCCTTGGTGTAGTAGGCATCAAAGTAGCCTGCCGATAGCGCATAAGTACCCATCAAAATACGGCGCTGTACTTCATCACCAAAGCCTTCTGAGCGTGAGCGCGTATATAAGTCGATCAAATCTTTTGGCGCTTCACAGCGGTAGCCAAAGCGCACACCATCAAAGCGTGATAGGTTTGATGACGCTTCTGCGGGTGCGAGCATGTAGTAGGTGGCAAGGGTAATCTCAGGGTCGGTGATGTTCACCTCAACGATGGTCGCGCCAAGTTCTTGATACTTTTGTAGCGCGCTACGTACCACGGTTTCGACATCGCTGTTTAGACCCGCGCCAAAGTATTCTTTTGCCACGCCAATACGCAGACCTGCCAGCGGCTTATTTTCATCGCGCTTTTCGGCGTCGATCATGTCTTGCACATAGTCAGGCACGTCATGTTTGATAGATGTTCCATCGCGTGGGTCGTGTCCGACCATCGGCTGGAGCAGATACGCACAGTCTTGAGCGCTGCGTCCCATACTGCCTGCTTGGTCAAGGCTTGAGGCATACGCAATCATACCGAAGCGCGATACGCGACCGTACGTTGGCTTGATGCCTGTTAAGCCGCAAAATGATGCTGGCTGACGGATAGAGCCGCCCGTGTCACTGCCTGTCGCTACAGGCACAAAACCTGCCGCAACTGCTGCCGCGCTACCACCTGATGAACCACCAGGCACGCGCTCGATGTCCCATGGGTTGTGGACTTCGCCATAATGTGAGCTTTCATTGTCCGAGCCCATGGCGAACTCATCCATGTTCAGCTTACCAAGGCTAATCATGCCTGCTTCGTCAATCGCGGTGACAATGGTCGCGTCATAGGGCGCAACAAAATTATGCAGCATTTTTGAGCCACAGGTGGTCAATACGCCACGGGTACAAAAGATGTCTTTGTGCGCCATAGGTACGCCAAGCAATGCACGGTTGTCGCCTTGTACACGCATCTCGTCAGCGGCTTTGGCCTGTGCGCGCGCGGTGTCGCCAGTTTGTGTGATAAAGCTGTTGATTTTGCCATCTAACTTTTCAATACGCTTTAGATAATGTTCGGTCAGCTCAACACTGCTAAATTGTTTGTCTTCTAATCCAGTAATCAGCTCGTGTAGGCTTAAATGATGAAGCTCAGACATAGTCGGTCGTCCGTTAATAATGAGGAAAATAAAAAATAGCGGTAGGTATTGTTGTTATTCAATGACTTGTGGCACAAGGTACAAGCCGTCTTCGACCGCAGGTGCCATCGACTGGTTGCGCTCGCGGTCAATGTCGTGCTCAGCAAAGTCAGCGCGCAGCTCTTGGCAGGCTTCGTGAATGTTTGCCAAAGGTTTTAGGTCGCTGGTGTCTACCGAGGCGAGGGTTTGCATCATTTTTAATACTTTATTGATGTCGCCTGCGTAGCTGTCGGCGGTGCTTTCGTCCACGCCTAGGCGGGCAAGATTGGCAATTTCTAATATTTCTTGGCGACTGACTTGGTCAGTGCTTGAGGATTGCTGTGACATAAACGCTCCAGTTTAAAATAAGCAATGTGGCAATAAATCGTTGCCAAGCAAATTTGACAACAAATAAGAATCCATGAGCGGGCGTGTTTGACCGCCCACGCTTAATAATAAGGGGTATCTGTGGTGTCTATTATAAAGCATCTGCTTTGATATTACAGAGCTTACCCGCGTTGCTGCGTCGATAAGTCGCGCTGTAATTAGGTACGGACACAATACGATTGTGTACAGAATTGGCATCATCTTAGCATTATTGTGCCTATCTGACTTGTTGCATCGGTAAACTTTCGCTACAGTGAGTCCTTATAGGTATCGCGCAGTGTATTGGTGCGATGTGGACCTGCGTTTGCGCACCGCTTTTGGATAGATTTGTCATGAATGTGTTTGGATTTTTAGCCAATAATATCGCCATCGATTTGGGTACGGCAAATACCCTGATTTTTATTCCCAATAAAGGCGTGGTACTCGATGAGCCAACCATCGTCGCCTTGCGTCACACCCGTATGGAGCGCCCGACGGTGGCGGCGATTGGTCGCGATGCCAAAGCCATGCTCGGACGCACACCTGCGGATATCTCCGCGATTCGCCCGCTAAAAGATGGCGTAATTGCTGATTTTGAAGTGACCGAAGAGCTGCTCAAGCGATTTTTACAACAAGTCAATGCCAAGCGTTTATTTATGCAGCCCCAAGTGGTGGTCTGTGTGCCGTGCCGCTCGACCTTGTTTGAACGTAAGGGTATTCGTAATGCGCTGCTCTCCGCAGGCGCAAGTAACGTGCTGATGTTAGAAGAGCCAATGGCAGCAGCATTGGGTGCAGGATTGCCAGTACACGAGGCAAGCGGCTCTATGATTGTCGATATTGGTGGCGGCACGACCGAGATTGCCATTATTGCACTCTCAGGCTGCGTGTATTCAGCATCGGTGCGCGTGGGCGGCGATATGCTCGATGAAGCGATTATTACCCACGTACGCCGCACGCACGGCTGTATCATCGGCGAGCCAACGGCAGAGCATATCAAACACACTATTGGCTGTGCGAACACCCCGACAGAGGCGAAGACAAACGAGATAGAAATCCACGGTCGCAGTATCGCGCAAGGTGTACCCATGACGGTACATTTAAGTGCTAAAGAAATCCAAGAAGCGCTGCACGAGCCGTTAAACAGTATCATTAGCGCGGTCAAGTCTGCCCTAGAGCAAACGCCACCTGAGCTATCTGCAGATATTGCCAAATACGGCATTGTGTTGACAGGAGGCGGGGCGCTGCTGCGTGATATGGACGTTCTATTGTCCAAAGCCACAGGCCTACCCGTAATTGTCGCGCCAGACCCCTTAACCTGCGTGGCGCGTGGTGGCGGCAAAGCGCTGGATTTTATTAAAGACAAGCGTTTAAGCTCTATTTTTGTATGATGCGCCAAACGCCGTTGCCCATCAAGCGGGCAGTGCTGCTGTTGATGGCAGCAGGGATTTTGTTATGGATAGATACGGTCAAGCCTGCATGGTTTGCGCCCTCCTATCAGCACATCAACACGCAAGTGCATAACGCATTGCAGCCTGTGCAGCGCTGGGCCCTATTGCCGCACTATGTCTCTGACTGGCTTGGCGATATGACTCAAAGTAAAGCATCCTTGCACCGTGACAATGCCAAACTTCGCGCCCAGCTATTGACAACCGAAGCCAAATTGCAACAGCAAAACCAAATCTTAAGCGACAATACCCAATTAAAGGCGCTGCTTGGCATTCAGCAGCCCGCCATATCGCGCCTGCAAATCACCACCATTATCGGCGCTGACCCCAGCGTACAGCAGCCAATTTTATTACTGGACAAAGGCAGTCAGCAGGGCGTCCGTGTGGGGCAAAGCGTCATAGATGCCCATGGGCTGCTTGGACAAATCGTGCATACCACCGCCAATACGAGCCAGTTGTTATTGTTGACCGCCAGTAATCAATCGGTCGCTGTGCAAGTGGCGCGTACCAATCAGCGCGCCATCGTCACGGGCACAGGGCTGCCCAATGAGCTGGCATTATCGTATATGTTAAAAAGCGCCGATATCCGCGTTGGCGATACATTGATTTCTTCAGGGTTGGGCGGGCGTATTGCCGCAGGCTATCAGGTCGGGCGGGTCAGTCATGTCGAGCGTGATGACAGTGCGCGTTTTTTACAGATTCGTGTGACCCCCGCTGCCATGATGGATACAGGACGCTACGCGTTGATTGTCCAGCCCAATGAGCTAAACATTAATGAGCTAGGCGCTAATGAGCCAAATCTGCCACCGACCGCCAATGTGACTGATGCCGATATCTCCTAATACCCGTGCGCGTCCTTTTATGGCGATGGCATTCAGCTTGCTGACAGGTCTATTGGTGCTGATATATCCACTTAGCATCTATCAAGAGTGGCAGCGCCCGTTATGGCTGATTGCGGTTATGTTGTTTTGGGCATTGTATCAGCCGCGCTATATGGGGCTAGGCGCTGCATTTGCATTGGGGCTCGTAGTCGATATTGTCAGTCAGGGTAGGCTAGGGCAGCACAGCATGTTATTTGTCTTATTGCTGTTTTGGGTCAGTCTTTGCCGTCATTATTGGTATCCATTAGCAGGCTGGCGTGTTTGGCTGGTGGCATTGACGGCTATAGTGCTGGCAAGTGGCGCGTATTATCTGTGGATAGCACCGACGGTACTTAGTGACAGCGTATCTGCACCTACCTTAATACAAGCGATTACCATTAATGTGGCAGTCAATATGGGCGGCTGGCTGGTGATGATGCTATTATTTTCCCGCTATCGGCGAGCGCCCAATGACGATGACTGAGCATCTTTTATGCTGCAAAGCAAATGATGTCAAACCGATACGACACGACAAACGCGCCAACATGCCCTAATCCATTCATTATAAAATACCGCTATCAATAGGACACCTTATGATCATTCTTGCTTCAGGCTCACCGCGCCGCCGTGAACTGCTCGCCAGTGCGGGTGTGCCCTGTCACATTCTGCGCGTCGATATTGATGAGACGCCCAAGGCAAATGAGCTGCCGACCGACTACATCGCACGTATGGTTGCTGCCAAAGCCAATGCCGCTGTACAAGCGCTACAAAGTGACCCAGCGTTATTAATCGCATCACAGCCGCAAAACGATACGCAAATTATCCTAACTGCCGATACCATTGGCGTATTGCCTGACGGGCGCAGCGTACTGATTAAACCTGAAGACCGAACTGATGCCTTTGCTATGTGGCAAAAGATGTCAGGGGTCAAGCACCAAGTGTGGACGGCGGTACAAGCGACCCAAGTTCAGTGTGTCGATGGTAGCATCAGCGTTATAAATACGGTAAACATTTTAGAAAAGACCGATGTGCAGTTTGTCACCCTTAGTGACACCATGATGACAAGTTACTGGCAAAGCGGTGAGCCGCACGATAAAGCAGGCGGCTACGCCATTCAAGGTGGGGCAGCGGCGTGGGTGGAGCGTATTGATGGCAGCTACACCAATGTGGTCGGTTTACCGCTGGCGCAAACCTTAGCCATGCTGCACAAGCTGGGTTATAGCGTTTAAACTTACCCAAAAAAACCTGCAATCGACGGTCTATTTGTTACACTAAGGTCGATACCACCATTAGGCGCATTCTTTAACATGCGCCGTATTATTAGATGATAAAAAAAGAGGCGTTATGTCAGAAGAGCTGCTTATTAATGTCAGTCCCATGGAATCGCGTGTTGCGGTACTCGACAATGGCGTACTCAGCGAAATTTATATCGAACGGCATAACAAGCTTGGACTCGTTGGCAATATTTACTTGGGTACGGTCGTACGCGTATTGCCAGGTATGCAGGCGGCGTTTGTAGATATTGGACAATCACGGACTGCTTTTTTGCATGTCAATGACATGCAGCGTCCTGTCACTCCACCAGCACCGACCAAGGACGTCACAAATACCTCAAAGCTTGGCAGCGATAGTGATATTAACCGTGAAGACACTAATACCGCTTTAAGCGCGCTGCCTGCAGTGACCACATCTGACATGCAGTCGGCACAAAACCTAATACAGCACCGTCTGCATGAGGGTCAACGTATTTTAGTACAGGTCACTAAAGATCAGCTTGGCAGCAAGGGCGCGCGTCTAACTACCAATATTTCCTTGCCGTCACGTTATCTTGTGTATTTACCATCGAGCACTCATATTGGTATCTCGCAGCGTATTGACAGTGAAGAAGAGCGCAGTCGTCTAAAGACCGAGCTTTCGGCCCTTATGCAAACGGTTAATCTGCAAGGTGGCGTGATTGCGCGTACCGCTGCTGAGCGTGTGCCCGTAGACAAACTTGAAGAAGACATTTATTACCTGCTTCAGCTGTGGCGTACCGTCTGCGCCCGCCGTCAAGAGATGAATCACCACCAAAGCTCCGAGCTGATTTATCAAGAGCTTTCTTTGCCCATGCGCTCCATTCGCGATCTTGTCCATGCCGACACAGAAAAGGTTGTCGTCGATAATACTCAGATTTATGAGCAAGTGCGCCATTTTGCCAAAGAGTTTGTGCCCTTTGTTTTTGATCGTATCATCCACTACACTGCCGAACAGCCCTTGTTTGATGTTCACCGCGTGGAAGAAGACCTACGCGATGCCTTAAAGCGCCGCGTGGACTTAAAATCAGGCGGCTATCTTATCATTGACCAAACCGAGGCCATGACGACCATTGATGTCAATACAGGCTCGTTTGTGAGTGGACGATCGCTTGAGGACACCGTCTATAAGACCAATCTAGAGGCAACGCATGCCATCGCGCGACAGCTGCGCCTACGTAATCTTGGCGGCATCATCATTCTTGATTTTATCGATATGATAGAGCAAGAGCACAAAGACGACGTGCTCGCTAACCTACAAACGCAGCTGAGTCAGGATTACGCCAAAACCAACATTACCCAAGTCAGTGAGCTGGGGCTGGTCGAGATGACGCGTAAACGCACACGCGAATCGCTTGAGCAGCAGCTGTGTGAGCCTTGTTCTACCTGCCAAGGTCGCGGGTTTGTCAAAACGGCCGAAACGGTTTGCTTTGAAATATTCCGCGAAATCATGCGCTGCGCGCGTACGTATAACTCCCCTAAGAAATTTACCGTCGTTGCGCATGCTGCGGTTATTGATCTGTTATTGACCTCAGAAGCCGACACCGTTGCCGACCTTGAATATTTGCTTGGGCGCGTCATCACCTTTGAAGTCGAAAACCTCTACACCCAAGAACAATATGATATCGTTCTAGATTAGCCATGGTAATGGTAAAAAACGCAAATGATGCAAGTAGGGGACAAATACGCTATTTGCTCTGCAAAATGACAAAAATAGCGACAAAATCAAGCGTTTTGCTTGCGAATTATTCGTTAAGAGTAGGGATATTGCCCTTGCAATCGTCATATTAAAGTGTATAATACGCACTACTGAATTATAAGCGCACGGCCAAGCAAACAGCTGGCGCTATGACAGCTAGAGCATCGTTTCTAGCACTATTTCATTATGCCTTTGCTGCTTTCCAATACATGGAGGGCTGGCGGGGCTTTAAACTATTTTGCTTTTAGCACGCTGCTGGTTCTACTTAAGAATATAAAGCCGCTTAAAGTAAATCTTTAACCAAACGGCTTTTCGTCAGCAACTTGCAGCGCAAGAATGACAAAAGCACATATTAGGAGCTTGCTGGCATGGCTAACCAGAGAATCCGTATCCGACTAAAATCTTTTGATCATCGATTGATTGACCAGTCGGCACAAGAGATTGTCGATACTGCAAAGCGCACTGGTGCGCAAGTTTGTGGTCCTGTACCGTTGCCGACTCGCATTGAGCGATTCAACGTCCTAACCTCGCCACACGTTAACAAAGACGCACGTGACCAGTACGAAATCCGTACCCACAAGCGTATGGTTGATATTGTTCAGCCTACCGACAAAACTGTGGACGCGCTAATGAAGTTAGATTTAGCGGCGGGTGTTGACGTTCAAATTGCTTTGGGTTAATGCATAACACCCAACCCATTAACAGAAGATATAAAGAGGTTTAAAATGGCGATCGGTTTAGTCGGTAAAAAATGCGGCATGACCCGTATCTTCACTGAAGCAGGTGCGTCTATCCCTGTGACTGTGATCGAGGTCGATGCAAACCGCATTACTCAAGTAAAAACTACTGATACAGATGGCTATCAAGCCATTCAAATCACCACAGGTACTCGTCGTGACAGCCGCGTAACAGCCGCACAAAAAGGCCATTTCGCGAAAGCTGGCGTTCAAGCGGGTCGTGGTGTTTGGGAATTCCGTGCCAATGAAAGCGATCTTGAAGGTCGTGAAGTTGGTGGTGAGATCCTAGCTGACCTATTTGAAGCAGGTCAAATGGTAGATGTCACAGGACAGAGTAAAGGTAAAGGCTTTCAAGGCGGCGTGAAGCGTCACAACTTCAGCACCCAAGATGCCACTCATGGTAACTCAGTGTCACACCGCGTTGTTGGTTCAACCGGTCAAAACCAGACACCAGGCCGTGTATTCAAAGGCAAAAAAATGCCAGGTCAGATGGGTAACAAGCGTGTGACCGTTCAAGGCCTAGAAGTGGTTTCGGTTGATGCCGAAAAAGGGTTATTGGTCATCAAGGGCGCTATCCCAGGTGCCAACGGTGGCGATGTCATCGTACGTCCGTCAATCAAAGCCTAAGCAAGGGGATTAACGTGGATTTAAAAACAGTTACAGGTGCGGCGGTTGAACTTTCTGACACAGCGTTTGGTCGTGAATTCAACGAAGCATTAGTGCATCAGGTTGTAACCGCATATCTTGCTGGTGCTCGCCAAGGTACACGTGCACAAAAGACCCGTGCCGAAGTTTCTGGCGGTGGTATCAAGCCATGGCGTCAAAAAGGTACTGGTCGCGCTCGTGCAGGCTCTATTCGTAGCCCGCTATGGCGTTCAGGTGGTCGTGCATTTGCAGCAAAACCACAAGACTGGTCACAAAAAGTTAACCGCAAAATGTACCGCGGTGCTATGCAGTGCATCCTAGCCGAACTAGTACGTCAAGAGCGTCTAATTTTGGTTGAAGAATTGAGTGTTTCTGCACCTAAGACCAAAGAGTTGGTTGCAAAGTTAAGTGAACTAAATGCACCTCGCGCATTGATCGTCACCAAAGAAGTTGACGAAAACTTATACCTAGCGGCCCGCAACATTCCACACGTCAATGTACTAGGTACAAACGAAGTGGATCCAGTGAGCTTGATCGCTTTTGATAAAGTAATCATGTCAGTTGAAGCTGCGAAACAATTTGAGGAAGCACTAGCATGAATAACGCAAGACTTTATCAGGTCTTAAAAGGGCCTGTATTCTCAGAAAAATCTCAAATGCTTGGTGACTCACTTGGTGTGCAGGTATTCAAAGTTGATACTAACGCGACTAAACGTGAAATCAAAAAAGCAGTTGAGTTAATGTTTGAAGGTGTTGAAGTCACTCGTGTGAACACTTTGAATGTTAAAGGTAAGACAAAGCGTTTTGGCAAAAGCATCGGCCGTCGTAATGACTACAAAAAAGCCTATGTTACCCTAAAAGCTGGTCAAGATGTACAAATGGCTGATGCTGGTGAGGAAGTCGCTTCTTCTACTAGTGAAACAGCGAACAACGAATAAGGATAACAATCATGCCTATCGTAAAAGCAAAGCCAACATCACCAGGCCGTCGTTTTGTTGAAAAAGTGGTGCATCCACACCTTTACAAAGGTCGTCCATATGCAGCACTTGTCGAATCAAAAGGCAAGTCAGGTGGTCGTAATAACAATGGTCGTATCACTACTCGCCACGTTGGCGGTGGTCACAAGCACCATTACCGTGTAATCGACTTCAAACGCACCAAAGACAATATCCCAGCAGTGGTTGAGCGTATTGAATACGATCCTAACCGTACCGCACACATCGCACTACTAAAGTATGCTGATGGTGAGCGTCGTTACATCATTGCGCCAAAGAAATTGGCTACTGGCGACACGGTACATTCAGGTGAAGGTTCTCCAATCCGTCCAGGTAACTGCCTACCGCTAAAAAACATCCCATTGGGTACTGTGATTCACAATATCGAACTTAAAATCGGTAAAGGTGCACAGATGGCTCGTTCAGCGGGTGCAGGTGTACAGTTATTGGGTCGTGATGGCGTTTACGCAATCATTCGTTTGCGTTCAGGCGAAACTCGCCGTGTACACGTAAACTGCCGTGCAGTTATTGGTGAAGTTTCTAACACTGAAAACAACTTGAAATCACTTGGTAAAGCCGGTGCTTCACGTTGGCGCGGTGTTCGTCCTACCGTTCGCGGTGTGGCGATGAACCCTGTTGATCACCCGCATGGTGGTGGTGAAGGCCGTAACAAAGGTCGTCATCCTACTAGCCCTTGGGGTCAGAAGTCTAAAGGACAAAAAACGCGTCATAATAAGCGTACTGACAGTATGATCATCCGTCGCCGTCGTGCCAAGAAATAAAGGAAGAGTTTCATGCCTCGTTCATTGAAAAAAGGTCCATTCATCGATGCGCACTTGTTTGCCAAAGTTGAGAATGCTATTGACACCAACTCACGCAAGCCCATCAAAACTTGGTCTCGCCGCTCGATGATCCTACCACAAATGGTTGGCCTAACGTTGTCTGTTCATAACGGTCGTACACACGTACCTGTTATCGTAAGTGAGCAGATGGTTGGTCATAAACTAGGTGAATTTGCCCCGACGCGTACTTATCGTGGTCACGGCATTGACAAAAAAGCTAAGAGATAAGGTGCTTACCATGGAAGTAACTGCAAAATTGCGCGGTGCCGCCATCTCGGCACAAAAAGTTAGACTCGTTGCTGATGAAGTTCGTGGCAAATCTATTGAGCGTGCTTTGGATATTTTAACGTATAGCAATAAAAAAGGTGCTGTCTTTGTTAAGAAATGCCTTAACTCAGCCATCGCTAATGCCGAAAACAATCACGGCCTAGATATCGATAACCTAAAAGTATCGACCATCTATGTTGATGAAGGCATCACGCTAAAGCGTATCCTACCACGTGCGAAAGGTCGTGCTGATCGTATCAGTAAGCGTACCTGTCACATCACTATTAAGGTAGGAGAATAAGTTATGGGTCAAAAAGTACATCCAATCGGTATCCGTCTTGGGGTTGTCAAAAAGCATAATGCAAACTGGTATGCTGATCCTAAACAGTATTCAGAATACCTAATCAACGACATCCAAGTTCGTGAATACCTACGCAAAAAACTAGATAGCGCTATGGTTAGCGGTATCACTATCGAGCGTCCAACAGGTGCTGCGAAAATTACTATCGCAACTGCCCGTCCAGGTATCGTTATCGGTAAAAAAGGCGAAGACATCGAGAAACTTCAAAAAGAATTGACCAAAATTATGGGCGTACCTGCTCAGGTCAATATCGAAGAAATCACTTCTCCAGATCTAGACGCTCGCCTTGTTGCTGATGGTATCGCAAGTCAGCTAGCTCGCCGTGTTATGTTCCGTCGTGCTATGAAGCGCGCGGTACAGAACAGCATGCGTTCTGGCGCTCAAGGTATCAAAGTTGAGCTATCTGGTCGTCTTGGCGGTGCTGAGATTGCTCGTACCGAATGGTATCGTGAAGGTCGTGTACCTCTTCATACTCTACGTGCTGACATCGACTATGCATCAGTACGTGCAGAAACTACTTACGGCACTATCGGCGTAAAAGTTTGGATTTTCCGTGGAGAAATCCTTGACGGTATGAACAGTGTGTACAATCCCGTCACTGAAGAGAAGCCTCGTGCGCCAAAACGCCGTGGTCGTGGTAACCGCCGAAACTCAGACAGAGGTTAAACTATGTTACAACCAAAACGTACCAAGTTTCGCAAAATGCATAAGGGGCGTAACACAGGGCTAGCTCAACGTGGAAGCACCGTTGCTTTTGGACAAATTGGTCTAAAATCTTTGACTCGTGGCCGCATGACAGCACGTCAAATCGAAGCGGCACGTCGTACCATTACTCGCCGTGTTAAGCGTGGTGGGAAAATTTGGATTCGTGTATTCCCAGACAAGCCAATTACCAACAAACCATTAGAAGTACGTATGGGTAAAGGTAAAGGTCCTGTAGAGTACTGGGTATGCGAAATCAAGCCTGGTAAAATCTTATACGAAATCGAAGGGGTTTCAGAAGAGCTTGCACGAGAAGCGCTTACGCTTGCTGCTGCAAAACTGCCCTTTAAAACTACCATTGTTAAGCGGACGATAATGTAATGAAGATCAGTGAATTACGTGATAAATCATTAGAAGAACTGACTCAGTTACTTGATGAAAAGCAACTTGATGCTTTCCGTATTCGTATGGCTAAAGCAACGGGTCAGTTGGGTAACACCCATGAAGTCAAAAGCAATCGTCGTACGATTGCTCAGATTCAGACTTTGATTAACGAGAAACAACGAGGCGACTCATGAGCGATAACAATCAAGCAACCCAAGATGTTGGCGTATTGACAGGACGAGTTGTCAGCAACAAGATGGACAAGTCCATCACGGTTTTGATTGAGCGTCTGGTTCGCCATCCTATCTATGGCAAGCAGCTTCGTCGTTCTACTAAGATCAAAGCCCACGATGAGAACAACGTCTGCCAACAAGGCGATCTTGTACGCATCAAAGAAACGCGTCCAATCTCAAAAACTAAAGCATGGACTTTAGTTGACGTGGTTGAGAAAGTAGAAAAAATCTAAGTAAATTGCATTAAAAGCCAGAAGCTGTTAAACTACTTGCCTTTTTAAGGATGCTAATTGCGCCGAGCGTATAGCAATCACAAATCAAGCAGGCAACAGCTTTTGATATTCCAAAAGCTGCCTGCTGATTGTGTTTCAGCGGCAGCAGCTGGCTTTTTATTGCTCACACGTGTGGAGTAACGCTATGATTCAGACTGAGTCAATGCTGGAAGTTGCAGATAATAGCGGTGCAAGACGAGTTCAGTGCATTAAAGTACTGGGTGGTTCTCATCGTCGTTATGCATCGGTTGGCGATATCATTAAAGTAACCGTTAAAGAAGCTATTCCTCGTGGCCGTGTTAAAAAAGGCGACGTAATGAATGCAGTAGTTGTACGTACCAAAAAAGGCGTTCGCCGTCCTGATGGTTCTGTACTACGTTTTGATGATAACGCTGCTGTTTTGTTGAACCAAAACAAAGCGCCAATCGCAACTCGTATTTTTGGACCGGTAACTCGTGAACTACGTGGTGATCAATTTATGAAAATTGTATCACTAGCACCAGAAGTATTGTGAGGTAACCCATGGCTAAATTACGAAAAGGCGATACAGTTATCGTGATTGCTGGTAAAGACAAAGGCAAGCAAGGTACTGTGTTGGCTGTAAAAGATGACCGCATCAAAGTAGAAGGCGTTAACGTTGTCACTAAGCACCAAAAGCCAAATCAGGCGACTGGCGCGGAAGGCGGCATTGTTAAACAAGAAGCTTTTTTGCATATTTCAAATGTCGCAATCTACAATGCGCAAACCCAAAAAGCAGACCGTATTGCTTACCAATTTAACGACGAAGGCAAGAAACAGCGCGTTTATCGTTCAAATGGTGAAGTAGTGGCGACTGCGTAAGACACTAAGGGTGTAATGGTAATGGCAAGATTAAAATCTTTATATAACGATGAGCTAAAACAGCAAATCAAACAAGAGCTTGGTTTAGAAAACGTGATGCAAGTGCCTAAAATCACTAAAATCACGCTAAACATGGGTGTTGGCGGCGCAGCTCAAGACAAAAAATTGCTTGAAGGTGCAGTATCAGACATGACCGCTATCGCGGGTCAAAAGCCTGTAATCACCAAAGCACGTAAATCAGTTGCTGGTTTTAAAATTCGTGAAGAATGGCCTATTGGTTGTAAAGTAACGCTACGCGGTGAGCAAATGTACGAATTTTTAGATCGTCTCATTGCCATTGCGATTCCTCGTATTCGTGATTTTCGTGGTTTTTCATCAAAAGCATTTGATGGACGTGGTAACTACTCATTGGGTATCAAAGAGCAAATCGTATTCCCAGAAGTAGACTTTGATAAGATTGATCGTCTCCGTGGTATGGATGTAACGATTACTACGTCAGCTCAGACTGATGATGAAGGTCGTGCGTTGCTTAAAGCATTCGGCTTCCCATTTAAATAAGGTAAAGACGTTATGGCAAAGAAGAGCATGATTAATCGCGAATTAAAGCGCGAAAAAATGGTAGCAAAATATGCTGAAAAGCGTATCAAGCTAAAAGCAATCATCAGTGACGTAAATGCAAGTGATGAAGAGCGTATGGATGCAATGTTAGAGCTACAAGCTCTACCACGTAATGCATCACCAGTACGTCTACGCAATCGTTGTGGCGTTACTGGTCGTCCTCATGGCTACTTCCGCAAGTTTGGCTTATCACGCAATATGTTGCGTGAGCGTGTCATGCAAGGCGATGTGCCTGGTGTTCGTAAAGCAAGCTGGTAAGGAGTACTACATGAGTATGCAAGATACCGTTGCGGATATGCTAACCCGTATTCGTAATGCGCAAATGGCGAACAAAGTATCAGTAGCGATGCCAAGTTCAAAATTACGCAAATCTATTGCTGACCTACTTGTCAGCGAAGGTTACCTAACAAGCGCTGAAGTTACTGAAGAAGGTAATGGTAAAGCGACTCTATCTATCGAGTTGAAATACTTCGAAGGCAAACCTGTTATCGAAAGTATCAAACGCTATAGCCGTCCAGGTCTACGCCAATTCCGTGGCAAAGACAGCATTCCTACCGTAAAACAAGGTATGGGTGTGGCTATCGTTTCTACCAGCCAAGGTATCATGAGCGACCGTGCTGCTCGTGCTGCTGGTATCGGTGGTGAAATCGTTGCATTTGTTGCATAATGCCGATTCGATAAAGTCTATTTGAATCATTGATAGGCAATACTTATTTTAGTGATGCTTATCATATTCAACTATGCTAAACTAGCAGGCTTTTTAGCCTGTTAGTTTTTTCGCAAATATCAGTTGTTAAATTTTTTTAAGGAATACTCCTATGTCTCGTGTGGCTAAAGCCCCAGTAGCGCTGCCTAACGGCGTAAGCGTTACTTTGAACGATCGGCAGGTCGAAGTTAAAGGCAAGAACGGTAATATGTCTTTACGCCTGCATGAATTGGTCGAGCTGAAACAGGAAGAAGATAACATTGTTCTCTCACCTGCAGTAGATACCAAAGAAGCCATGATGCACACTGGCACCATGCGCGCCCTGATCAACAACTACGTTAAAGGCGTTCATGAAGGCTTTGAAAAGCGTCTTCAGCTTATCGGCGTTGGTTATCGTGCCCAAGCTGCTGGCAACAAAATCACGTTGAACGTTGGCTACTCACACCCAGTTGAGTACACATTGCCAGAAGGCGTTTCAGCCGAAACCCCAAGCCAAACTGAAATCGTTTTGAAATCAAACGATAAGCAGAAATTGGGTCAAGCTGCCGCTAACATCCGTGGTTTCCGTCCGCCAGAGCCTTACAAAGGTAAAGGTATCCGCTATAGCGACGAACACGTTGTTCGCAAAGAAGCTAAGAAAAAATAAGGTGAGTTGAAATGTTTGATAAAAAAGCAGCTCGTCTGCGTCGAGCTAAAAAAACCCGCGCACATATCCGTAATTTGGGTGTTCATCGCCTAACGGTTAACCGTACGCCAAAGCACATCTATGCACAGATTATCTCTCCTACTGGTGGTGAAGTGATCGCTCAAGCATCTACTTTAGACAGCAGCTTGCGTTCAGGCGCAACTGGCAACGTAACTTCAGCAACTTCTGTAGGTCAGATGATTGCAGAACGTGCCAAAGCCGCTGGTATCACTAAAGTTGCTTTTGACCGTAGTGGTTTTAAATATCATGGTCGAGTGAAAGCTTTGGCAGAAGCTGCTCGCGAAAATGGATTGGAGTTTTAATCATGGCGAAAAATGAACAGACAGACGGTTTGGTAGAACGCTTGGTTGCCGTTGATCGCGTCGCGAAAGTGGTCAAAGGTGGTCGTATTTTCTCATTCACAGCATTGACTGTGGTTGGTGATGGCAATGGCCGTGTTGGTTTTGGTCGTGGTAAAGCACGCGAAGTACCAGCAGCAATCCAAAAGGCACTAGAAGCGGCTAAGCGCAACATGATTACTGTTGAACTTAATGACGCAACTTTGTTCCACCCAATTAAAGCCCGTCACGGTGCAAGTAAAGTATACATGCAGCCTGCATCAGAAGGTACTGGCGTTATTGCTGGTGGTGCAATGCGTGCCGTGCTTGAAGTTGCTGGTGTTAAAAACGTATTGACTAAGTGCTACGGCTCTACCAATACTGCTAACGTTGTACGTGCAACGTTTAACGGCCTACGTGATATGTCAACTCCAGAAAAGATGGCAGCAAAACGTGGTAAATCTGTAGACGAAATTTTGGGCTAACTTAGAGTAGGTGAGTTACGATGAAAACAATGAAAGTCACTCAAACGAAATCGGGTGCCCATCGCCTTAAGAGCCACAAAGCGTGCTTAAAAGGATTGGGTTTACGCCGTATTGGTCATACTGTAGAAGTTGAAGATACCCCTTCAACTCGTGGTATGGTAAATCGCGTCAACTACATGGTAAAAGTGGAGGAAGCGTAATGGGTCTTCGATTAAATGAATTATCTCCAGGTGTTGGTGCAAAGAAAACTGCACAACGTCGTGGCCGTGGTATCGGTTCAGGTCTTGGTAAGACTGGTGGCCGTGGTGTAAAAGGTCAAAAATCACGTTCAGGCTCTAGCGTTCCAGCGGGTTTTGAAGGTGGTCAAATGCCACTATATCGTCGTCTACCAAAATTTGGTTTTACCAGTAAAATGGCAATGACAACTGCAGAAGTGCGTTTGTCTGAGCTAAACAAGGTAGAAGGTGACGTAGTCAGCGTTGAAACCCTAAAAGCCGCCAACGTTATCCGTGGTGACATGAAGCGTGTACGCATCATCCTATCAGGCGATGTTACCAAGGCTTATACCTTCAAAGGTGTTAAAGTAACCAAAGGCGCTAAACAAGCAATCGAAGCTGCTGGTGGCAGCATCGAGGAGTAGTCACGTGTCTAAGCAATCAATGTCATCAACTGGTATCCCACTGAATCCACTGGCGTTTATTCGTAAGTATGATGAACTGTGGTCGCGCTTATTGTTTTTAATTGGTGCATTGATTGTTTATCGTTTAGGGTCGCATATTCCTGTTCCAGGCATCAACCCTGTAAATCTTGCTGATCTGTTCTCGCGTAACGAAAACACCATTTTGAGCATGTTCAATATGTTCTCAGGTGGTGCGCTTGAACGTATGTCTATTATGGCATTAGGTATTATGCCTTATATTTCAGCGTCGATTATTGTACAGATGATGTCGGCAGTACTTCCTTCTTTAGAGGCACTCAAGAAAGAAGGCGAGGCAGGCAGACGTAAGTTAAATAAATATACCCGTCAAGGTACACTTGCTTTAGCACTGGTGCAATCGGTGGGTATGTGTGCTGGTCTTATTAGCCAAAACTTAACGCTCTCAACAGGACTTACCTTTTACATCCCCGCTGTGACTTCTTTGGTCGCTGGTGCAATGTTCTTAATGTGGCTTGGTGAGCAGATTACTGAGCGTGGTGTGGGTAACGGCATATCAATGCTTATTTTTGCCAGTATTGTGGCAGGAACACCCGGCATCATCTCTCAATCTATTGAGCAGGTCAATCAGGGTCAGATGAACCTGATTGTACTGTTCATTTTCGTAGTATTGGGCGTTGCTGTGACAGCAGGCATTGTTTATATCGAACGGGCACAACGCCGCGTTCCTGTAAACTATGCGCAAAAGCAGCAACAAGGTCGTAAAATTTACGCCCAGCAGCAATCACATCTACCACTTAAGATTAATATGGCAGGTGTTATCCCTGCAATTTTTGCCAGCTCTTTGCTTTTATTTCCCGCAAGTTTGGGTCAATGGGTAGGTCAGTCTACCGATCCGACGTTTATGCAGAAAATATTGCAAAATATAGCTTTGGTATTGTCACCAGGACAGCCGTTGTATTTGGTGCTCTTTGGCGCAATGATTATTTTCTTCTGCTATTTTTATACGGCATTGGTGTTTAGTCCGCGCGAAGTTGCTGAAAACCTTAAACGTAGTGGTGCGTATATTCCAGGTATTCGTCCTGGTCAACAAACCCAGCGTTACCTCGATCATGTATTAAACCGACTGACCTTTATTGGTGCTATTTATATGACGGTCATCTGTTTAATGCCTATGATTATCCAGTCGTCATTTGGTGTGCCATTCCATCTTGGGGGTACGTCTCTATTGATTATGGTCGTTGTGGTGATGGATTTCATTTCGCAAATCCAAGCGCACTTGATGACCCATCAATATCATGATCAGACGTTAATTCAATCGTCCACCCAGCCTTAAAGAGCTAATGAGTGCGATGATATTTCAAGGAGCATGCGATGAAAGTTCAAGCATCAGTTAAGAAAATTTGTGGTAGCTGTAAAGTTGTACGCCGTAAAGGTCGTGTACATATTATTTGCACATCAGAGCCACGCCACAAGCAACGTCAAGGTTAATATCAAAAGGTCAAGACTGGCCAATTGAAATTAATACTTGAAAAATGACGGCGGATAAGTTATTATCCGCCACTTGCCGTAGTTTATACAGAAGCTAAACATTGTTACTGTCTTTGATTTCATGATTAAAGACGTAATGGTGTTTTTCGACTTGTATTAACAGCAATAAATCTGAAAAATAGGCTGTTATTTTACTAAGTAAGCGCTATTTTTCTTTAATGGAGAGAAATCAATGGCTCGTATTGCCGGTGTCAACATTCCGGATAATAAGCACGCTGTTATTTCATTGACTTATATTTTTGGTATTGGTCGTACTACTTCTGCTCAAATCTTGAAAGCAGTAGACATCGCACCAACTACTAAAATCAGTCAATTGGATGATTCACAGTTAGATGCTATCCGTGCAGAAGTTGCAAACTATACGACTGAAGGTGATCTTCGTCGTGAAGTATCAATGAATATCAAGCGTTTGGTTGATTTGGGCTGTTATCGTGGCATCCGTCATCGTCGTAACCTGCCTGTAAACGGTCAACGTACGAAGACGAATGCGCGTACTCGTAAGGGTCCACGCAGAGCAATCAAAAAATAATTAACTTAGGAAGCTAAAAGATGGCTAAAGACACTCGTAGTCGCAAAAAAGTGACTCGTCGTTCAGTATCGGAGGGCGTAGCCCATATCCATGCGTCTTTTAATAACACCATTGTTACGATTACCGATCGTCAAGGTAATGCATTGGCTTGGGCCACCTCTGGTGGGCAAGGCTTCCGTGGTTCACGTAAATCTACACCATTTGCAGCTCAGGTTGCTGCTGAAGTCGCTGGTAAAGCTGCTCAAGAATATGGTGTTAAGAATGTCGACGTTTTGGTCAAAGGACCAGGACCGGGTCGTGAGTCTGCGGTAAGAGCACTAGGTGCATTGGGTTATAAAATCAACAGCATTTCTGATGTAACCCCAATCCCACACAATGGTTGCCGTGCGCCTAAAAAGCGCCGCGTCTAATATTAAAGACGAAGCTTTTTATCCCGAAAGCTTAAGGAGACATAAAAATGGCCCGTTATATTGGACCAAAACTTAAATTATCACGTCGCGAAGGCACTGACCTAGGTCTTAAGTCTGGTGTTAAGCCATATGACGTGAAGACTAAAAAAGCGGCCCGTCCACCAGGTCAGCATGGCGTAAGTCGTAACAAGACTTCAGAATACGCATTGCAGCTACGTGAAAAACAAAAAGTTAAGCGTATCTATGGTGTTTTAGAGCGTCAGTTCGCTAACTACTATAAAGAAGCTGCTCGTAAGCGTGGTGCTACTGGTGAAAACCTACTAGCTATGCTAGAAAGCCGCTTAGATAACGTTGTATACCGTATGGGCTTTGGCTCAACTCGTGCAGAAGCACGTCAGTTGGTTAGCCACCGTTCAGTTATGGTTAAAAAAGCTGGTCGTGATGAGTTTGTTCGTGTGAACATCCCATCAATTCAGCTACAAGACGGTGACGTTATCGCTATCCATGAAAAATCTCGTGAACAACTACGTATCAAAAACGCTGTAGAACTTGCAACGCAACGTGGTATTCCAGAGTGGCTAGATGTTGACCACAGCAAACTACAAGGTACTTTTAAACAAGCACCTGATCGCATTGATCTGCCTGCTGAAATCAACGAAAGCTTGATCGTTGAGCTGTACTCTAAGTAATAACGTTAAGTAACGAACGTTCATTAAACCAGTTAAATAATTCGAGGTGACATCATGATGCTAAATGCAACTGAGTTTCTAACGCCGAACGCCATTAATGTGGACACGGTTAACGAAACGATTGCGAAAGTCACGCTCGAACCGTTAGAACGCGGCTTTGGGCATACCTTAGGGAATGCCTTACGCCGTATTTTACTATCTTCATTACCCGGTGCAGCTGTGATTGAAGCTGAGATTGATGGTGTTGACCATGAATACTCAACCCTTGAAGGCTTGCAAGAAGATGTACTTGATTTGCTGCTTAATTTAAAAGGCTTAGCAATTACACTTCATGACCAAAATGAAGTATTCTTGACCTTGGACAAGCAAGGTCCAGGCACCATCACTGCTGCAGACATCACACTGCCACATAATGTTGATATTGCCAATCCAGATTTGGTACTAGGTACATTGAGTGAACGTGGGCATCTTAAGATGCGTCTGCGCGTGGTTATGGGTCGTGGCTATGAGCCAGCAAACCAGCGCCGTGAAGATGGTGACACAAAAGCAATTGGTCGCTTAAAGCTTGATGCAAGCTTTAGCCCTGTATTGCGTGTTGCCTATCAAGTTGAAAACGCTCGTGTTGAACAGCGTACTGACCTTGACCGTCTTATTGTTGAGCTTGAGACGAACGGCACGATCGATCCAGAAGAGGCAATTCGTAAAGCAGCGACTATTTTACAGCAACAGATTTCTATCTTTGTTGACCTAGAAGCTGAAGAAGCGCCTGAGCCTGTGAAAGAAAAAGAAGAGGTCGATCCAGTGCTGTTACGCCCTGTAGACGATCTTGAACTAACGGTTCGCTCAGCCAACTGTTTAAAAGCTGAAAACATTTACTATATCGGTGATTTGGTTCAACGTTCAGAGACTGAACTGCTTAAAACCCCAAATCTTGGTAAGAAATCATTAACAGAAATCAAAGATGTACTTGCATCTAAAGATCTAGAGCTTGGAATGCGCCTTGACAACTGGCCGCCAGCTGATTTACGTGTTGATGATCGCTTTTCTTATCGTAGCCGTTAAACTTTAAGGATAATTGACCATGCGCCATCGTAAGAGTGGAGTCAAGCTGGGTCGTACCAGCAGTCATCGTAAGGCAATGTTCCAGAACATGACCAACTCACTGTTTGAGCATGAACTGATCAAAACTACATTGCCAAAAGCTAAAGAATTGCGTCGTGTTGCTGAGCCGCTAATCACTTTGGCTAAAGAAGACAGTGTTGCTAACCGTCGTTTGGCTTTCAGCCGTATGCGTAGCAAACCAATGGTAGGCAAATTGTTTAGCACCCTAGGTCCTCGTTATCAGGATCGTCCAGGTGGCTACTTGCGTATCATCAAGTGCGGCTACCGTGACGGTGATAATGCCCCTATGGCTTATGTTGAATTGGTTGATCGCGACTAATCTCAACTGTAGCAATAGAAAAAGCTCCAATTCGTTGGAGCTTTTTTTTATGTCTGCTGTTTTTGTAAAACTGAAGTGTTAGGAACAAATGCAGTAGTTGATTTTAAAGTAACAAGCTTTCTACATCTGCTGCGCCTTGGCGGATAACTTCTGGATTGCCTTGTGTCATATCAACAATGGTGGTTAGCAGCGTGGTCTTAATACCTGCATTGATTAATCCATCAATTTGATTGCCCAGTAGCTCTTCAATATCAAATGGGTCGTCTAATACGCGCTCATCATCGGGCATGAGTAATGAACTGGTTAAGATAGGTTCATCCATAGCAGTAAGTAATGCTTGCGCAATGGGATTGCTGGGCACTCGAATACCGATAGTTTTTTTCTTAGGATGAGCCAATTTTTTGGGGACGTCCTTTGTGGCATTTAAAATAAACGTAATGGGCGCAGGTGTATGCGCTTTTAATTGTTTAAACTGGAGATTATCTACGGTGGCATAAGTGGCAATTTCACTCAAGTCGCGACACAGCAAGGTAAATTGATGTTTATCGTCCAGTTCCCGAATGTGTTTTAACTTATCCAGTGCTGCTTTTGCACCTAAGCGACAACCAAAAGCGTAACTGGTATCGGTTGGGTAGACAATAAGTTTGTCTTCTTTAAGCATTTTCGCTGCCTGCTCGATGAGTCTTGGCTGCGGATTGTCAGGATGAATATATAATGTTTGCATACAACCTCGATATGTTTATAAGTTATTGTTAGCTTGTTTTTTAGTATAGCCCGCGCTTTTACCGCAAAAATAGTGTGTTCAAGTGACAATTAAAGAAAGATTTTAAGTTGTTTAGGGACTTGTTAGCGATTGTGTATCTCGTTTAAATGTTTAAACAGCTAGCGGCTCGGACCAACAAACCGTTAATAACACCCAAAGTAAAGTACGCGCATCTCTAGGTAGATGGTGCGGGGTATCTAAATAATCTTCAACTTGGTTATAGACGTCTTGGGCAAAAGTACTTTTGCTGGTATCGAAGTTGGCGAACAAGTTGTCCTGAGAAACCGAAAATTTTCTGCCACAGGCAAGTGTCAGTAAGCATTCTATAGCTTGCGGTTTAATCTCTACTTGCTCAAAAGCTGCTTGCTGGGTTTGGGTGCGTCCATCGGGGGCATACCAATAACCAAAGTCGGGCAGAGTGCGTCTGTGCGCACCGGCAACACACCAGTGACTTATCTCATGTAATGCACTAGCAAAGAAACCATGGGCAAACGCAATGCGCGCAGGTGTGGTGTTTGTGGCAGGAAAATATTCAGGTTCGCCTGCACTGCGTACCAGATGCGTACGGTAGCGTGAAAACGTGCAATCAAACAGCTCAATCAGCCAATCAACTTGTGCGTCCTCGTGTGCCTTTTGAGACATTGCTGTATCAACCCAATTATCGGTAGACGCCGCTTTCAGTGACTGCCAGCGACTTTTGAATGTAGAAAGCGCGCTTGTTAATGTATCGTCGATAACGACACTCTCACCGAGCGTTTGGCGCAATAACGTACGACGCGAAGATGACAATAGTGAATCAAAAGAAATCTTGGATTGTTGCATAGTCATCCTAAAATAAGCCTGGGTATAACGATGTAATCGGCTACTTTATCGTAAAACGAGTCTAGACAAAGGCGAAAATAGTAACATACTAGCGCTGGCGTCAAATAGGGCTTTCCGTTAGTATGACGAGTAATATTATACATTGTTTTAACTGATGAGACCGTATATGAGCACTACGCTAAAGAGCGAACACGTAACTGATAATAAGCAAAATGACGCCAAGACTTTGCCTGAAAGTATTGTGCTAGATAAGTGGGCGGACAATGGCTTTGACTGGGCTGGTGTCGTTACTCCCAATATCTTTGAGCGCCTTGCTGCCTTGTTAACTTTAGAGCATGAGCAGCCAGCCATTCAACTGCAGGCCAATTTGTATCGCGAAAGCAATGTGTTGCATTTGGGATTTACTCTTGAAGGGATCGTATGGCTCACCTGTCAACGTTGTTTACAACCTGTTGCTGTCGATATTAGTGACGAATACAATATTGCATTATTGGATGACGACAGCCAGACGCGCCTTCTTGATGAAGAACAAGATTATCTATTGCTTGATGAGGTAGTAATACAGCAAGCCTCCGAGCGTCTATTGCCATTTAAATCATTGATTGAAGATGAAATTTTACTCAAAGTACCCATGTCGCCTAAGCACGAAGATTGTGAAATGGCTGTTGAACAAGTGGGTGAGATTGAAGAAGAAGAAGCTGAAAATCCTTTTGCCGCTTTGGCTGCTCTAAAAGGAAAATTGTCTTAAACTTTCAAAGCTTTTAGATTTTGCATTTGCGGCAAAATGGGGCTTTATTAATGTTTTAAAGATGCGTATAATGCTGGGTTTATTGCATTCTGGCAACAAGCTATTTGATATATCACCGATACAGAGCAAATCATCTATGATACTTTGTTCTTATCTTTGGTTTTATGGCAGTAGCAGACCTGATTCATTCAATGATGCAAAAGACTTAGGTTGTTGTGATTCCATAGCCTGTGTCAGTATCGATTAAAGCTGAATTTTAAGCTTACCCTTTTAAGTATAGGAGCTATATCATGGCTGTTCAAAAAAGTCGCAAAAGCCGTTCTCGTCGTGACATGCGTCGTTCACACCACCACATGACTGTGGCTGAGCTAAGCGTTGATGCTACCACTGGTGAAAAGCATCGTCGTCACCACATGACCAAAGACGGTTTTTACCGTGGTCGTCAGTTGTTCAAAGTCAGTCAAGACGCGTAAGTGATTGACTGTACGATAGTGGAAGTACTCTGTTTATGGCAACCCAGATTGCGACAGTGAGACTTTCATATCGGACATTAGACACTGATTAACAAGAGCCAAGTTATTTTGCTATCCTCCATAAGATGGCCAGATAACTTGGCTTTTTGTTATGTGTAATTTTCGCTTGAGATACTGCTTGTCATAAATTATTGACCGCTGATAATGATTGGTGTTGCAAATTTATATCCACTCTTATTAACAGCGCTATGATAATGCAGCTGCTCAGTGTATAGTCTACCTACCGTCATTTACTTTTTATCTCGACGATATTTAGGTCTTATGATTCAATATCGGTTATTATTTAAGGAATATGGGCTATGGCATCTGCACCTGATACAGCATCAACGCAGCCACCACGTATCGCGGTTATCTTTCCAGGACAAGGCTCGCAAGTGGTCGGTATGACCAGTGAACTTGCTGAGCAGTATCCACAAATTCATGACACGTTTGCCGAGGCTAGCGCCGCATTGGGCGAGGACTTATGGGCAATCTGTCAAGACGAAGACAAGCTGAACCAGACACAGTATACACAGCCTGCGTTGTTAACAGCCAGTATTGCTATTTGGCGTATTCTAGAAGATAAACTACCACAAAAGCCTTGCTATATGGCTGGTCACTCACTGGGTGAGTATAGTGCATTATGTGCAGCAGGCGTGATTGAGTTTGCAGATGCGGTGCGCTTAGTACATGCGCGTGGTCAGCTGATGCAAGAAGCAGTCACTGGCATTGATACTGCAATGGCTGCAATTTTAGGTTTAGAAGACCAGCGCGTTCAGACCCTATGCGAGCAAACCACTGAGCACGTTGAAGGTGCGATTGTCGGTGCGGCTAACTTTAACAGCCCAGGACAAGTGGTTATTTCGGGTAATGCTGTTGGGGTCACTGCGGTTGTTGATGAAGTGCAAAATGCAGGCAAAAAAGCCATTATGCTAAAAGTTAGCGTGCCATCACATTGTGCGTTAATGCAGCCTGCAACAGAAGCATTAGCAAAGCTATTGTCTGAAATTAAATTTGAACAAGCGAGCATTCCTGTCATTCAAAACCGTTATGCGCGTGTTGAAACCAATATTCAAGGTATTAAACAAGCCCTAACAGAGCAATTAAGTGAGCCTGTTCTATGGTCACAGACCATGCAAGAGCTCGCAGATAAGCAGGTCAATCTATTGATAGAGTGTGGTAGTGGTATTGTGCTGAGCAATTTAGCAAAGCGTCAAGCCAATCCTATCGTTGGCTATCCTGTTGATAAGCCTGCACGGCTAGAAAAATTAATGGAGATTTTATTGTGAGTAGAACCATCACCCTAGTAACAGGTGCCAGCCGTGGTATCGGTAAAGCAGTGGCCAAGCGTTTCGCGAAAGAAGGCCACTTTGTTATTGGTACAGCGACCACTGAAAAAGGTGCGGAACTTATCAATGATTACTTACATGATTCAGGCGGTATTGGTCGCGTACTAGACGTTAGAGACCCTGCTCAGATTGAAAAGCTGTTTGAAGAGATTGAAAGCGTCTATGGTGCAGTACAAGTACTCGTAAACAATGCAGGTATCACTAAAGACGGTCTGCTGATGCGTATGAAAGATGATGATTGGGACAGTGTGATCAACACCAATCTATCGTCAGTATATCGCATGAGCAAACGCGCCATCCGCGGTATGATGAAAGCGCGCCGTGGTCGTATCATCAACATCAGCTCTGTGGTTGCACAGATGGGCAACGCAGGTCAGGCAAACTATGCTTCGACCAAAGCTGGTGTAGAGGGCTTTAGCCGTACGCTAGCTCGCGAGCTTGGCTCACGTCAGATCACCATCAACTGTGTCGCCCCTGGTCTGATTGAGACCGACATGACCGATGAGATGGATGAGCGCCTACTAAACTCTATGCTAGACGCTGTGCCAGTAGGGCGCTTAGGTCAGCCAGAAGACATCGCTGCTGCCGTGTCATTCTTAGCCAGTGACGAAGCCAGCTACATCACAGGCTGCGTATTGCCAGTAAATGGCGGTATGTACATGTAATACGTCTATTGACGTGTTACGATACGCCGTAGCAATGATTGCTCACAAGGAAACAATAAATCTTTTTGTGAACGAGTGTAAACTGTATTTAATAGTGTTATAATGCCCATCAAATTTGTTCCAAGATACCGCTGTGGCGTTGTTTTGGAACATAAACGTCATGAAGCAATAGTGATGCGTTAGTGTATAAAGCGCACACTATAGTAGACATCACCCATTATCATTAATCAAAAGTCCCCTGTTTGGATTTTTAATATACTGATACTAACGAGGAGTTTTTCCCATGAGTAACGATATCGAATTACGCGTAAAATCTGCAGTTGCTGAACAGCTTGGCATGAACGTTGAAGACATCAGCAACGATGCTTCTTTCATGGAAGACCTAGGCGCTGACTCTCTTGACCTAGTTGAGCTAGTAATGTCATTCGAAAGTGACTTTGGCATCACTATCCCTGACGAAGATTCAGCAGAGCTAACTACCGTGCAAAAAGCTATCGACTACGTACAAGCTCAGCTATAATTCATAGCCGCTTAGTCGATACAGGCCGTCTATTTTTAATAGGCGGTTTTTTTATATCTGTCATTTGTACTCACTTTTACAATGCTACATGCCTTTTACATTACTCAACATACCTTTACTATAAAAATAAAACGCCTTCGTTATACTCATATTCAACGTGTTACGACACGACCATCAGTGATGATGAATAACAAAAAATCATTTTGGATATATTCAGCTCAAAGATATAAACCTCCTCATAAGTGAATACACCAAAATAGAAATATGACAATAATAGTTTAAGGAAAATTAATATGGGTATTTTTAGTTTTGCTAAAGACATGGGCGACAAAATTTTCAATCGTGATGATGAAAAACATCAGGCGCAGAAAGAAACCAAAGCTGACGCCAGCACGCCTGTTAAAGAAACTGAGCCTTCAGCACAATCGGTTGCTAATATCTTACTGCGCCGTATCCAGCAGCAGCATTTGAATATCAGTAACTTAAAAGTCAAATATAACGGTACGACCGATACTGCAGAAATCAGCGGCGTTGCAAAAACACAAGCTGACCGCGAAAAGGCCATTATCGCCATCGGTAACGTGCAAAATGTCGCTAAAGTGATTGACAGTATTGACATCGAAGAAGATGCGCCAGAATCGACCATGTACACGGTTAAATCAGGCGACAGCTTATCGAAGATTGCTCAAGACGTGTATGGCTCATCTGATGACTATATGAAAATCTTTGAAGCCAACAAACCAATGCTGTCTGACCCAAATAAAATCTATCCAGGTCAAGTGCTGCGTATTCCTAAGCCATAATCGGGTAGATATGCTCTATAAAACAGTATGAAAATAAGAAGCCCCGCTATGATAAGCGGGGCTTTTTAATGAATGGATATGAAATACGCTGAGATGCTTGTTTAGCCCATCGCCATCTTGCCTTTTTGCTCTTTGATTGCCCACTCAATATGCTCATCGAGTATTTCACCATGTTGCCCCGTGCGTGTTTGCAGTTCCGTGATGATTTCTGTACTGGCAGGCGCATTGCCCAAAGCAATAGAAATATTGCGCAAAAAACTGACATAGCCTGTACGCCGAATAGGGCTGCCTTCGGTAGACTTTAAAAAGGTCTTTTCATCCCAGCGCCAAAGGGTTAATAAGTCGCTGTTATCGAGCCCATGACGCGGCGCAAAATCGTCTACCGCTGTCATTTTGGCGTAGCGATTCCACGGGCATATCAGCTGGCAGTCATCACAACCAAAAATACGATTGCCCATGGCGCGGCGATACTTCACATCGATACTGCCTTTGTATTCAATAGTTAAATATGAAATACAGGCGCGTGCGTCCAGCTCATGTGGGGCAACGATGGCATTGGTCGGACAGATATCAATGCAAGCGCTACAGCTGCCGCAATGCCCCTTAACGGGCGCGCCATCGGGCAGGTTTAAACTGGTAAACAGCTCCCCTAAAACAAAAAACGAGCCTGCTTGTTTATTAATGAGCAAGGTATGCTTGCCTGTCCACCCAAGCCCTGCGGCATCGGCGATAGGACGTTCAAAGATAGGCGCAGAGTCACTAAAGGGGCGAAAGACAAAATCGTCCTCTGCACCAATATTTAGATGCTGCCACTCACCCAGCATCGATTCGATCTTTAGTGCCAGCTGCTTTAGGCGACTGCGCATGATTTTGTGATAGTCGCGTCCGCGTGCATAACGGGCGATAATGGCATTATTGGGGCGCAAATCATCTTCAATCGTGCGTGGCTTGGGCGCACTCGTGAGATAATCCATACGCACGCTGATAATCGTCCGTGCACCTTCGACTAAGGCGGCGGGATTGGCACGCAAATGATGATTCTGATGCATAAAGCTCAAGTCGCCTTCATAGCCTTTTTCTAGCCAACGCTCAAGGTGAGTGATTTGCTTTTTAAATAGCGGATGGTGCACGGACAAAAACCCACAGTCGGAAAACCCCAGCGCTTGCGCTTGCGCTTTAATCCACAGCTTGACATCATCGGCACCATGAAATGTGGTTGGTGAGACCGTGGCTATTTTGCGTGTGTCGGGTAAACTCATGGCAGGGCAGGTGTCCTTGTGATGGATGGGCAGATTGGGCGTCACTGTCGCACTACAAAAACCAAATAAAGCGTCATGCAGACACTACAGCATAGGCGTGCTGCCTTTGTTAGGCTAAGACACATTCAAATGCAAAAAGAATGTAATTGCTAAATAACAAAATAACGATAGGACAATAAATAATGATAGCCCTTTATAATGCCCAGCAAGTATATGACATAGAGCGCGCTTGGTTTGAGCAAGGTCACGACAGTTTTGCCTTAATGCAGCAGGCAGCGTGGCAATGCGCGCAGCGTATCATACATCTAGAGCGGCCAAAACCTCAAGACAAGCGTGCGTGCGTTTGGGTAGGTCATGGCAATAATGGCGGCGACGGTTGGCTGGTTAGCTACTATTTACATCAGCTGGGCTGGCAAGTCACTACCGTCGTCGTAGGACGAGACAATCTACTTGATGACAAAGATATTCGCAATTCCGATACACGTCGCATGGATAAGCAAGACCTTACAGATGCGCAAAAGGCACAGCGTTTGGCGCGTCAGGAGTATGATCATTATCATATCCTTGATGCAAAAGCGTCTGCTGATAAGGATTTGGATGCGGCAGTGTATGTCGATGCGCTGTTTGGTATTGGGTTTGACCGTGCGCCGCGTGAAGCCGATGCTAGCGCCATTAATGCTTTTAATCGTCTTAGCAAAAGGTATCAAGCGCTGGCAGTCGCTATTGATGTGCCAAGCGGCGTGGTGGCAAGTACAGGACAAGTCTTTGACGAAACTGCCATTCAAGCTGATGTGACCTTGTGTTTGGTGGCGCGTAAACAAGGGCTACATACCAAAGATGCGCTCGATTATATCGGTAGGGTAGAAGACATACCGCTGATACCGCATGGCAGTATGACCGCAAGTGCATGGTTAACGCATACTGTGCAGCCCTTTTCACCACGTAAAAACAACAGCCACAAAGGGAGCTATGGGCATGTTGTCATTATTGGCGGCAATCGTGTTGATGGCTCTCAAGGTATGGGCGGTGCAGCGATATTGGCAGCATCGACCGCGATGGCAGCAGGAGCAGGTAAAATAACTGTGGCGTGTCACCATGCCTTTCACGCTGCACTATTGACCAGCTTGCCTGATGCCATGACGATGGACATACAGGACACGGATGGTGTCAGTGAGCTTATCAAGTCCGCGCAAGTCATTGCGATTGGTATGGGGCTTGGGCGTGATGATGCCGCCGAAACCTTATTTCAAACCTATGTGCAAGCGGCAATGGCAAAGGATGTCACGCTGGTCATTGACGCTGACGGCTTGTATCATTTGGCAAATCTATACAAAACAGCGCCTAATTTTGTTCAATCGCTAAAAGACTATGCAAAAACGCATTCTGTGCGCTTTACCCCGCACAGTGGCGAGGCGGCAAGATTATTGCATTGTGAGGTTAACGACATTGAAAACAATCGCTTTGCGGCGATTAAACAATGTGCCCAGCATTATGGCGGCGATTGGCTATTAAAAGGCGCAGGCTCGCTGGTTTTAGAAGCAGATACGCTGTATGTCTGCGGTGTGGGTAATGCAGGGCTGGCAAGTGCTGGGATGGGTGATGTCCTCTCTGGTCTTAATGCAGGACTGATGGCGCAACAAGATTTGGAAACCTCACAGCGTAGCTTACAGCAGGCCGTTTTATTGCATGGGCTGGCAGGAGATGAGTTAGCGAATACATCGCCATCATCTTGGCAAATTGGGCAGCGCGGCTTACAGGCGCAAGACATGCCCGCTTGCATTCGTCATTTAATGGCACAGATGACCGAATAGAGAGATGTGAATAAAAAAAGTGTGCTGATATCAAAATAAAAAAGGCTGACACTTCACGTATCAGCCTTTTTTATCGTATGGGTTAAGCGCCTGTGCAATATTGATTGATGGCTTGTTGTACGCGCTCGCGTTTTAGCTCAATCTCACGTCCATCAAGGTAGCGGCGATTGCCATTGTCATCCATCTCATAGATGCGACCGCCGACGTTCAAATTGGTTAGGTTGTTACGCAGTGATTGGCAGCGCTGCGCATTGGCATTGGCGTCCTGCTCTTTAATACGCGCCTCTAGCTCAGCGATACGCTGAGCCTCTGGATCGGGTGCGGCTGCTTGATTGCTATTGGTTTTGCCTGCCATTTGTCCTGCGTCATTTTGGCGACCATCGCTACGAAATTCAATGACTTCATAGTTCTTGCTTTTTTGTGGTGGATATTGACTGTACTTCACCTCACCATAAGTGCCCACAGACTTATATACCTGTACGGCTTGGCTGGCACTGGTGGTACCAAGCAAGAGAGTAGCGGTCAATAATGGCAGTGATAGGCGAGTTATGATATTTATCACAGTAGGATATCCCATGACAGCATTCCTTGTTAGCAACAGGCGAATAATCTCTGTCGTGAGGCTGTAAAGTAAACAGACGCACAACAGACAATAAGATGTGTATTAAATCATGGTCGATTTTAGCAAAAAATACAAATAAATGTATATTTTTTAATAACCATTAGTTGGCAATCATCACATAAATTTTTTCTTGACAACAGATGTTAAAGCGGTGAATATAAGAGTCGTTAATTGGTCAGTAAAACACTGCTAGCGCAGATGTCTTTACTTGAAAGCCCACATCTTCTTATGGTTTATCGGCCTTTAGATTGATGTGGTTTTCTTTGTGACGTAGGTAGCGTCAGGATGACAGTGCTAATGTTGATTGCGCCCAGCTACCGTTTCGTCTTTGGACTTACCGGTCTACAATGACTAAGATATCCTTATCATGGAGCAGTCAAACGTCCTTTTATAAATGTTTAAAAGAGTACGTGACTCAAAAGCCTAACCGTAGCCCCGCTATGTTGGCATAGGGTGATATCCCATGATAAGCGTCTCATACAGATGAAGTCTCATCTTGTCGCTGTATTCTGCTTTTGTCTAATCACAAATGACCATTTTTATTGCTATGTTTGAGCTGTAAGCTGGCTTTTTTGCAGCTGCGCTTTGGCATGGTGGGCACACATTCTTAATATGGATTAAGATGACACATACATCAGCAGCATATGTTATGCGCTGCCACGTGCGTTATCTATGCCGAAAAAAAAGGTGATGACAGTGACGCAAACCACGCAAAGTCCGAACATGACGGGGCATACTCAAACGAGTGATGCCGCTAAAAACTTTGACAAAAAACAACAAAAGCTTGCAGAAAATACAGCGCAGCCTGTGATGATGTCTGGCGCAGAGATGTTGGTGCAATCGCTGACCGATGAGGGTGTCAAATACATCTTTGGCTATCCTGGCGGCGCGGTACTGCATATCTACGATGCGCTATTTAAACAAGACAACATCGAGCACGTCTTAGTACGTCATGAGCAAGCGGCAGGCCATATGGCGGATGCTTACTCACGAGTGACAGGACAAACAGGGGTGGTACTTGCGACGTCAGGCCCTGGTGCGACCAATACCGTGACCTCTATTGCCACTGCTTTTATGGACTCTGTACCGATGGTCGTCATCGCAGGTCAGGTGCCAAGCGGTTTGATTGGCGAAGATGCGTTCCAAGAGACGGACATGGTCGGTGTGTCACGCCCTATCGTAAAGCACAGCTTTCAGGTACGTCATCCAAGCGAAATTCCTACTATCGTCAAAAAAGCATTCTATATCGCCCAATCAGGTCGCCCTGGTCCTGTAGTCATTGATGTGCCAAAAGACATGACCGCCCCACACGAAAAATATGTTTACGAGTACCCAGAAGAAGTATTCGTACGCTCCTATCAGCCGTCAGTTAAAGGTCATACAGGTCAGATTAAAAAAGCGGTTGAAGCTTTACTGGCTGCCAAACGCCCTGTACTGTATTCAGGTGGCGGCGTCATTTGGAGCAACGCGCACAAAGAGTTGACTGACCTTGCACATCGCTTGAATCTGCCAGTGACCAATACCTTAATGGGTTTGGGCGCATTCCCAGGTTCAGACAAGCAATTTTTGGGTATGCTGGGCATGCATGGCACGTATGAAGCCAATATGACCATGCATCATGCAGATGTTATTTTTGCTGTTGGCGCACGTTTTGATGACCGCGTTACCAATAATGTCAAAAAATTCTGCCCCAATGCGACCATTATTCATATTGACATTGATCCTGCCTCAATTTCAAAAACCATTAATGCGCATATTCCGATTGTTGGCGATGTGAAGTCAGTACTGACCGATATGCTCGATATGATTGGCGATGACAAAACGCTGGACGAACAGGCTTTAAGCGACTGGTGGTCACAGATTGATGAATGGCGCTCGCGTCATGGTCTGCGCTATGACACCAATACTGAGCAGGGCATCAAACCACAAAACGTTGTACAAACCCTATGTAAAATCACCGATGGTAAAGCGATTATCACCAGTGACGTCGGTCAACATCAGATGTTTGCGGCGCTATACTACACCTATGATGAACCGCGTCAATGGCTGAACTCAGGTGGCTTAGGTACGATGGGTGTTGGCTTGCCATACGCGATGGCTGCAAAACTTGCTTGCCCAGAGCGTGACGTGGTGTGTATCACAGGCGAAGGCTCTATTCAGATGAATATCCAAGAGCTGTCAACCTGCTTGCAGTATGACTTGCCTGTCAAGATTTTGAACCTTAACAATGCCCAACTTGGTATGGTCAAGCAGTGGCAAGACATGCTGTATGAAGGCCGTCACGCGCAGTCGTATATGCAGTCGCTTCCTGACTTTGTTAAATTGGCAGAAAGCTACGGGCATGTGGGTATCAAAATTACCGACCCAGAAAAAATGGAAGAGCAGTTGGCAGAAGCGATGGCAATCAAAGACAAATTGGTCTTTATTGATGTTTATGTCGACCGTAACGAGCATGTGTATCCGATGCAAATCGCAGGACAAGCCATGCGTGATATGTGGTTATCAAAAGGAGAGCGCACCTAATGCAACAGCATCTGATTTCGGTATTGATGGAAAACGAAGCAGGCTCTTTGTCACGATTGGTCGGTTTGTTCTCTCAGCGCGGTTACAACATTGAGACGCTCAACGTCGCGCCAACAGAAGACCCAACCATCTCGCGTTTGACTTTGACAACCATTACCTCACCTGAAAAGATTGAGCAGATTACCAAACAGCTGCATAAGCTGATTGAAGTGGTCAAAGTCATTAACCTATCAAACACCGTACATGTTGAGCGTGAGCTGATGCTCATCAAAGTACGCGCAACAGGCGGTGTGCGTGAAGAAGTGAAGCGTAGCGCAGATATTTTCCGCGCACAAATCGTCGATGTGACGGCCAATCTATACACCATCCAAATCGTTGGCGATACGGCCAAACTCGATGGCTTTATCGACGTCATCGGTCGCGACCGTATTTTAGAAGTGGTACGCTCAGGCGTGATTGGTATCGCACGCGGTGAAAAAACACTGAGTATCTAACACAATATTTTTGACCCTGTTTTTAACCCTATAATGATTTAAACACAGCGCGGACATTTGCTAATAGGGCCTATATGGCCGCGCATACTACCCATGGTCTCCATGATTGAGGAAAAAGGACGCTATTTATGAACGTTTATTATGATAAAGATTGTGACTTATCTATCATCCAAGGCAAAAAAGTTGCGATTATTGGCTACGGCTCACAAGGTCACGCACACGCGCTAAACCTACAAGATTCTGGCGTTGATGTGACCGTTGGTCTACGTGCCAACTCAAACTCATGGAAAAAAGCAGAAAACTCAGGTCTAAAAGTCGCTGAAGTACAAGACGCTGTCGCGGCTGCTGATGTGGTTATGATTCTAACCCCTGATGAATTCCAAAAGCAGCTTTACAGTGACGTGATTGAGCCAAACATCAAAGAGGGTGCGACCCTAGCGTTTGCTCACGGCTTTGCAATTCACTACAACCAAGTTGAACCACGTAGTGATCTTGACGTCATTATGGTTGCGCCAAAAGCACCAGGTCACACCGTACGTTCTGAATTCGTTAAAGGCGGCGGTATCCCTGACCTTATCGCTATTTACCAAGATGCTTCTGGTCAAGCCAAAGAGTTGGCGTTGTCTTATGCAGCAGGCGTTGGTGGCGGCCGTTCAGGTATTATCGAAACCACGTTCAAAGATGAAACTGAAACCGACCTATTCGGTGAGCAAGCCGTTCTTTGTGGTGGCGCTGTAGAATTGGTTAAAATGGGCTTTGAAACCCTAACTGAAGCAGGCTATGCACCAGAAATGGCGTACTTTGAGTGCTTGCATGAACTAAAACTGATTGTTGATTTGATGTATGAAGGCGGCATCGCTGATATGAACTACTCAATCAGTAACAATGCTGAATACGGCGAGTATGTGACTGGCGTTGAGGTTATCAATGAAGAATCACGCAAAGCCATGCGCAATGCCCTAAAACGTATTCAATCTGGTGAATACGCGAAGATGTTCATCAATGAAGGTATGAGTAATTACCCATCAATGACAGCACGTCGTCGTAACAACGCAGCCCATCCGATTGAGCAAACTGGTGAAAAACTACGCGCCATGATGCCTTGGATTGGTGGCAACAAAATCATCGATAAAGACAAAAACTAAGCTCATATCAAAACCTGTTTACAGGTAACGATATAGCATTGCTTTTGCATGACCCATGTTACTTACAGTAGCATGGGTTTTTTATGGCTTAAACGGTCGCCAGTGCTGGCTTGAAATCGTAACAAAATACCTTATATAGATAGCTATCGGCTTGATGTGCAGTATTACGGATACAAGATGAAATGTCTTGTTTATGTTCAAAGCATACTAGCGGCGTACAGGTACTGATGGTGCAAATCATAAACAATCACCATCAATGAATAGATTTAGATATAGGTTATACGTTGTGCAAATATCAATTCCAGAATGGCTCGATGGGCAAACGATTTATGTGGTACTTAGCGCCGTAGTTGCTGTACTGATATGGATTGAAGGACAGATGCTAAAGCGTAGCGATGGCGCATTGCCCAAGTCTACCACCTTTCATACGTTCTCTTTGGTTGATACCGCGTGGTTTTTTGTCTCTTTATGGGTGCTCTATGCCGAAGACGGTATGTCCATCATGACCAGTGTGCCTGTGGCGTATAGCATTTATACTGTGTTTGGCTGGGTCTATGGCACGCGCTTGCTCAGACGTCGCGGTATTCCTGACTCTCCTGATGATTTGGTGATTCCACCTAAATATATTGCGTACAGTCAGTCCTTTGCACTGATGTTTTTTGTACTGTGTTTGGTATCTTTGACGCACTTTAGCTGGGCGGGAATGCTTTAAAGTTTGATAAATAAGTGAAGTTGCACGGTCATTTTAAAGCTATCAATAAGTTACAAAACTTTTGAATTTAGTCTTCTCCAGTCCATAAAAGCTGCTATACTAAGGCTGTACTTATGAAAATGAGAACAAAAATAGTAGGGTATCACTAGATAGTTTATTATGCTGTTTGAGGCATTTGCTCTTGGTTTGTGTAAGTATTTATCAATCAATCGGTAGCGACAAAGTCGTTACGAATAGTTTAAGAGTTAGGAAAATTTATGTCTGATAAAGTTGAAGGCACTGTAAAGTGGTTTAATGAAGCTAAAGGTTTTGGTTTTATCGCTCAAGACAACGGTGGACAAGATGTGTTCGCTCACTACAGCGCTATCCAAGGTAACGGTTTCAAAACCCTAGCCGAAGGTCAAAAAGTGTCTTTCATCTTAGGTGAAGGCAAAAAAGGCCCACAAGCTGAGCAAATCGAAGCTCTATAATCTTCACTGTTAAATAGACATGCCTGACTGTCAGCCATTTTTATTTGCGATAAGATTAACAACAAGCCAGATGATTTAGTTTGTTATAAAAATATTGTTTAGATTGTAATTTAAAAGCAGCCTATTAAATGGCTGCTTTTTTTATGCGTAAAAAATAGTTAAGAGCCGTATACCATGACTCAAGTATGCGTCTTTTACTTTTTGGAATAGCAGAATGAATATATATCATAACTGAGGGTCTATTTATTTTTGTCTTAAAAATCTAATACTTGTAAGATATAAACAGTCTGGATTAGACACGCGTTGTCAAGAACCAATATCGCTGGCTTGTAATCGTAATATATGATGGTAAGATGATGGCTGATACCGTTATAAGGCGCGCCATATATGGCTTGTAGGGCAGCCTATTACGCTGCAGGGTGACGAGAAACGATACGGCTGTCTGTTAGATCGTTAGAGCGTACAAATTAATAATAAGAAAGATAAAAACTTTTAGTACTGATTTATTGTGTGCAGATTGCGCTATCAGATATGGCAGTAAAGTGTCTTTTTGTCATTAAGAAGATAATGACGATAAGCAGTGAGATATGGTGTGCTATGCTCTAAACGCTGCGTTTGCGCATAGAGCATTTATTTAGCGCTTAATTGTGTATATAAAAAGCTGTTTTGATATAGCAAATTTTTGGCAAACTCAACATTGTATAAAAAGCACAATACCTTATGGGTAATAAATCCGTGACGCAGTATTCATGGCGCTATCTTGACCTTGCATATAGGCTCACGCAAGATACATAGATTGGCAAAAAGAATAAAGCACAGGCATTCTGCTGCTATTCACCTATTTTTTTTCGAGTAACGTGTCCCCCATCGTGTGGCAAGTTTACTTTTTTATTGACAACAATTCATAAAGAGGAACGTATGAAAGCATTAGTCGCGGTCAAGCGTGTCATTGATTATAACGTAAAGGTTCGTGTCAAGGCTGACCAGTCAGGTGTAGACCTGTCAAACACCAAAATGTCTATCAACCCATTTGATGAAATCGCGGTAGAAGAAGCGGTGCGTCTAAAAGAAAAGGGCATTATTGACGAAATTATCGTCGCGTCAATCGGACCAAAAGAAGCACAAGAGCAAATCCGTACCGCACTAGCCTTGGGTGCGGATCGTGGTGTATTGGTCGTTACTGAAGACAAAACGCAGCCACTACAAGTCGCTAAAATCCTAAAACAAATCGCTGAGCAAGAAGGCACTGAGATTGTCCTATTGGGCAAGCAAGCGATTGACGATGACAACAACCAAACAGGCCAGATGCTGGCAGCGTTGATGGGTGTCGGTCAAGGTACGTTTGCTTCAGAAGTGGTCGTTGAAGGCGATAAAGTCAACGTCACTCGCGAAATCGATGGTGGTCTACAGACCGTAGCACTAGACTTGCCAGCCATTATCACTACCGACCTGCGTTTGAACGAGCCACGCTTTGCCAAATTGCCAAACATCATGAAAGCCAAGAAAAAGCCACTGGACGAAAAAACCCCAGCGGACTATGGTGTTGATATGACCTCAAAGCAAGAAATCGTCAAGGTTGTGCCACCTGCTGAGCGCAGTGCAGGTATTAAAGTTGCCTCAGTCGATGAACTGGTAGACAAGCTAAAAAATGAAGCGAAAGTAATCGGATAATCACGTCTAAACATTAGGTTAGGGCAGAGACAAGCCATTTGTTCACACACTAAACAATGGCGCTCATGCTCAACCAAAAACAGACGATAATGCGAATAACAAAAGGATAAAAATCATGGCAATTTTGGTATATGCTGAACATGACAATGCCAGTATCAAAAAAGCGACTCTAAGCACCGTTGCTGCAGCAAAGCAAATGGGCGACGACGTACACGTATTGGTTGCTGGTAGCGACAACGAAGCAGCAGCAAATGCAGCAGCACAGATTGAAGGCGTCAGCCGCGTACTACGCGCTGATAATGCCGCCTATGCACACCAGATGGCAGAGAACATCTCGCTACTTGTAGCGGATCTTGCGGCAAACTACAGCCATATCGTAGCGCCAGCGACTACTACGGGCAAAAACTTTATGCCACGTGTAGCAGCGCTATTAGATGTCAGTATGCTGTCTGATGTGACTGCTGTGGTCGACGCACAGACCTTTGAGCGTCCTATTTATGCAGGTAACGCGACCGCTACCGTAAAAACGACTGAAAACAAAGTCGTCGTGACGGTACGTACCACCAGCTTTGACGCCGTTGCTGCCACTGGCGGCAGTGCAGAGGTTGAGACGCTAGAGAATGTCCAAGACTCAGGCAAATCAAGCTTTGTTAGCGAAGAGATGGCAAAATCTGACCGTCCAGAATTGACTTCGGCAGAAGTGGTGGTGTCAGGTGGTCGTGCTCTAGCAAGCGGTGAAAACTTCACCAAATACATTGAGCCACTTGCCGACAAACTGGGCGCTGCTATCGGTGCATCACGCGCTGCTGTCGATGCGGGCTTTGTACCGAATGATATGCAGGTTGGTCAGACGGGTAAAATCGTCGCGCCACAACTGTACATCGCTGCAGGTATCTCAGGTGCGATTCAGCATTTGGCAGGTATGAAAGACTCTAAGGTGATTGTCGCGATCAACAATGACCCAGAAGCGCCGATTGCCAGCGTCGCGGACTACTTCTTAGAAGCGGATCTATTCGAGGCACTGCCTGAGTTGACCAGCAAAATCTAAGACAGTTAATAACAGCTGTTGATGCTAAGCGTTATTCAATCATTAGCATCATTCAAATCCCGCTATCCTCACCATAACTGGTTGGGTAGCGGGATTTTTTTGTGTTGAGCGTTTTTTTGTAAACTTTAGGTTGTCTCTTCGTCTACTAAATGATCAAGACACCACTGCCATACGGCATCTACACTAGGACGCGGTAAGGCGGTGCGCTTACGCACTAAGTAATAACTGGATTCAAGCGTCAAGGTCTTATCATTAACAGGTATCAACAATCCTGTCTGCAATTCTTTTTTGATAAAGGCTTTAGGCGCAAGCGCTATTGGCGCTGCGTACATTTTGTATTACTTTACGATTGATAAACTTGGCTCAGTGCGTGCGGCGGGTGCGACGTATATTGCGCCAGTCGTTGCAGTTATCATTGCTGCTTTCATCGGTGAAGAGATTACTACCTTCGAGATAGTAGCGCTGGTATTGATTACCGCTGGGGTCGTAATGATTCAACTCAATAAAAAGAAACAGGCCGCTATAACGCCTACAAAAAAAGAAGCGACAAAAAAAGAAGCGAAAGTCGCGCTATAACTCGGCGGATTGGCTTCTTTTTAAAAAAATACAATAATAATCAGTGCTTAAAATGAAGAAAGCTCTCGATAGCTGCGTTGGCGCAACGTCTCATACAAGCATAGTGACCCAGCAATCGCCACGTTAAGACTCTCTTGCCCATTGGGCTGCGGCAGCGCAATCGGGGTCGCTGAATGTAGCAAAGTGGCCTCCACGCCTTGCCCCTCATTGCCCATCACCCACGCCAATGGCTCACGCAAATCATGCTGATAAATCAGCGTGTCGGTGTGCGAGCTGGTGGCAAGAAGGGGGACTTTGACTTCAGACAAAATGCTATCAATAGACACATCTTCATAAATCGTCAACGCGAACTGCGCGCCCATGCCCGCACGCAAAGTCTTTGGTGACCAAACTTGCGCGGTCATCGGCGTACAGATGACGGTATCAATACCGACTGCCGCCGCCGTGCGTAGCAGCGTACCGACATTGCCGCTGTCTTGCACATCATTGAGGATAAGACAATCACTGGTGATGGGCGCAAAATGAGGCGCAGGAATGTCAATCACCGCCATGATATCGACGCCTGTGCCCAGCGTACGCAGGTTTTGATACAGTGCATCATCGAGCAGTAAGATGGGCGCATTCTCAGCTTGCAACTGTGACAGCAGCATTTGCACTTCAGGATGGCTTTGGCTGGCCTCAGACAACAACACTTGCGCAATGGGATAATCGCTACGCAGCGCGGCATCAATCAGATGGACGCCTTCAAGTACCGTCTGCTGTTGTTTTTTGCGCTGGCGAGCTTGGGTCAATAGCGCTTTGACACGCTTGATGGTCGGGTTTTTATCCGAATGAATCGGCTCAAAAGAGTAGGCAGTCATAACAAAGCGCGGTGTCCTGATGAGAGATAAAAGAGGCGAGAAACGGGCAAAGGCTACGTTGGGCACTGACAGACCATCAGCGCCCAGTAGGTAGCAAGTACGATTACGCTTTATGTGCTAGGTGTAGGTTTTTGACGTAATCAACTTCGTTTTTGCTGCCCAAGACCACAGGCACACGCTGGTGAATGTCGGTCGGGGTGATGTCTAAGATACGCTGCGTGGCATCGGTCGCGCCGCCGCCCGCACGTTCAATCAATAGGCTCATTGGATTGGCTTCGTACATCAGACGCAGCTTGCCCGCTTTATGCGCGTACTTGGTATCAAACGGGTAAGTAAACAGACCGCCGCGGCATAGAATGCGGTGTACATCACCGACCATCGCAGCGACCCAGCGGGTATTAAAGTCGCGACCACGGACGCCTGTTTCACCAGCAATCAGCTCATCGATATATTGCTGCATTGGGGCAAGCCAATAGCGGTAGTTTGAGCTATTAATCGCGTATTCACTGGTGTCTGGGGCAATTTGCACGCGCTCATTGACCATCACATAATCGCCGCTGTCTGGGTCGAGGCTAAACATGACCACATCGCTATCAATGGTCAGTGCCAGCATGGTCGAGGTGCCATACAACAAATAACCTGCCGCCAGCTGCTTGTGCCCATGCTGCAAAAAGTCCGCGTCTTCGATTTGCTCGCCTTGGCGCTCGTACGGTAAGAACGAAAAAATCGTTCCGACCGCCATATTGATATCAATGTTTGATGAGCCGTCTAGTGGGTCAAAAAGTACCAGCAGCTCGCCGTCATTGTTGGCAGGGGTTGCATGGTCCAGCTCTTCTGAGGCAACGCCCGCGCAATGGGTATTTTTTGCTAAAGCGTCAAGCAACATGTCGTTGGCAAGCACATCGAGCTTCTTTTGTTCTTCACCTTGGACGTTTTGGTTGCCTGCCTCGCCCAAGATATCTGCCAATGCGCCTTTTTTAAGCAGTGCCGCAATATCTTTACCGATATCAGTGACGGTAGTGATGACGCTACTGACAGCAGGATCAACGTCTTGGCGCGCTAGGTAATGGGTCAAGGTGGTCATAACAATTCCTAATAAATGCGATTATAATAAAAAAAGTGGGTTGCGGACTGGGTCTGGGTCGCTCGCAATTGAGGACAAATTCTGCCAATACGCGCAGGGTATCTTTGTCCGAACCATAAAATCAGCTACACTATAGCTATTTGGTGCAAGATTATGCTGTACGCGCCTACCCAATCACTACTATAGGTAGTGAAATAAGGGCTGATAGAGGTCACGGATATCATTGCGGTAAAGTGTAGCAAATTAGGGCCAAAAAGTCGTACTTATCCTCGTATTGACTCAATATAAACCAACTATAAGACGTGCCATTATGCCAACCTCGATATCTGCTGTTTCGCCCAGTGATTATGCCAAGCTGGATTCTGATACCATCCAAAACAAACTCGATACTTCGCTAAGTCGCCCGCAGCTCAATGCTGATGGTGGCTTTCGGCACTTTTTGGGCGTAGAAGGCATGAGCCGCGCTCAGCTTGAAGCCATTATTCATAAAGCGGAGACGTTTTTTGATGACAATGGCCAGCTGATTAATCGCCCTGAGCTGGAAGGCTGCACGGTGATGAATCTATTTTTTGAGCCATCGACGCGGACACGCACCACGTTTGAAGTCGCTGAAAAACGCCTTGGGGCGAATGTACTCAATATCGACATCGCCCGCTCAAGCACTAAAAAAGGCGAGAGTCTACGCGATACGCTGTGGAACTTGCAAGCGATGGCGGCAGATATTTTTGTCGTGCGTCATTCAGCGTCGGGTGCGGCACATTTTATGGCAACCGAAGTCACGCCAGATATTGCCATCATCAATGGCGGCGATGGCTGGCATGCTCATCCCACTCAGGGCATGCTCGATATGTTAACCATTCACCGCGAAGCACCGCGCCCCTTTAGCGAGCTGTCAGTGGCGATTGTGGGTGATATCAAGCATTCACGCGTGGCGCGCTCGGACATCAGCGCATTACAGACGCTGGGCGTCAAAGACATTCGCGTGATTGCACCGCGTACCTTGTTACCAAAGGGCATGGAGCGCTTTGGCGTGACGGTCTATGAGGATATCGATAAGTGCTTTGCAGATTGTGATGTCATCATGGGTCTGCGTATCCAAAATGAGCGTATTGGCTCACCGCTACTGGCGTCATCGAGCGAGTATTATAAGCAGTATGGCATCACGCCTGAGCGCGTCGCCCTTGCCAAGCCTGATGCGCTGGTGATGCACCCAGGACCGATGAACCGCGGGGTAGAGATTGCCTCTAGCGTGGCAGATGGTAATCAGTCGGTCATTCTAAAGCAGGTCAATAACGGCATTGCGATTCGTATGGCGGTGCTGTCGCTAGCGATGGAAGGGCAGCGCGCGCACCAAGCCGCGCGCTAAGCAGACAGCTGCCTGCCCGTTGGCTGTATTTGGTCAAACGCTATCGGCAGCGCCTTGATTTGTTTTATTCTTTTTAGACTCAATACGGTAATAACGCTCATGAATCATAATACCCGTGCAAACAGCACCAGCGCGACGCTTGTCAATCTACTTCCTGATAACTTTAAGACCCCTAACTTTTCTGACGACCAGCAAAAAAATATCCATGATGGCAACCACTGGCTATTGCCGCCGCTGGTAGATTTGTGTGCGCGTCTGCGTGAGCCAGGCCAAGAGCAACATGGCACGCTCGCGTCTGAAGGCCATGCCGCACGGGCAGGTGGTTTTTTGCATGTTGTTATCCCGCCTGATACCAAGCCTGTTTTAGAAAACGGCTCATTGTTAAAAGGCTTGCGTGAGCGTGCCTTTGATGACGGCGGTATTTATCTGCATATCATCGGTGCCCTGACCGCTGGGCTGGCGGGCGAGTGCCCTTCTAACATTGCAGGCCTCAAAAAAGGCGGCTGTATCGCAGTGTCGAATGCGCGTCGTCCGTTTGCCAATGATTTGGTACTCTTGCGCACGCTAGAATACGCTGCAACGTTTGGCATGAAAGTTTTCTTTTATCCCGATGAGCCAAGCCTGTCTAAAGACGGCGTGGCGCACGAAGGCTATATTGCCTCTTATCATGGTCTACAAGGGATTCCGTGGATTGCGGAGACGGTCGCCTTATCCAAGCAGTTGTTGATGGTCGAAGAAACAGGCGTAGCCGCGCACTTTAGCCAACTGACCTGCAAATCATCGGTCGAGCTGATGCGCTGGGCAAAAGGCAAAGGGCTGCCTGTGACCTGTGATGTGGCAATGCATCAGCTGTTCTTAACCGATGACAACCTAGAAGGCTTCAACGCGCAGGCGTATGTCTTGCCACCGCTACGCAGTAACACCGACCAACAAGCGCTGCGTAAGGGCTTGCAGGACGGCACGATTGATGCAATTTGTAGTCATCATGAGCCGCTAAGCAGCACCGCCAAGCAAGCGCCATTTGCCGAATGTACACCAGGCATTTCGAATGTCGATACCTTTATGGCGCTTGGCTGTCAATTGGTACGCGATGGTGTGTTGACCAAAGAAGCGTTGGTCGAAAAAATCTGTCTGAACCCTGCCAAAATTGCAGGCATCGAAGCGCATTATGCAGACGTTGGCGGCGCGGTCTTGGTTGACCCTGAGCTGACATGGGTCGTTGATAAAGACACCATGTATTCTAATGGCAAAAACACCCCGTTCTATCAGCAAACATTGCAAGGTCGCGTGGTGGAGACCTTCTTTGAGTAATATGCCCAAGGCCAAAGACAGTGCTGCGCCGCTGGCTGCCGATGACAGTCACGTTGCTAGTGAATCTGTCAAGGCGGTCGCGGTTTATGAAATTATCAAAGGGCTGGGTGCCCTGACTGCGGCAGGTGCGCTTTGGCTGTGGCATATCGATTTGACCAAAGGGCTCGAGAGACTGGCGCATACGTGGCAGCAGCATTTTGGCAGTTTGCTTGCGCCGCAAGTTGAGAGCATCAGCAAAAGCGCTGAACAAGCCAGTGTCCACTGGATATATTTTTTGTTTTTAATACTTGCTTATGCCGCCTTGCGCTTTATTGAAGCGTACGGTTTGTGGCATGACAAGGTATGGGCATATTGGTTTTGCGTGATTGGCTATGGCGTGTTTATTCCCATTGAGCTGTATTACTTGATTGCGCATCCGTTTGATTGGTTTAAAGTAGGCGTGCTACTACTCAATATTACCGTTGTCACTGTCGTCTATCGCAATATGAAGCAAAAAGGACTGCTGTAATTATTGAAATAAAAGCGGTGTTATTAAAAAATAGGTAAAGTTTTAATTGTAAAAGGCAAACCAAGACAAAAACGCCTGTGTGCATTGGATGTCTGGTTTGCCTTTTTTAGGCTTGGCTGGTCTTTATATTCAGCTATTCAGCGGTTTAAATGTTTGGTTTGTGCAGGACGAATGGTTTTGGCAACGCGGCCAATACTCAATCCTTGTACCAAGATTGAGAACACCACCACGGCATAAGTAAGCGCCAGTAAAATATCGCGCTCATCGCCTGTCGGCAGTTGCAGTACCAGCGCAACAGAGATACCGCCGCGCAGTCCGCCCCACGTTAAGACTTTCCATGCGCCCGAGGGTAGCTCTAACTGCTGATGGAAAGTTTTGCTGGCAAGACCAACAACAATCAAACGCGCCACTAAAGCCAAAATAATGGTCAATCCCGCGGCGATAAATAAATTGCCCGAATACGCGATCATCACCACTTCAAGACCAATCAGCACAAACAAAATCGCGTTTAATATCTCGTCAATCAGCTCCCAAAACAAATCCACATAATGGCGCGTCTTATCACTCATGGCGAGCGCCCGCCCGCGATTGCCTACCATCAGTCCGACCATCACCATCGCAAGCGGCCCTGATAAATGCCAATAGCTGGCAAGGGCGTAGCCGCCGATGACACCCGCCAAGGTTAGCAGCACCTCTTCTTGATAGCTATCGATACTCTTTAACAAGTAATACAAAATACCACCGAGCACAACGCCAAATAAAATCCCGCCACCTGCCTCTACACTGAGCGTATGCAGCACGTAATTCGCATCAGGCAGCTCGCCGCTGGATAAAATACCCAGCAGCAACACAAAAATCACCACGCCAATACCATCGTTGAATAACGACTCGCCCGCGATGACCGTTTCAATACTTTTGGGCGCGCCTGCCGATTGCAAAATGCCCATCACCGCGATCGGGTCGGTAGGGGAGATAAGCGCACCAAACAATAAGCACCAAATCAGCGGTAAGCCAAAACCCAGTAAAGGCAACAGATAATACAAGACCACTGCAATAATCACTGCCGAGAGCAGTGTACCGATACAAGCGAGCACCCCAATCGGCAGTTTATAACGGCGCAAATCGCCAATATTGATATGCAGCGCGCCTGCAAACAGCAGCATCGAGAGCATGCCATCGAGCAACACCTCGGTAAAATCAAGCTGATTGAGCAAGCTGACCTCGTAATCAATCAGTTGGTCAAAGCCCAAAAAGCCCAAGAAAATTGCGCCAATCGACACCAGCATCGAGATGACCATCACGCCGATGGTGGTGGGCAGACCAATAAAGCGGTGATTGACATAAGCGAGCACTGCCGTGATGGAGAGGAATACCGCGCAAATATCAAGAACGGTAAGGCTGGATACAGAAGTCATGGGCATACTCTTTAACACATAATCGACGATACAAAATAAGACACCGTCTGGAATTAACAAAATAAAGTCTCACACTGCTAAAAGGTATGAAACCAAACACCATGAGGCTAAGACTCGCGGAACTGGCGACGCAACTGCTTACGGACATGGGCATCAAATTTACTGACGTAAACGAAGTTCTCACGGCGCGAGCCTTTAGTATTGATAAACTGCCTCGCCTGTCGACACATAGCTTCTAAATCTGTCACCAGCTCGGTATAGCCCAAATTATCACGTCCAGCACGCTCAATCAGTCCCAGCTCGTGCAGCAGACTCTGACGCTGGGCATCGTTGACACGTGCATAGTTCAAATCGACCATCGCTCGACACAAGGCTTTGAGTACCATCAAATCGGCCATCGCATAGTGACGTATCTCGCCCAGTGAGGTGCTGATAAAGTCAGAAATGGTTGGGCTGCGTGCCACCACAGCCAAAATCGCAGGACGCGGCTCATTGGCGACGATAGGCGTTTGGTCATAGTCACGCGACGGAATATAAAAATGGTAGGGACTGGGCGGCTGGCGGCGCATCATCACGCTCAAACATACAGTCAATGATTGTACGCAGTTTACAGCCGTTTTTGGGTCATTGATGCCAGGTGAGAGCGCACGAATGGCAATCTCTGTCATTTGGCTTAAGCTATAACCAATATCGTTTGAATGACTGCGGCGGCGCTCAATATGTAGGGAAGTGGCAAAACGCTGCCAAAATACCGAATCAACGGGACGCGGCGCAATACCCAAATGTGCCGTGCGAGTACGCTCAATATGGCTGGCATGTTTGGCAGGACGCTGATAAAAATGTCCCACCACGTTGCGGTCGGTCACAAACTGGCCAAGATGGGTATACATCTCAATCACGCCGCCATAATCTTTAGCAAGCGTGACCAAGGACTCAGTATACAGCTGCTCAAGATAGCCTGATACAGGCGCATAGATGGGAATTTTATGCCAGTAGCAGTAGTCGTCAATATCTTCGCTCTCGGCCACATGGTGCTGATGCTCGGTATCGCAGTAGGTGCGATACCAATAATGAATATTAGAAATCGCATCATTGCTCGCGCCTTGGATAACATGCGATGCCTGAATCGAATGCACCATATGCTGGACAAAATAAACCAGCAGCAGCGCACACACAATCGCCATCATAATAGCAAAGGTAATGGCTAGCTGAGGAATCCCTGATGCCACATCGCTTTGATAAATGGACTTTAAAATCAATAAACTATAGCTAAATGTCCCAATAAACGCACCCAGCACAAACTGATTGGAGGTATCGGTCAAAAAGTTACGTAGTAGGCGTGGGCCAAACTGTGAAGACGCCATTGACAGTACGGCAATCGTAATCGAAAAAGTGGTGCCTGCAACGCCCAATACCGCTCCTGCAATGCTTGTAACGATTGCGCGCGCGGTATCGTCATTGCCTGTAAATGCAATACCAATCTCTTTAATGGCTTTGCTGTCAAATTGATGATCAATAGCAATCAGTAGAGGAGCGAGCAAAATACCTGCCAGCACACATGCGGTCGGGATAAACCAATAAGAGCCAATTAACTTTTGCCACAGATTTCGCAGGCGATCAGGCAGATCAGTCAGCGTTTGCAGTGACCACAGCTGCACGAACTTTTTGAACCAGTATAAGCTGGCTTTGGGGCTTTGTTTGATGCGCTCTTTCATACCGCTGTCATGCTGAGTCATAAGGCTTTGGTAAATAGTTAATAAAAGGGGAGTGGACTGAAGCTACTATCAGCGCCGCTTTTTAAGCGCAGGATTGTCTGCCTCAGTGATGATATTATCGGCGCTGTCCTGCGGAATGATGGCCTCTTTATCAAAGTTGTCCTCAGCAATATCGCTGTCTTTATCAAAGGCCTCTGGCTCAAAATGCGGCTGGTATTTTTTAGACTTAAAATGATGCCTTGGCTTTTCGGTTTCAGGGTCAGACTTTTTACGCGGATGATTGTGCCTAAAAATGTGCGCGAGCGGCAGATCGAGCTGCTCTTTGGCATAAGTTTCGGTATGGATAAAGCGGCGTACTAACAGACCCAGCCATGGTGCCTGATGCTCACTTTTCATCTCATCCAGTTCGTCTTTTATAGGTAGCGGATAGGGCAGCGTGCGATAAAATTCCCATAACGTCATGCGGTTGAGATCTTTTTTGAGTACGTACGCATTATCATCAGTCACTGTGATTAGATTGCTGTCTTTAAGGTAGTTAATATAGGTATACCATTTAGGCAACTCTTTACGCCCAAGCACATTACGCAGCTCTTGTTCAGTGACGCTGTTGCCGTTTTGATGTTCGCTATAGGCCAAATTAAGCATATCAAGCAGACTCAACAAAGGATGGCGCGGATAGACTTCTTCGGTTGCAAAAATAGTTAAGGTGTAACTAATCTCTACACCCAATAAAATCAAATTCCACGACAAAAACAGCCATATTAAAAACACAGGCAGCGCTGCAAACGCGCCGTAAATTGCCTCATAACTGGTAAAGTTGCTAATCACCGTCCCAAAGATATGTTTGAGCAGCTCAAATACCAGCGCCACAATGAGTCCTGCAATCGCTGCATTTTTAAGCGGCACTTGCGCTTTTGGGATAAACCAATACATCCCAATAAAGCCGCCCGTCGTCACTGTGAGCGATGCCACCTGAATCCAAAATGACCAATCAATACCGTAGCCTGCGACTTGTTGATTCAAAAAACTTAAACTTTGAATGGTGCTCGAAGCAATAAAAGCGGTTCCCAAAATCAATGGACCTAGTGTCACAATCGTCCAATAGCGTAAGATACTTTTAAAGCCGCCTGAACGGTCTTCGACCCGCCATATTTGGTTAAAGGCGCGCTCAATAGTCGTGAGCGTCAAAATCGTAGTCACAAAGAGAATCATGACACCAATAACCGTGAGATTAGAGGACTTTTCGGCAAAATTATTGATGTATTGGCTGACCTGTAAGCTCGACTGCGGCAGTAAATTGCTATAAATCACCTCATATATCTGAGCGCGTACTAAGGACAGCGCAGGTACAGAGGATAGTATCATCAGCAGTACCGTCAATATCGGCACGATTGAGAGCATGGTTGTGTAGGTTAATGAAGCGGCTTTTTGCGAGCAGTTGTCTTCAATAAAATGACGCGTTAAAAAGCGTAAAAACTGAAACCAACGCTTGTTGGTAAAAGGTACTTTTGTGAGCAAATTATCCATAAGCGTCTTTTAATACAAAAATAAATAGGTACAAGTCATTATCAAGAAACAGTGTAACAAATATCGTTTATCAACATCTGCTTTTGATTTGTGTCAAATTGCAGGGCGGGCATGGTTTGCTAGAAACCCAACAACTGAGGCATAATAGACCGACCCATTGGTCTGCTCTTTGAGCAGGTTACAGTGAAGTGTTGTAGACACAGTCATCGTACCCACTGGGTATGGATCGTACTTAAAATAAAGGATAGCGTTGCATGAATCAGACATCACCTTATGTGCTGGTTTTATATTATTCCAATCATGGCGTTACCCAATCAATGGCGTATGCTATTGCTAAAGGTATTGAATCAACAGGAATGGCAGCCCGCGTGCGTACAGTGCCTGAAATATCACGGGCAAGCGTCGCTGCAGAAGCTTCGGGAGCAGAGGCGGATGTAGATGATACCAATGACCGCTATTGTACGATGGATGACCTAAAGGATTGTATGGGTCTTGCACTGGGTAGCCCCACACATTTTGGCAATATGGCCGCGCCTTTAAAGTACTTTTTGGATAACACCGTAACGCTTTGGTTGGGTGGTAATCTTCAAAACAAGCCAGCGTGTGTTTTTACAACGTCAGGCTCGACCCATGGTGGCCAAGAAACCACACTGCTTAGCATGATGATGCCGCTGATACATCATGGCATGATGATGATTGGGCTACCATATTCTGAGCCTGCGCTAAAACGTACGGTACGTGGCGGCTCGCCCTATGGTGCCAGCCATATCAGTGGTATGTTACATGACCAGCCGATTTGTGATGACGAGCTTGAGCTGGCGATTGCGCAGGGTCGCCGCCTCGCTATTAGTGCCGAAGCGCTTGCACAAGCCAACTGGAAGGGCTAAGCTGCCCGCTTATTTAATCCTCTATGCTGTAGATATGCCCATGTCTGAGACCTCTCGCCCCGCTCAAACTCCTGACGAACAGCACGCCGCTGCAGTCACGCGCATTACCCCATGGTTGCGCACATTATGGCTGACGTGGCTTGTGTATCGGCTGCTGGGCTTACCTATACTCATTAATACAATCAATGCCAATCACCCTGATATTATCGGTGGTATGGTGTGGCAGGGGCTGTGGCTATTGCCCGCGTTTATCTTCACGCCCTGGATGTGGCGCGCGCGCTCGCCTTATGCGCTATTGCTCGGCAGTATGCTGACGCTGATTTATTTAGGCGCAAGCGGCGTGGTGTTGTTTATCCGTGTGTATGGCAGCGACATGGCGGAGCTGGCCATTTATATTGTTGATTTTGTTTTATTATTATTGATTAATGGTGGTCTGTTTGTGCTGTTAAAACGCTTACCTTCGATGAATAAAGTGGTCAAAAAACCACGTACACCGCGCTATTAAACCGTTAATAAGAAAAGATATAGCAGCACGGGCAAAGCACTGACCTGACATAAAAAAAGCGGCCTCATGAGCGAGACCGCTTTTTTTGTCCATAAATTTTAAACACAGATACGAGGTTGGTTTAATTCACCTTGGTCAATTCTAAATCCATTTTTTTGCCGTCATTGACTTGCATGACTTTTACAGGCAAATAGTCAAGACTGGGCGCGAGCCAAAAGCTGGTACTGCGGCTGCTGTCATCGTGGACGCGGTCGACACGTACGGTATCAAAAGTGCCTGCAGGCACGGTGATTTTGGTTGCGCCTGACTTTTTAAATGGCGTCTTTTCGACTTTGTCTTTTTTGGCCAGATAATAATTGCCTGAGAATTTACCATTTAACAGTTCTTGGCGGATTTGCGCCTCTAGACTCAAGTCATCAAACGCTTGCTGCGGCATCGATAGGGTATTGGTATCGCCTTTATAGCTGCTGACGACTTGTTTTTTGCTGTTGTTAAAGCTCAGGTTGTGCGTGTTGCCGATACCAAATAACTTATAAGTTGTGCTGGCTTTGGCTGGACGCACTTGATTACCAGTGATGCTAAAGCTGCTGTTTTGCGAGGCACTGGCCACGCCTGCCACACGCGCTTTGACATTATATTGCCAATCATTACCTGAGTGGCTAAGCGTGCGCGTTGCGGTGCCTTTATATTTATTCTCAACCGTAAAATTATAGGTGGCACTGCTCGGCTCAATGGTCTTGGCACTGGCGATGCTGGGTGCGGCAATGCTTGCGACCCCGATAGCCGCGATGCTCATACCTGTAAGGCATGATTTTACCCATGTTTTTGTCGCAAGATTGACCCGCGCTGATGTGTTTCTTGTCATAATCAATCCTTATGATGTGATAAAAAAGAGGGATGAATGTGCCCTATATAGTGGTCATACTTTGTTACACTTTCAAGCCTACCGCCTTGCGGCGCTGTGTGGTTTTTGTTGCCTCTATTGCTACAAAATCACATGAATAGCTTTGCTAGCGCATGATTATTCTTGCTTACGCTATATGTCATGGCTGTTAGCACAGTGCTTTGTTTTTTAAAGTGAGTAAGACATAGTGCACAAACAAACGCCTCATAGGCGCAAGTTTTTTGCCAAAAATATGGGCGTAACACTTGAAGCAAAATGCCTAAGCCCCCACTATTGGCAACAAGCTTGATGAGAAAATCAAGCCCCCTAACTTAAATAATTTCACAATCAACGACTGATTTTTGGAGTCATACAGATGAACATTCGTCCTTTACATGACCGTATTGTTGTTCGCCGCGTAGAAGAAGAGCAAAAAACTGCTGGTGGCATTTTATTGCCAGGTTCAGCCCAAGAAAAACCCTCTCAAGGTGAAGTCTTGGCTGTAGGCAATGGCCAAATCCGTGAAAACGGTGAGGTCCGCGCCCTAGACGTAAATGTTGGCGATACCGTATTGTTTGGTCAATATGCAGGTCAAACAGTGAAAGTTGACGGTGAAGAATTATTAATCATGAAAGAAGCAGACGTGCTGGGTGTATTAGAAGCATAAAGGCGCACCCAAAACACGCATTCCCTTTATATAATCAATGATTCTTGGAGTAATTTAACATGGCAAAAGATGTAAAATTTGGTATTGACGCACGCAAACAAATGATGGACGGCGTAAACGTACTCGCAAACGCGGTACGTGTGACCCTAGGCCCTAAAGGTCGTAACGTGGTTATCGACAAATCATTTGGCGCACCAACCATCACCAAAGATGGTGTCTCGGTTGCCAAAGAAATCGAACTAGAAAACAAATTTGAAAACATGGGCGCGCAACTGGTACGTGAAGTTGCCAGCCGCACCAACGATGTGGCAGGTGACGGTACCACTACCGCAACCGTATTGGCACAAGCCATCTTGCAAGAAGGCATGAAGTCAGTCGCTGCGGGCATGAACCCAATGGATCTAAAGCGCGGTATCGACAAAGCAGTACGCGCGGCAGTAGAACAAATCCACACGCTATCAACGCCAGCGAACGATGCCAAAGCCATCGCTCAAGTCGGCTCTATCTCTGCCAACTCAGACACCAAAATCGGTGAACTGATTTCACAAGCGATGGAAAAAGTCGGCAAGCAAGGCGTCATCACAGTTGAAGAAGGTTCAGGCTTTGAAGACACGCTAGAAGTGGTCGAAGGCATGCAGTTTGACCGTGGCTACATCAGCCCATACTTTGCTAACAAGCAAGACAGCCTAACTGCTGAATTTGAAAACCCATTCATCCTATTGGTTGACAAAAAAATTGCCAACATCCGCGAAATCGTGCCACTACTAGAGCAAGTGATGCAGCAAAGCAAGCCACTGCTTATCATCGCTGAAGACGTAGAAAACGAAGCGCTAGCGACATTGGTTGTGAACAACATGCGTGGCGGTTTAAAAACGTGTGCCGTTAAAGCCCCAGGTTTTGGCGATCGTCGTAAAGCCATGCTGCAAGACATCGCAACCTTGACAGGCGGTACGGTTATTTCTGAAGAAATTGGTCTGAGCCTAGAGAGCGCGACACTTGAGCAGCTAGGTACTGCGAAAAAAGTCACGGTCGGTAAAGAAAACACCGTTATCGTTGATGGCGCGGGCAACAAAACTGACATCGAAGAGCGCGTTGAATCTATCCGTCGTCAAGCAGAAGAATCTACTTCTGACTATGACAAAGAAAAGCTACAAGAGCGTATCGCTAAGCTATCAGGCGGTGTTGCGGTCATCAAAGTTGGCGCAGCGACCGAAACTGAAATGAAAGAGAAGAAAGACCGCGTTGACGATGCCTTGCACGCAACACGCGCAGCGGTAGAAGAAGGCGTCGTGCCTGGTGGTGGTGTTGCGCTCGTACGTGCGCTTAACGCGTTAGCCGACCTAACTGGCGACAACCAAGACCAAGACGCAGGTATCAACATCCTACGTCGTGCGATGGAAGCGCCACTACGTCAAATCGTTACCAACGCAGGCGAAGAAGCGTCAGTCGTTGTAAATGAAGTTAAGAACGGCAGTGGCAACTACGGCTACAACGCCGCATCAGGCGAGTACGGCGACATGCTAGAGATGGGTATCCTTGACCCAGCCAAAGTATCACGTTCAGCGCTAGAGAATGCAGCGTCAGTAGCAGGTCTAATGCTAACCACTGAAGCCATGATTACCGACTTGCCAGAGAAAGAAGACGCAATGGCAGGTATGGGTGCTGCTGGTGGTATGGGCGGCATGGGTGGAATGGGCGGTATGATGTAATCATCCCCTAATACTGCTATAAAGCTGGCTGAGCCCATCAGCCAAACGAAACCCCCGATAGGCAATCGCTTATCGGGGGTTTTTGTTGTCAAGCGTACCGCCTTAAATAGGGTAGTTAGCGTTTATTAAGTGAGACATTGTTCTTCCAGTCGGTACAAAAGAGTCTTACACAAAAATGGGTAAAGTCGTCTTATTGACGACCTTTCTTACCGATAAATGCGTGTGTATGTCTTTGACGCTCGCAAGTTTATGCAGCTTACGAGTGAAGCGCTCATAACCATCGAGATTTGGGCTGACCACTTCTAATAAATAATCGTAAGAGCCTGACACCACATGCCCATTGATGACCTCGTCCATATTGGACAGGGCATTTTCGAAAGCGGCAATAGAGTCTTCTTGGTGATTGTTCAGACGGACCTCCACAAAGAAGCTTAGCATAATGCCCGCTTTGGCTTTATTGATGTTCGCTTGGTAGTTTTCTATGTACCCCTCATCCTCCAAGCGCTTTAGGCGCCTTGCACAAGGAGATGGCGACAGCCCTATTCGTTCGGACAGTTCTGCCGTAGATAAGCGCCCTTCTTTTTGAAGCACTTCTAAGATATGACGGTCAATTTTGTCCATAGTTTGCCTTTTGGTTTTTTCAGCCAAGAATTTTAATTTAATTGGCATTATCCACCAAGTTTCTGAAAAATTGCAATGAATAAATAGAGATAAAAGCGCGTATTTTAATCGATAATTGGTCTTTGTGAACCCGCATAAGACACCATTATGAATACGATATTTCATCCCTCGTCGCGCAGAAATCCTTTAGTTATTATGTCGCCGCTAGCCAAAGGTTATGTGGCGATGAGTGTTGTGTTATTGATTTGGTCAGGATTTGCGTTGACTGTGCGTGCGGTTGGGGCGTCGCCTCTTAGTATTGCGGATGTCATGCTTATTCGCTTTAGTATACCGCTCGTTTTGTTAACCCCTTGGGTACGCGCTCATTGGCAAGACATCAAAAGCATAAGACTGCCAGATATTCTATTTATTTTACTTGGCGGCGTACCGTTTCTTTTGTTGGCGGCTTTTGGTGCGAGTACGGTACCAGCAGCTTACATGGGTACCATTTTGACAGGGACGCCCGTCTTCTTTGCTGCCTTGCTGTCTTTTATTCTTTATCGGCAGCGGATATCGCTCGGAAAATTTGCCGCATTGATGCTTATTCTCTTTGGTATCGCGACGATGATTGGTGGGCGGGCAGAGGTCATACCCAGTAGTCTGCTGTATGGTGTGGGATTATTATTGACGGCAAGCCTGATTTGGGCGGGTTACACACTGGGGTTAAAAAGCACCACGTTGAGTCCGATAGTGATTGCTATTGTACTCTCTTATAGCTCTTTTTTTCTGACCTTGGTGATGGTTTTGTCGGGCGTGATGAAGACCAATATGGGTTCTGTCTCCTTTGATGACGCGCTCCCGTTTGTCTTAGTACAAGGTCTTGGGGTTGGGGTGGTGTCGACCCTTGCCTTTTCTTATGCGGTCAAGCAATTGGGCTCTATGCGTACCTTGTTGCTTGGCTCATTATCCCCAGGATTAACCGCCATATTGGCGGCGCTGATACTCAAGGAGTCTTTATCACTTATCATGATAGGCGGCATCGCGTTCAGTACCATCGGTGTCATCTTGTCCAATCGCGCGAAATAAACGACGCGAGTTTTATGGCGCTTATGATTGGCAACCCATGAAAGATAAAGCAAAATAAAGACTAGCTATGGGGCACTATTGAAAAGGGTCGTCAATAATGCCTCATGGCTGTATCAGCCGTTTTTTGTATCGATTTACTGATCCGCCGCATCACGGCGAAACGTCCACGTCTTAGCATCAGACGCCTCTTTACAATAATAATAGCCCGCCAAGTCAAACTGCTTTAGCTGCTCAGCACTGGTCAGCTTATTGTCTGCTGCGTACTTGACCATCAGTCCGCGTGCCTTTTTGGCATAAAAACTAATGACTTTATATTGACCATTTTTCTCATCTTCGAATCGTGGCGTGATTATGTCCGCATTCAGCGCTTTCTTTTTTACCGCTTTAAAATACTCATTCGATGCCAGATTGACGAGTACGGGTTTGCCCTCATCACCTTGTACCGCTTGTACGCGCTCGTTAACCACTTGCGTGATGGCGTCGTCCCAAAAGGTGTATAGGTTTTTGCCCTTAGGATTTTCAAGCGCGGTGCCCATCTCTAGGCGATATGGCTGGATTAAGTCCAGCGGCTTTAACACCCCATACAAGCCTGAGAGGATGCCCACGTGCGCGTTGACATACTCGACTGAGGCTTTGTCCAGCGCATAGCCGTCCAAGCCTGTGTATACATCGCCATCGAACAAGTACAGCGCAGGCTTGGCATTGTCGGTGGTAAATGGCGTTTGCCACTGTGCGTTACGCTCGGCATTTAAGGTTGCCAAGTCGTTTGAAATGCCCATTAATTCTTGCAAGTCCAGCGGGTCTTTTTCTTTTAAGACGTGCATCAGCTCGCTGGCAGGTGCAATCAGCTCAGGCTGCGAAAATTCAGTTGCCGCAGCAGGCACAGCATCCGTTTCGTTTAAGGATTTTGCAGGGGAGAGTAAAAAGTACATGATTATTCCTCATCAGCTAAAACGGGTTTAAAAATAAGTCAGGTCAATATATCAATAAAACGACCAAGAGTAATGTAAAACCGAATTTATCACTTATTTTTAAGGTATCGCGCACAGCCAAGACAATACAAGGATTATTTATATAATAAATGTTCGTGATGGCCACTATAATTCCATTTATTTACTTGATAGTATTTGTGAGGTTACTACCTTTGCGAAATGATGCGGGCTGAACTTTAAAGAATACCGCTCTTTTGCTAAACAATATCGCTCCAGTTCTAGGGCATGTCTTCAATTCAAACGTCTATGACTAAATGGGCTAAAAATGGCTAAATTATCGGCAAACGGTGTCAAACAGCTGGTCAATATCTCAATATTGTCTGCGCTATTTTTCTTGTTTGCCTGCAACTTATCTCATTTTTATCGCCATTTTTAAAATGAAGACACGCCCTAATCTGAATATCGTCTTATGCATTATCCGTGCGATGCCTTCACTCACTACAAGGAAAGCGTATGAACATAGGTGTTATCCGTGCCGCAAGTGCCCTAGAAAATCGCGTAGCACTCACCCCTGATGCCGTCAAAAAATTACAAAAACTGGGGTTTTCTGTGGTTGTTGAAACAGGGGCAGGTGTGGGCGCTTATTATACCGATACCAGCTATCAGGACGCGGGTGCCAGCGTCGTGCCAACGAGCGCTGAAGTCATCAAGTCCTCAGATATTATTACCGTGGTAGATGATTTGTCAGCCAATTTGGTAGAAGGCATGCGCTCAGGACAACTGCTGATTGGTATGCTCGACCCGTATCGCAATACTCAGCTAAACACGTATGCAGAAAAAGGGGTTTCGGCATTTGCGATGGAGCTACTGCCACGTACCTTGTCGCGTGCTCAGAATATGGATGTACTGTCTTCACAGGCCAATCTTGCAGGCTACAAAGCCGTGTTGCTCGCAGCCAATACCTACTCGCGTCCTTTTCCGATGTTTATGACGTCCGCAGGCACGGTCAAACCCGCCAAAGTTGTTATTTTGGGTGTTGGTGTGGCAGGTCTACAAGCCATTGCCACAGCCAAGCGTTTGGGTGCGGTCGTTGAGGCCAGTGATTTACGCCCTGCGGCCAAAGAACAAGTGGAATCATTGGGCGGTAAGTGGCTGGATGTGCCCATGAGCGAAGAAGAAGCCCAGCAAGCAAAAACCACAGGCGGCTATGCATGGACGCCTTCAGCGCAATACATCAAAGACCAAGCGGCCGTAGTGGACAAAGCCTTGCGTGCGGCGGACATCGTTATTACGACCGCGCAAATACCCGGTCGCCAAGCCCCAAGGTTGGTACATAAAACGACGCTCGACACTATGAAAGCAGGGGCTGTAATTATTGATATGGCAGCTGCGACGGGCGGCAATGTCGAAGGGTGTATCGCGAATGAAACCGTCACAACCGAGCAAGGCGTACGCATCGTAGGGGCGGCGAATATTCCGTCTATGCTCGCAGCGCAGGCTTCTGACTTGTACGCCAATAACTTAGTGAACTTTATTACAACGCTTATTAAGAGCGAGGGGTCTGATGGTGACAAAACAACACCGACCTTATACCTTGATATGAATGATGACATCCAAGGGGCATTGGCTGTGACCCATGCAGGGCAGATACGCCTAGCACCACGCTAATGACGCAGCGACGCATTGACAACACAGTTTGACAACTTTAAAGGGACTTTAGGAGAATCAGATGATAGCGACCGTTTTGGGTGTAGCGCACACTGGAGACATGAGTAGCACGCCATTTGTAGCGATTTTTACCATTTTTGTGCTGGCGATTTTTGTGGGCTATTACGTGGTGTGGGGCGTCACGCCTGCGCTGCATACGCCGCTAATGGCAGTGACCAATGCGCTATCGAGCATTGTGATTGTTGGCGCGATGCTACAAACCGTGACGATTGATGGTAGTGATTTTAGTGCCACCAGTCTGTTGGGTGCTTTTGCTGTATTTTTAGCCAGTATTAATATTTTTGGTGGCTTTGCGGTCACGGAGCGCATGTTGTCTATGTTCAAACCCAAAGCCAAAAAAGTAGCAGCCGACACTGGGAGCGACGCATGAATTCTATGAATGTCATCGCTGCCAATGCAGACTGGTTTTATCTTGTTGGTGCGATATTGTTCGTATTGACGTTACGCGGCTTATCCAGTCCCAAAACCGCTATCCGTGGCAACCGTTTGGGTATGGCGGCCATGACCATTGCGGTGATTACGACCTTTTTCTTAGCGGAGGGCCCTATACTTTGGCTGATTATTGGTGCCATGGTGCTGGGTGCGCTAGTTGGTTTATGGAAAGCCAAGACCGTCGCTATGACGCAGATGCCAGAGACCGTCGCGCTGATGCACTCATTTGTAGGTTTGGCGGCAGTTGCGATTGCTTTGGCAACCGTATTACATACCGAGCAAGCACACAGTACGATAGCGCGTCTTGAATTGTTCGTCGGCTGTTTTATTGGCGCGATTACCTTTTCGGCATCCGTATTTGCCTTTGGTAAACTGGCGGCAAAAAGCTGGGCAAAAACAGTGGCTGGCAGCTGGGTGAAGCCCGTGCAGGGGCTGTTATTTGTCGCCATGATTGGCTTTGGTATTCTGTATTTTACGACTGATTCTTTGACCGCATTTTATATCATGACGCTATTGGCGGTAATTTTTGGCTGGATGTGGATTGCACCGATTGGTGGCGGTGACATGCCTGTTGTGGTATCGCTGTTAAACTCATTCTCAGGCTGGGCAGCCGCAGGTATTGGTTTTACGCTTGGCAACTCCATGCTGATTATCGCAGGCTCTTTGGTTGGCTCATCAGGCGCTATCTTGTCGTATATCATGTGCCGCGCGATGAACCGTTCCTTATTAAATGTTTTGTTTGGAGGTATGGGTACGGCTGCTGCTGTTGCTGGTGACGACGATGGCGCGCCAAAAACCTACAAGTCTGGTTCAGCAGAAGATGCAGGTTTCTTAATGGCCAATGCCAGTGATGTGATTATCGTACCAGGCTACGGTATGGCTCAAGGCCGCGCGCAGAATGCGGTTAAAGAAATGTACGCGCTATTAAAAGATGAAGGCGTCAATGTTCGCTTTGCGATTCACCCTGTCGCAGGGCGTATGCCAGGACACATGAACGTGTTACTTGCCGAAGCAGACGTACCTTATGATGATATTTTAGAAATGGATGAGATTAATTCAGACTTTGCCAGTACTGATGTGGTGTTGGTGATTGGTGCAAATGACGTGGTCAATCCATCTGCCAAAGAAGACCCAGCCTCACCGATATTTGGCATGCCCATCCTTGAGGTGACCAAGGCACAAACCGTGATGGTTATCAAACGTTCAATGAGTACAGGCTACGCAGGTTTGGACAACAGCTTATTTTATATGGACAAAACCATGATGATATTTGGAGATGCTAAGAAGATGGTTGAAGAAATGGTGCGTAGCATCAACGGTACGGGTCACTAACAGTTATTCACTTACTGTGGCCTCATTGCCGTATTGAGTCTTGAACTAGGGCGTGTCATCATTTAGATAGCGAGGCTTAAAGTGAGATAAATCGTCGCCAAATAAGGAAAAAATTGCAGAGAATATCGGTATATTCACAAGATTTTTGACGCTGTTTGGCAAGATTTAGCCAGTTTAAGACCGCTAAATGATTTCATGGGCTAATTGATGATACGCCCTAGATTTTATCATCAGCCTAAAAGACTGCTTCGGCAGTCTTTTTCTTTTATACTTTATAAAAATAACCAAAAACATGACAAGGACCACCTCAGCACATGAACATGCTTATCCGTTTTTTTATCATGATGGCACTCTTAAAACAGCAGCTAAAGCACACCCAGTCATCAACAACTGAGTCAGCCGCATCACCATCGCAAAGCATTCAGCTTAACCATGAGCAATTGTTTTCGCCCATCTCTCGCAGCTATCGGGTTTTGCCACATGACATGGGCTGGCGTGATCATTTGCCAAACTATCGCTATCTGTCTTTTATTGAGCTGAACATCACCAAATGGATAGTCGAATGCTGTCATCACAAAGGCATACCCAATCTGTTCTGGATTATCTCCATGCAAGAGATGGTCTATTTAAAAGAAGTGCGTTTTTTAGAAAAGCTCACGGTAAAAAGTCAGCTAGAAGGGTGGGATAAAAAATATCTGTATTTTCAGCACCATTTTTTTGTAAATAATAGCTTGATGGCAATTGGCATGACCAAGTTTATGCTAAAAACCAAAAAAGAACTCAAGCTTCCGCAAATTCTGGTCAATGAAGACAGCCATCCCAGTGCCGTGATAGATACGTGGAACGCGCATCAAACCGCCATCAAATCGCAAAATTAAAAAAACTAAAACCTTTAAAAGTACCAAAATAAAAGTATCAAAATATCAGGCATCAATGAAGACCCCGTTTGCGGTAGTGGCAATGGCAGTGTGGCAGCATTTATGAGACACCATGCGGTCTTTGATTATGCAGAAGAAGAGGGGGCAGATGGTCTCACAATACAGTCTAGCCAAGGTCAGGTATTGGGTCGAGACGGGCACATCCGCCTACAGATTCAGCAAGCGGCAGTTTTGGTCGGCGGTCAAGCGGTGACCTGCATTGATGGCAGCATCCAATTGCCGTCGCTTAAATAAGTTTGCCCTTATGTGATGGCGCATTAAACGCATTTTTAGCTACCCTTAGCTACTTTAGGCAGACACAAAAAAAGCTGGGATAAGTCCCAGCTTTTTTATCGAAGGTCAATGGTTTTTAGCAGTACAGGTATAAAACAGCCTATACCTCGTACAGCGCATACATAGGCTGTGCTTATACAGGTTGAGTCTCCAGACTGGGCGCAGCTTCTTGCCGTTTTTTAACAACTGCATACACCACACCAGTAACAATACTACCGGCAGCAATCGCCAACAAATACAGCATGGGCTGAGTGATGGCATTGGGTATCAACAGCACAAACACCCCGCCATGTGGTGCCATTAGCTGGTTGTTAAATAGTGCCACCAGACCACCAGTCAACACTCCACCCACGATACAGCTGGGAATCACCCGTATCGGGTCTTTGGCAGCAAAGGGTATCGCCCCTTCCGAGATAAAACACAGCCCCAATACAAACGCCGCCTTACCCGCATCACGCTCTGGCTGGCTAAATTTATTTCTAGCGACCAAAGTCGCAATGCCCATACCAATCGCAGGCACCATACCGCCCGCCATGGTTGCCGCCATTGGCATATAAGTTTGCGTGGTCAGCAGCCCAACGGTAAAGGTATAAGCAGCTTTGTTAATTGGACCACCAAGGTCTATACACATCATGCCAGCCAGCACCATACCCATCAGTACCGCATTGGTCGTGCCCATATTGTTCAAGAAGTTTTGCATGGCTTCAAAGATTTGCGCCACAGGGTTGCCAATCACATAAATCATCGCCAAGCCAACAATCAAAGACGCCAGCAGGGGAATGATTAAAATGGGTTTTAAGGCCTCCAAACTGGCGGGCATTTTTAACTTTTTGGCGATGAGTAATGCCACATAACCGGCCAAAAATCCAGAGACAATCCCGCCCAAAAACCCTGCTTGTAGCTGACTTGCCAGCACCCCACCTATCAATCCGGGCGCCAGCCCTGGACGGTCGGCAATGGAGTAGGCGATGTAGCCAGACAGCATAGGCACCATAAGTAAAAATGCCGCATCACCCACTTGCTTGAGTGCTGCCGCCAGTGTGCCCGGCTCTTTAAATGCCTCAATACCAAACACAAACGACAGCGCAATCAACAAACCACCGGCAACCACCATAGGCAGCATGAAAGACACACCTGTCAGTAGGTGTTTATAAACGCCTGCTTTTTCTTTTTTCTCAGCGCCTTGAGCGCCGCTACTGACATCAGCAGCTTGATTGGCAGCAGTCAGCACTTTGGCTTCAGTGATCGCTTGCGCAAAAGCTTTATCGGTCTGTTTTAAGGCAAATCCGGTGCTACAGCGGTACACACGTTTGCCCACAAAGCGGTCAGTATTCACTTCAATATCTGCCGCCAGTATCACAATATCTGCCTGCTCAATGTCTTCATCAGACAAAATATTTTTTGCCCCCACCGAGCCTTGGGTTTCCACCTCAATTTCATAACCCAGCTTTGCGGCGCCTTGTTCCAAGGCTTCAGCCGCCATAAAGGTATGCGCGACCCCAGTTGGGCAGGCAGTGATGGCAACAAAACGGGTAGGGTCGCTTGTCGAGGGATTTATAGAGGGGCTGCTTGAGGGGCTACTAGAGAGGCTTGCTGCTGGCTCGCCTGCTTGACCTGTTTCCAAGTCTGCTTCATTAACGCTTGCATGACTTAATGCCGTCGTTAATAACGCCTGAGCATCTTGCTGGGCATTGGCTAAATGAATATTCGCCACAGGCTTGCCTTGTAGTTTTCCGACAGACTTTAGCGGCTCGCCCACCACAATCACCGCATCCACCGCACTGGCATCAAAGGTTTTGGCAGACTCAGAAATAAAATGCTCATAGCCAAGCTGGGTTGCCACACTGGCAAGTTTTCTGGTCAAAATCAACGCATTAATGGGCTGCGTGCTGCTATGAGGAATAAATAAAATGTGTTTAATATCTTGCATCATACTGGCCTAATGGGTGGACAGTGACTTGCTGCTGCAAATCGGTAATAGAAGAAAAATCAGAAATGCTAAAGCCCACTTGCGTCACCGCATGACTGGCAATCGCAGTAGCTTGAGTCAAAATTTGTTCGGCGCTATCATCGGACAACAAGCCATGCACCATACCGGCTAATAGCGAATCGCCAGCGCCCACGGTGCTTTTCACCGTCACATGGGGTGCTTTGGCATACAGTGGCTGTTGTGTATTGAGCCAGTTAACCCCTTGCTCCCCCATCGAGATGACCACATGCTCAATGTTCTGGTTAATCGAGGCAAATAGCTTTTGTTGTTCTCGAAACGTTGCCGCAGGTCGGTGAAAGGTTTCTGTCAGCTCGTCGGTATTGGGTTTTATCAGCCAAGGACTGGCAGCAATAGCCGCACTCAGCGCCTGACCGCTGGTATCCACGGCCACTTTCTTGCCTTGTGATTTAAGCCATTCAATCAGTGCAGTCAGCTCTTTGGTTTTATAACCTTGTGGTAAGCTGCCAGCAATGATAACCATATCCACTTCATTGCCGCCAGTTTCTGCATCGCTTTGCAAAACAGCACTGAGCTGAGCTCGCAGCTGGGTTTTGGCGTTGTCATCCACCCAAAATCCTTTGCCATTAATGTCGGTCATGCGTCCTGACGCTTCAGCAATTTTCAGGTTTTGCCGAGTCTCACCGGACACATACACAAACTGATTATCAAACCCTTCACGAGCAAAGTGACTTTCAAATATCTGACGGTTCTCATCCCCCAAAAACCCACTGACAACAACTTCATGCCCCAAGTCTTTGAGCACTTGTGCCACATTCAAGCCCTTGCCAGCTGCATGGGTGATGACAGACTGCTGTCGGTTCACAGCACCTACCATCAGCTCATCAATGCCCACCGTCAAGTCAATGGCAGGGTTTAGGGTAATGGTTAATATCTTTGCCATGCCTTATTCCTGATTTGCTTGTGAGTTATTTGCCGCTCGGTTTTGCTCAGCGCTCACCAGCTCTCTGACAGCGGTAGCGCTATCACACGCCAAGGCTTTGTGCACCAGCTGTTGGCAGTTGGCAAAGTTCAGCGTGCGTATCTGAGCTTTAGCCAGAGGAATGCTGGTGTTTGACATGCTTAGTTCATCCACACCCAGTCCCACCAGCACGGGCACTGCCAAGGCATCCGCCGCCAGCTCACCGCACACACCCACCCATTTTCCATGAGCGTGTGCAGCTTTCACAGTTTGGTCTATCAGCATTAGCACACTGGGGTGCAGTCCATCCGCTTCTGCCGAGAGTAGGGGATGACCACGGTCTATCGCCATGGTGTATTGGGTCAAGTCATTCGTACCAATGCTAAAGAAGTCCACTTCTTTAGCCAGTATTGGCGCAAGCAATGCCGCAGCAGGCACTTCAACCATAATCCCCACTTGCAAATTTTCACATGGGTAGCTGACCAACAGCTCATCCAAGATGGCTTTGGCAGCCCGCCATTCTTCCAGCCGCCCAACCATTGGAAACATAATGCGCAATGGGCGATTATCTGAGGCTTTCAGCAATGCCGTCAGCTGTTGACGCAGCAACTCAGGACGACGCAAGGTCAAACGAATGCCCCGTAGTCCTAAAAATGGGTTTTCTTCACTGGGCACAGGCAGGTAGGGCAATGGCTTATCGCCACCCACATCCAAGGTACGCACCACCAAAGGGCGTCCGGCAAGCGTGTCTAACACGTGGCGGTAGTCTGCCTCTTGCGTTTGCTCATTGGGTGCACTGGCATGCGCCATAAACACCAGCTCAGTACGCAACAGCCCAATCGCTTCTGCACCGGCGCTCACTGCGTCACGGACTGCTTGAATCTTACCAATGTTCGCCGCCACCTCAACCTGATGCGCATCTGTTGTGATGGTAGGGTCTTGGCTAGATTTTTCTGCAATAAGGCGCAATTGCTGCTGGCGAGCACGCTCTTGTATGGCGTTGTCAATCAGCGCTTGTTCTGGGCTGATGACATATTCACCGTTGTCACCATTTATAAGTACCGTCGTTTGCGTCTCTATGTTTAGCACTGCCTCACCAGCACCAACCACCGCAGGAATGGCAAGTGCCCGAGCCACAATGGCACTGTGTGCGCTTGCCCCACCCACCGCAGTGAGTATGCCCGCCACACGGTCTTTGTTGAGGCGTGCCACATCGCTTGGGCCCACATCATGCATGATTAAAATATATGGCGCGTCAGGCTCTTCGGTTGCTGCCACCCCACACAGTACCGCCAGCACCCGCTCCCCAATGTCTCTTAAGTCAGCCGCTCGTTCAGCCAGCACCTTATCCTTTAGAGCCTCTTGAGCATCGGCAGCCGCCTCTATATGGGCATGCCATGCGGCTGGGGCAGACAGGTCGTGTACCAAATGCTCATTCACCCCTTTCACCAGCTCAGGGTCATCCAGCATCTCTAAATGCGCCTGAAAAATCTGCTGAATCTGCACCGCTTCGGCACTGTCTATGTCATCTTGGATGTGGCGTTTGACTTCAGCCACGGCGTGTTTTAGTTTTTGCGTTTCTTTTTCTACGCCATCCCCCAAGCGCTCATAGCTAAACTGCTTTGGTTTAATCACATGGGCAGGGCCAAATGCCAATCCCGCAGAGGCAGCAATGCCAATGCTTTGATCGTTGCCATCTATGCTACGGGCAAACTCCAGATCAGGCGCTTGTGCCGTGAGTGTGGCTTGCTCATCAACGGGCTCTACCTCTTCACCCAATCCAGACTTCACCGCCTGTACAATTTTAGCCAAACCTTCCACAGCGTCGGTCTCTGGCTGAGCAATAAAGGTCAGCACCTGACCACGTCTGCAACCCAAAGACAAAAGCTTGGTCAGGCTTTTGGCAGAAACATAACTGCCGTCGTCCAGCGCTACCAAAATCTCACCATCATATGCCTTGGTCAGATTCACCAAGTTGGTAGCAGGACGCGCATGCAGTCCATGCGCATTGGCAACCACCACCTTGCGGCTGGGCCAGTCAGGATTCACCTCAGCGCCTATCAGATCAGCAATTTGACGGCGGTCTTGTTGTTGGTTTAATCGTTGAAATTGCTCAGGGTCAAACAAGATATCCATCAGACGATGCAGCTGTGGCATGTCGGTCTTGTCATTATTGGCAATACAGATGAGCGTACCAAAGGGCTGCTCATTATAAGTGACTGGATTTTGCGCCTTAACAATACTGACCGCAGGACTCAGCACGTGGTTGTTACTGGTAATAGACCAGATGTCACCACCTAAGGGTATCAGTTGATTTAAGTTCAACCCCGTTAAAAACCCGCAAGACACTAAGTTTTGTTTTTTGAGCAATTGCGTGCTGTGCCAAAGCAAATCTTCGATGTCGTCGGCTGGCACTTGGGTATCAATCAAATTTTCGTGGAGGGCAAGAGAAGGGGGGCTGGCTTGGAGTAAGTCGATAATTTCTTCAGCAGAGGTTGCTGTTTTTACTTGTTCAGAGATGTCTTCAGACAGCGCACGGGTCAATATCTGTAGCACTTGCAAATGCTCATCAGATTTGGCAGCAATGACCACCGCCAGATACACTTTGTTTTCCCCGTCCCACAAGACACCCTCAGGAAAATGTGCCAAGCGCACGCCAGTTTGTAAGATGTGTTGTCTGGAGTCGGGCGTACCATGGGGTATGGCAATGCCTTGACCCAGATAGGTCGGGCTTTGTTTTTCTCGGTCTTGTAGCCCAGTCAGATACTCTGGTGTCACCAGATTGTCTTCTACCAAAATATTTGCCAGACATTGCAACGCCTGAGATTTATCCGCAGCCTGCTGCTGCATACGCACATGACTTGTCTCTAACGCTAACATAACAAATCCTTGTATAACATCATCAATCACTCTCAAACTAAAAGGCGTCTAATCAAATCAAATCAATGACTAAAACCACCGTCTTAATTGGGTATGGTAAAAATAACAGGGGATTCTACAATAAATTAGACGAAAAATCAGTCAACATGAGACTGAATCTGTATCGAATCGGCAGATGAATATCGCCCAAAACTTGGCGTGTAGATGTTTTTTTATCAAAAAATAATGACAACTTCCTTGTCAGTGCTCAGTGTAGCAAAAAAAATCAAGGAATTTCGACAGAGGTAGAAAAAATTTGCTAGCATTAACAACCAAGAGAGAATACCATTCCCAAAAATCAAGATATCTAATTTATCGAGGAAGAGGAGCGAAGATAGTACAGTCAGTACAGCAAGCGAGTCTGATAAAGGTAGGTTGTTTTTAGGGATTGGTATAATGAAGGTTGAAGCCCACTTTGTCGTGCATACATTTTAAACATAGCTTTAAATGACAAGGTGGTTTTGTAGTAAGCCTAAATAAAAAGCCTAAAACCAAAAGTTAACCTGCGTTTTGATGCGTTATAAATCAGCCACTTAAAAGGAGTGCTACATGTCTTTAAAATGGTCAGACAGTCTTGAGATTGCCATCCAACTGTCAGAAAAATACCCCGACACCGACCCACAATATGTGCGCTTTACCGACTTGCATCGCTGGGTGACTGAGCTCGAAGATTTTGACGATGACCCACAAAAATCAAACGAGCGCATCTTAGAATCGATTCAAATGAACTGGATTGATGAAGCGGACTGATACGTATTAAAACTTTACGCTAGAGCAATAAAAAGCGCCTCAGTTTCCAAAGGCGCTTTTTTTTATACAGTAAAGAATGATTGGTTAAGCCCAATTAGCAATTAATCAAGCAATTAATCCAACAACAAACGCTCCAAAATTCCTTCATAAATTTGTGCCAAGCGCCCAAGGTCGTCCACTTCGATTTTCTCATCGACTTGGTGAATGGTGGCGTTACGTACGCCAAGCTCAACCACTTGCGCGCCCGTTGGGGCAATAAAGCGCCCATCAGACGTACCGCCTGAGGTAGACAATTTGGTTTCTGTGCCTGTTACCGATTTAATCGACTGCTGGCAGGCAGAGACGAGCTTGCCTTCTGGGGTTAAGAACGGCTCGCCTGAGAGTTTCCAATCAATGACGTAGCTGGCATCACTGTCAGCAAAATGCTTATCAAAGATGGCATGTGTCTTTTCTTTGAGTGCGTCTGCCGTATTTTCGGTCGAAAAACGGAAGTTAAACACCACCTCAACGGTTTCAGGAATGACATTGGTCGCGCCTGTGCCGCCATTGATGTTTGAGACTTGTAGTGACGTGGCGGGGAAGTAGTCATTGCCATTGTCCCACGTTGCAGCCGTCAGCTCAGCGAGAGCTGGCAAGAGCGCGTGAATAGGATTGAGTGCCAGATGCGGATAGGCAACGTGACCTTGTTTGCCTGTCACCGTCAATACCGCGCCCAAAGAGCCACGGCGACCATTTTTAATCACATCGCCCAGCGTATCGGTGCTCGATGGCTCGCCGACTAGGCAATAAGTGATTTTCTCAGCGCGCGCTTCTAAGGCTTCAATCACTTTGACCGTACCATTGACCGATGGCCCTTCTTCGTCTGAAGTAATCAGCAGCGCGATAGAGCCATTGTGCTCAGGATGACGCTGGACAAAACGCTCCGCCGCTACGCTAAATGCGGCAATGCCTGTTTTCATATCTGCCGCGCCGCGTCCCCACAGGTAGCCGTCCGCGACGGTCGGCTCAAATGGCGGGTACGTCCAGTTGGCTTCATTGCCCGTTGGCACGACATCGGTGTGCCCTGCAAAGCAAATTACAGGATTGCCTGTGCCACGGCGTGCCCATAGGTTTTTGACCTCGGCGTGCTGTCCTTGCTGCGCTGCGTCGCCAAAGTACATAAATTCGCAATCAAAACCGACGCTGCCCAAACGCGCCGCTAAGACATCTTGGCAACCGATGTCTTCAGGGGTGACAGACGCACGCGCCATCAAGTCTTTACTGAGTGCCAAAGTTGCCGCTTGTGGGCAGTCATCAGGGGTGCTGGCGTGCATTGCCGCAGAATCGGCGTGTTGTTGAGTGGACATATCAAACCTTTTTAATCAAAAACCAAGAAGAAAACATCAATGAACATTAAAAATAAGAAGCACATGAACAATAAAAAAACGTGACGTCACTTACGGCGTATCGTTGACAAAAGGCACCAAACCATCACGGCGCATCCATGTGGCGATAGAGTAGCGCTGACGGTGCGCGGTCTGTACCTGATGCTGCAAATTGCTGTCAAAAATCACCAAGCGATTGGCGACAGGCTTCACTTCATGATGGACGCCATGATTATCGACCACTTCTAGCGCGCCGCCATCGGCATCCGTCCAGTCGTCATTTAAATAAAATACCGCCGAAATAACACGCTCATCGCGCCCCGCAGGGTTGTCACTGTGCCACTGATAGCCAAAGCCAATAGGATAGCAGGCATAATGCGCCTCGCTATGACGTATCCCCGCGAACAAGTAGCGATTGAGCAGAGCGGCTAGGGTATTGATACTGCCCAAATAATAAAAGCCTGCAAAAAAGTCTTGGCTAATCCAGCGGATGCGGTCGCCGCGAATGTCTTTGATTTGAATGCCTGCGGTCAATGCCGCCGCACGGTAATCGACAAAGCCGCTTTCCTCCTGCAATGCCGCCAGCGCCTCAGGTGAAAACACAGCATCCAGTACCGCCCAACCTTGCTGCGTCAAGGCATCGAGCGTCGCGTCATCCAAGCGCGTTTCCCAGTCGACTATAAAGGTTTCGGCAGACAACGCACGCTGCGTTTCGGGAACGAGTTCTAGGTGATCCGTGATGGCAGCGCGGGTCAGTTGTAGATTGCTGGTAATCGTTGTCATGATAGAAAGCGGCCTCTTTACCAAAACCATCGTTATATTTTATCCAGCCTATGCTACCATAGATACAATTTTTCTGACTTTAAACTTTTATACTTATGAACTATCAACACGCCTACCACGCTGGTAACTTCGCTGACGTGGTCAAACACATTTTATTGGTACAACTGCTCAACCAAATGAGCCAAAAAAACAAGCCCTATTACGTGCTTGATGCCTATGGCGGGCGTGGATTGTATTCTCTAAGCAGCGTCGAAGCGCGCAAAACAGGCGAAGCCAAAGGCGGTATCGAAGCCTTGTTGCAAGCCGACACCGAAAGAGCGCCACAAGCGGTCAAAGACTATATTGACGGCGTCAAACAAGCCAAAAAGACGTATGACAAAAACGTCTATCCTGGCTCGCCATGGTGGATTGCCGACCATATTGCCAAGCATCCAGACGTTGGCATTCGCGGCGAAGCCTTTGAAGCCAAAGCCAATGAATACGATGCACTAAACTATCAGGTGTATCAGCTGCCGATTGGCATTCATCACCGTAATGCCTACGAAGGCATCCCAGCGGTCGTACCACCAAAAGAGCGCCGTGGTCTGATTATGCTCGATCCGCCGTATGAGCAAGAGCACAAAGACTTTACGCAGCTTGTGGATTTGTTGGTACACACCTATAACAAATGGCCACAAGGGGTCTATGCGCTGTGGTTCCCGATTAAAAACGTCGATGCGGTCGAGCTGTTTTATAAAAAAATGAAGCGTACTGAGATTCGTCGCCAGCTCGTCTGTGAGCTAAACATCTACCCAAATGATGTGGCAGTGGGTCTTAATGGCACAGGCATGCTGATTATTAACCCGCCTTGGCAGTTTGATAACCAAGCCCGCGATATCGTGCGTTTCTTGCAGCCTATCTTAAAAGCCGCGGACGCCCCACAGCTATCGGTAGACAGCGCGACCAATGTACGCTGGCTGGTCGGCGAGTAAGGACTTACCATGACACACGAGCAGCCGCCCACCAATAATACAGGCACTGACCCTAAAGCCGCGCCCACTGCCACCAAGCCGCCATTTACCGATGACAGCGAGCATAACTTGCGCTTGGCAGATACCGACAACTATGACGGTCTGACCTTTGAGGTGATTGAACAAGAAGTGGCAGAAGGCAAGCAAGTGGTCAGTCGCGGCGTCTATCTTGCGCCCAACCTGATTACCACCTTGTCTTTGCTGTCTGGCTTTTTTTCCATCCTTGCCAGTACGCAAGGAGAGTTTTACAAAGCGGCGCTCGCGATTTTCTTATCAGGCATCTTAGATGGCATGGATGGGCGTGTCGCCCGTATGCTAAACGCGCAAAGCCCCTTCGGTGAGCAGTACGACTCGCTCGCCGACATGCTTGCCTTTGGGGTTGCGCCTGCCATCTTGGTCTATAGTTTTGCTTTAGAGCCACTCGGTCGTATTGGTATTGGCTGCGCGTTTGTCTTTACTGCCTGTGCGGCATTTCGTTTGGCACGCTTTAACGTGCAGATTGGGGTTGTCGATAAAAAATATTTCGTTGGTTTAGCCAGTCCATTGGCAGCGATTTTGGTTACCTCCGCTGTGATGGTTGCCGTTGATCACAATGACTGGGTCGGGCAGTTTGACGCGCTTATTATGACCTTGTTTGCCATTTGGATTGTCGTTTGCGGTCTCTTGATGGTCAGTAACGTCAAATACTACAGCTTTAAAGAGTTTGATAAGAAAAAAGTGCCTTTTGTTGCGTTGATTGTTGGCGTACTTGTTATGAGTATCGTACTCTATGACATTCCAGTCGGCATTCTCGCGATTGGTGTCATTTATGCGCTATCAGGTATTGTGACGACAATCAAAGCAAAGATGTAAGCGTAAATATGAACGTTACTGAGATAAAAAAAGGGACTTGCCAATAGGTAAGTCCCTTTTTTTATACGTTATTTATTAAAAAAACAGGATGTTATCAAAAATATTCTACTGTTCGATACCTCTTATCTTCTATGGTAGCCGTCCACCAAATTACTAAGCACAATATAGACTAAAATGAATATTCATATATATGAAAGCTATAAGCGCAAATTGATAGAAGTTTCAAGCTTTATTTATCCATTTTAGATAGTAAAAACATGTTGTTTTATTTCTAATTTGTTGCAGATAAGATTTTTCAAAAAAAGAAGCGTATAGTGCCTGTCAGCTAAAAAGGGTTGCATTTGATGGCTTTATACCCTATAGGCAGCATGGAATACTACTGTGGTAGCCAGATAAAATTTAGTCTCAGAATAAGCCAATCTTAAATATTAACCCCCTTTTTAGTAAAGCAGTTTGCCAATCTTTTCAGTCTTTTAAACCGATAGAAACAGTACATTATGGCTACTGTTTCGTTATTCTGTGCGGCTGTTTCGATTGGGCAGATAGCGTTAAGACCTACTCTATTGATGATTGTTGCAATCTAGTGACCGAATGCACTCTTTGCCGCTTAAAGTTGTCAGCAGTGTTACCCACCACATTTTGATTGGTAACAGTGCTGACATGATGATAGCCAACGCGATAGAGAGTATAAATAAGGTCAAAACTGAACGTCATCTCTTTACTGTCCATGGTAAGCATGTGACAGCCATGGAGTGTTTCTGACATTTAACATGTATTAACAAAACTGACCGAATATAAGGTTAACAAGGCATGACGTTTTTCAAATTACCGATCTGGCTAAAAGCCAACGTAGTGGTATTGATAAGCAGCTTGCTCCTGACCGCCTGTGATAAAGGTGTATTGCATCCTCAAGGTGCAGTTGGCGTGCAAAATAAAGAACTTATCATTGTTACTACTGCCTTGATGTTGATTGTGGTCATACCAGTCATCGTCATGGCGCTCTGGTTTACTTACCGTTATCGCGCGGACAGACCAGATGCTGATAAAGACTTCGACCCGCAGTGGTCACACAACACTTGGATTGAAGTTTTAATGTGGACGATTCCCATTATTATTATTGCAATCCTAGCTGTGATTACTTGGCGAAGTACTCACGCGCTTGACCCTTACAAGCCACTAGAGACTCAAAAAGACAATCCGCCGCTTGAGATTCAAGTGGTGGCACAAAACTGGAAATGGCTGTTTATCTACCCAGAACAAGATATTGCCGTCGTCAATGAGCTTTATTTACCAGTAGACCGTCCAGTTAGCTTCAAAATCACCTCAGATACGGTAATGAACTCGTTCTTCATTCCGAGACTGGGCAGCCAAATTTATGCCATGTCGAGCATGGTGACACAGCTGCATCTGATCGCTAATAAGCCTGGTGTCTATAACGGACTCTCTGCCAACTATAGTGGTCCTGGCTTCTCGGATATGAAATTTTTGGCTCATGCTGTCGATAAGCAAGGGTTCGATAACTGGGTTTCTAAGATTAAAGCGGGAGACAATAAGGTTCTTGATACGGCGGTTTATGAAGAGCTGTCGAAACCTTCAGAAAACCATGCCATCGAATACTTCAAATCGGCACAACCTGGCATGTTTGACTATATCGTCAATCAGTATAGCTCAGAGACACAGCAACAAAATCAGTTTGTAGAGTCTAATGAAGTCAATCAGCGTGATAATCCAAACGCTGTGAATAAGGGCTTGGAGTCTGATCTGAAGGATGACGGCGAAGGTAGCATTAACCCAGCAGCGCCATCAAATAAAGATGATGCGCAAGAAGCTGACGCTCAATAATAGGAAAGCTGATTATGGAAGCAATATTCGGTAAATTGTCCCTTGAGGCAATACCTTACCACGAGCCTATCATTATGGCAGCTGGTGGTATGATGGTCTTGGCTGGGCTAGCGGTTTTAATTTTTCTAACCAAAAAGAAGCTTTGGGGCGTTTTTTGGCGTGATTGGCTGACCTCAGTTGACCATAAAAAAATTGGTATCATGTATATCGTCGTCGCGATTGTAATGCTATTACGCGGCTTTAGTGACGCCATTATGATGCGTACTCATCAGATGCTGGCCAACTATCCTGAGACAGGGTATTTGCCGCCGCATCACTATGATCAGATTTTCACCGCCCACGGCGTGATTATGATTTTCTTTGTTGCCATGCCTCTGGTTGTGGGACTTATGAATGCGATCATACCACTACAGATTGGTGCCCGTGATGTGGCCTTTCCGTTCCTAAACTCACTGTCATTTTGGCTGTTCGTTACAGGTGCCTTGTTGGTCAACGTGTCGCTCGTCATTGGTGACTTTGCGGCAACGGGTTGGTTGGCTTATCCACCGCTGTCAGAGCTGACATACAGTCCAACAGTGGGGGTAGATTATTACATCTGGGCCTTACAGCTGTCAGGATTGGGAACCTTGCTGACGGGTGTCAACTTCTTAGTGACTATTTTAAAGATGCGTGCGCCTGGTATGAAGCTGATGCACATGCCAATTTTTACGTGGTCAGCGCTTTGTACCAACATTTTGATCGTTGCCGCTTTCCCTGTATTAACGGCAACGTTGGCAATGCTAACATTAGACCGCTACCTTGGTATGCACTTCTTTACCAATGATGCTGGCGGCAACGTCATGATGTATATCAATTTGATTTGGATTTGGGGTCACCCAGAGGTCTATATCTTGGTACTGCCTGCTTTTGGTATTTTCTCAGAAGTCATCTCGACCTTCTCGCAGAAAAAACTCTTCGGCTACGTCAGTATGGTCTATGCCTTGATGGTTATTGCCATCTTAAGTTTCATCGTTTGGTTGCATCACTTCTTTACCATGGGTTCAGGCGCGAACGTCAATGCCTTCTTTGGTATTACCACTATGATTATTGCCATACCGACTGGGGTGAAGGTCTTTAACTGGCTCTTTACCATGTATCGAGGCAAGATTGTTTTTGGTACGCCAATTTTATGGACACTTGGCTTTATCATTACCTTTACCATTGGTGGTATGACAGGTGTCATGCTCGCGGTTCCTGGTATTGATTATGTCTTGCATAACAGTCTGTTCTTAATTGCGCATTTCCATAACACCATTATTGGTGGTGCTGTCTTTGGATACTTTGCGGGTATTACCTTTTGGTGGCCAAAAATGTTTGGCTATCGTTTGGACGAAAAGTGGGGCAAACGTGCGTTTTGGAGCTGGCTCATTGGCTTCTTTGTGGCCTTCATGCCGCTGTACGTTTTAGGATTTTTCGGTATGACACGTCGTACCAATCATTATGCCAATGATGTGTGGCAGATTTGGTTGATCGTTGCTGCGGTTGGTGCCTTTATTATTCTATTCGGTATTTTCAGCCAGTTGATGATGTTCTATGTCAGTTATCGCGATCGCGCGCGTCTTGCTGATGTGAGTGGGGATCCTTGGAATGGTCGTACGTTAGAGTGGAGCACGCCATCGCCTGCACCGTTTTATAACTTTGCTCAGCTGCCCGTTATTAACGATCTTGATGCCTTAGCGCATCTTAAAGACAGCGGTTGGACATCAGATAAAGCGCCCGATTACTACAGCCCAATACATATGCCCAAAAATACAGATTCTGGTGTGATTATTGGTTTATTGACGTTCGTCTTTGGTTTTGCTTTTATCTGGCATATCTGGTGGTTGGTCATTGCCTCTTTCTTAGTCATGATTTTCTTTGTGATTCGTGAAGCAAACAAACGTGATATCGATTACATCGTACCCGTTGAGGACATTGAAAAAATTGAAAATGCTTATTATAAGCGTCTTCGTACGGTTCACGCAGGAGACGGATTATGAGTAATACCGAAACTATGAATAAACATGACGTAAATAGTAATTTACCAGACGACAACGGCGAGGAGCTGTTGCCCTCTGATGATCATAACAAAGGCAACATAGATTACTTTAACCACAGTGATCCTCATCATCCAGACCATTTGGATGCGCAGGGAAACAAGGTACTCGGTTTTTTTGTTTACCTAATGACGGATTTGGTTCTGTTTGCAACGTTTTTTGCCGCTTATGCGGTACTCAAGGTTGGCGTAGCCGATGGACCAAGTCCTAAAGACATTTTTGACCTTAAGTTTGTTTTGGTTGAAACGTTCTTGCTACTGATCAGTAGTATTACCTTTGGTTTTGCCATGCTTGGTGCTTATCAAAACAACATGTCAAAGCTTAAGCTGTGGTTGATTATTACGGCGCTATTTGGCATGGGCTTTGTTGGGATGGAGGTTTATGAGTTCCATCATCTCATCGTCGAAGGCTTTGGGCCTGATCGCAGTGCCTTTTTATCGAGCTTCTTTAGTTTGGTAGGTTTGCACGGTATTCACGTCACAGTCGGTATTTGCTGGTTGCTATTTACGTTGTTCCAGTTAAGCAAATTTGGTCTTTCTGAGCGCATGATGACGCGTTTAAGATGCTTAAGTCTGTTCTGGCACTTTTTGGATATCGTGTGGATTTGCGTCTTTTCGCTAGTGTATCTGGTAGGAGTGGCAGTATGAAGAATGAAAATTTACATGCAGCCGAACAGGCGCATGCACATGGCGATGTAAGCCACGGCCAGAGCAGTCACGGTAGTAAAAAGAGCTATATCATCGGCTTTGTATTATCAGTAATCCTGACTATCATTCCTTTTGGACTAGTCATGGGTGAGATGATGTCAGGTACTAGCGTGATTTGGATGATTGCTATCTTTGCTGCGGCACAGGTTGCTGTGCAAGTGTACTTCTTCTTGCATGTGGACTTTAGCCCTGAGCAGCGTAATACACTCTATAGCTTCTTGTTCACCTTGTTTGTGGTGGCGATTGTGATGATTGGTTCATTGTGGATTATGCATAACGCCAACGAAAACATGATGCCTGGCATGGGAAAAATGCAGATGGACATGGGCATGAGAATGCCGACCAATGCCGATGGTACACCAAGATTGGATCGTGAGCTTGAAGGTTTTGAAGATAAATTGGATCTACCAGAGAACTACCAGCCATCTCATCAAGGTGCGCCTGCTGCTACAGCACAAGAAAATCACTCGGACATTGCTGATCATTCAGACATGACCGATATGCAACAGTAAGTTCCTACCTTTCTTATGTGCGCGGCAAGCTTGCGTATATAAGTTATCGCAAATGTCTGATGATGAGCTTTTATAGACTTTTATATATAGGCTCATCATTCCTAAATGGCAATGTTTCACCCATAGGTCTCAGACATTTGAAGATATTAACTGATGGACTATCATGAATAAACTTGCACAGTTAAAACTCGATGTCGCCAAACAACCTCTTGTTCAGGTCATCAAGCCTGGCATTGTGTTTGGTAACGCTATCACCGTCTTGGGTGGCTATTTTTTAGCCGCCAAAGGCAACCCCGATTGGTTGATATTGTTTCAAGCCTTGATTGGGACTTTGACAGTGATAGCGTCTGGTTGTGTAATCAATAACATCATCGATCGTGATATTGACTCGAGAATGCAGCGCACCTGTGACCGTGTTTTAGTGACAGGTGAACTCTCTATTGCTGGCGCCATGCTCTATGCAGCCATACTGCTAGGTATCGGGGTCGTATGTTTGGCCGCTACCACACCATTGGCTTTATACTCAGCGTTGTTTGGTTATGTCGTTTACGTCGGATTTTATAGTCTGTACTTTAAGCGGCACTCCGTTTGGGGAACGTTCATTGGTAGTTTCTCTGGTGCTATTCCGCCAGTGATTGGCTATGCTGCTTTGACGCCGTCTATTGATGGGGTGTATTGGGTACTGTTTGCCATGTTTGCTATTTGGCAAATGCCGCATGCTTATGCCATCGCTGTCTTTCGTAAAAAAGACTACAGCGCGGCGAGTATCCCTGTATTACCAGTCAAACGCTCCTTTAGAACGACGCAGTGGCACATTACGATTAGTATTGCCATTTTCTTAGTCGTGGGCAGTTTGCTCACAGCATTGAACGCAACTGGCTATTGGTATTTGGGCGTCCATCTGCTGTTGTCAGGCTATTGGTTATTTGTTGCCATGAGACCAATCAAGGTCACCAGTCAACAAGACCAAATCCAGCAACAGATTAAGTGGGCGTATAAAGTCTTTGGACTGTCCATTATCATCATGATGACGCTATGCTTAATGATGGCGATTGATTACGTATAAAGTTGCGTAGTAAAAAATACTGTTAACTCATACCACCAAAAGCCACTAACACGAGTAGTGGCTTTTTTTATGTCTATGCTTTTAGTATTAGCATTTTAAAATAGTAGTAGCCTCTTAAAAGTATCGCCAAACCCTGTTTTGCATAACTGTTGTTAAGCCAGTAAAACTATCGAAGTGTATAAACCATTGGAATATCTCTATAATTTGATGTCCGCCAAGGCAGTGAGCAAGACCCTCGAAATAATCCTTGACCCAGTTTTAAATCCGCTTATAATGCGTCCCAGCTGAAAGGGAAGCGGGTTAAGAGAGTAGCCAAGTAAAATATTTGAATAAAATATCAAATGCTACTTGACACACAAAATAAACTCTCTATAATACGCCCCACTGAAGAGGCAAAGCGGCTGTTAAAGAGCTGGTTTGTGAAGTTAGTAAAAAAAGAGTTTGACAGTTTGTGATTTTATGATAGACTAGTCGGCTCACCCATACAGCGAAGCGTATTAGCTTAGTTATAATGGGTAATAAATATTTACTGGACGACAGTGATATTACTTTTTAAAAGCATACTAAAGAACAACTTGTGTGGATTTTTGCTGACACAGAATGTTAGTTATTCAGCCAGTAATGGCAA
>NZ_JACDXT010000020.1 GCF_016464015.1 Psychrobacter sp. bablab_jr014
AATCACGCTGACAGCAGGCGGTGCTAGCATCGTCTTAGAGGGCGCGAATATTACCATCAGTGCCAATCAGTTTACAGAAAAGGCAGGTAAGCACAGTAAAGCGGGTGGCGGAATGGATGGGCTTGGGTTGGCGGGGTTGCCTAAAAATATGATTGAAACCGATAACAATCTAAGAATTGCATACGATGAGGGTTTTGTTGTTATAGATGAGGATACCCAAATGCCTGTCCCCAACTGTCATTATAGAATAATCAAGCCTGATGAAAGCATCATAACAGGTATGACAGACGAAAAAGGGCGAACACAGGTAGTAGATAGTTATGAAATTGAAGAGTTGATTATAGAGGTATTATTCTAATGACAAATAGAACTGTAGATAACTGGCAGCGTCTAGGTACTTCTAAAACAAGTAAAAAAAGCAATAAGAATAGAAAATCTGTTACAGTTAAAGTACCAAAAACTGAAAATATTATTTTTATAGGGTCAGAAATGCACTATGATAGCTTTTGGTGGAAGATGATGTTTGTAGCAGCAGCGTACCCTTTTATTCGTAGCTCAAAATTCAGAAAATGTAATAAAGCTACTATCGCGTATATGAACAACGGTTACACACATGCAGAAAAACTTGCAATAGAATGGTTGGAAAATAGTATCCATGCTGATTTAGTAGATTTTAAAGCAATTAATAGCAAAGAAGATTTAATAAATACCCTAAAAAATAATAGAAAATCTTTTAAAATTCAGGATGTTGCATTTTTCTGCCATGGATTAAACGGCATAATAACAATGAATTTGGATAGCAAACCAAAAGTTAATTTAGAAGTTTCCGATCTAACATCTATCCCGTCTAGCGCTTTCGTTGCATCTGGAAAACTCTACTCCTACGCTTGCAGGACTGGTATTTCTGATTCTTTCTTATTAAGAGCGAAAGACAATTATAATGACTTGTCGGAAGCAGAACCAGAGAACAGTCTAGCACAAAGAATAGCAGATCATTTCAGTATTGAAGTGCACGCCTATTATAAGCGTACGTCATATGCTGAAATCATAAGGAATAAAAGCGAATCATCATCGATAGTTGCATTACTCAAAGAAAAACGTCAAAATTTTTCTGACTCTGCTATTTTGGACTTATCAAATAATTATCAAGCATTGAAACATGATGGATTAGCAGAAAACGGTATTCCTTTCGTTTCTGGAGCTCGAGGTGAGGGGACAAATGGATATGCGCTTTGGCGCAATAATGGTGGTCAGAATTTACCAACAGCTGCTGGCACTCCCGCAGGACTACCCTCACATATGGCAATATTCCGTAAAAAATAGCAACCTATCAAAGTTCTAGAATAGAGCTAATTATGAAAAACAAGAATATCTTAATATACTCGTTCTCAGTTTTATTAATAATTTCTATAATTATCTTGTATAAAGGTGAAAAAAACATGAAAGTATTTAATCATAGCCAAGAAACTTATGAAAAAATTTTTAATATAGAAAAGTATGAAAAAAATAGCAATTATGAATATAAAGAAAGTATAGATAAAAAAAATAAAGAAACAGTTGAAATAATATTTCACAGCATTAACCCTCCTAAAGATTCTAAAATAAGTCTATATTCTAATTCTTTAAAACATATTATTTATATAGGAGAATACAGAGACAGAATAAATATTACAATACCGAAAAGTGTATATAAAAAAGAGAATGGATTAGACGCAATAGATTTTTTCATATACAACTATAACACTGGGGACATTTACGTACTAGAGCAAGAAAAACCTTATACTTTCTGGAAAGAAGATACCATTGTCAATATAAATTTTTTGCCAAAGCGAGAGTACTATAATGATGAATTTGCTTTGTTTATAGGATATACAGTAACACTGGATCCTATTACACAGTAGCATCCTAATAACTAGACCATATTTTTTATTACAAAAATATATTGATGTATGATTGAAAATATAGTTAAGTCCAAATAAAAAATACCAACCGACTCGGGAGGTCTTATGTCAGCACAAGTCAGAAAACAAGCCACACTGTACCGTATGGTAATGGAAAAACACCTTTGTCCTTTTGGGCTGAAATCTTTAGACTTGTTAAAACGCCACGGCTACGAAGTAGATGACAAACACTTAACCACAAGAGAAGAGACCGACGCTATTAAAGAAAGGTTTGGTGTTGAGACCACACCGCAGACCATCATTGATGGCAAGCGTATCGGCGGCTATGATGATTTGCGCACCTACTTTGACATGCCCAAAGCAAAGCCTGAAAGCGTGACTTACATACCTGTCGTTGCGATTTTTGCGACAACAGCGCTGTTAAGCCTTGCCATGAATTGGGGCGTCAATGGCGTATCGGTATTTAAGGCGGTGTATATCGATCGATAAGCGTGAGCTAAAATGCGCGTGCGTGGGTGGTGGTTCAAACGTGCCTTTGGGCTTTGTGTACTTGACCGAAAATATTATGATGGTAGCGATGGGCTTATTTATGCTCTGGCGTTATGTGTTGGTGTAATTAAGCATTGCTTATAGTTGAATAAAATATAGTCAGCAGTTGTCGCAAATTTTGCGCGAACTCAATTTGCAGTAAAGTACAATGACGCGGGGTCAAAGCCCAACATCTCCACCTAATGGTTAAGCTTTATTTTAAGCGTCTAAAAAGTATTTAACCACAAGATTATGAGTCCTTTTGTCTTGCGTAACAAAGCGAGACCCTCATCGATTTCGCTTTTTTTAGCTTCATATCTATTGAAAACTCTAACGCACCAAAATCACCGAAGCAAAAGTGCTGGCGATAATCTCAGTTGTACTGCTGCCTAAAAAGAATTGCTGCCACTTACTGTGCCCATACGCACCGATGACGAGAATATCAATATTGTTTTGTACTTGGAATGACAATAAGCCATCAACCACCACACCATCAGGCAGATGATGCGTCTGCACACGAAAGCCCGACATTTTGAGCAGTCGCCCTGCTTCTTCCAACCGCTCTTTTGCCGCATCGTTGTGTCGCCCTATCATCACGATGTGCCCCGCTAGGTCACGCAATAACGGGCTGTCTTGGATGACTTTGATAATTTTTTGAGCAGTCTCGCCAGCGTCAAAAGCAATCATGTATGACTGTGGGGTGCTAAAGGTTTCGGAACAAATAAACACAGGAGTATGCACCGCGCGCGCGACCGTTTCAATCTGACTGCCGATGTTAAGTCGGCTGTTGCGATGGTCTTCGCCGCGTCTACCCATGACGATAACGCGATTGGTTTCGCCAAAATGCTCAATGGCTGGTAGTAGCTTGCCATGACGCTGATAGACTAAGACCTCAACATCAGGATAGTTGGTTTTGATGTATTGTTTGGCATCATCAATGAGCGCATTGCTATAGCGGTTAATAACTTTGGCGCGCTGCTCGTCAATCTCGGTCAACTCCTCTAACAAAAACTCACGGCTATTGACCCCGATCGCCCCTGACCAGTCTTGACGTGTGCTGCTGGGCAGTTCACTGGTGTGCAGTAGCGCGACAGGGAGCGACAGCTGATTGGCGTACCATGCCGCATGATCACAGACGGACTCAGTGGTCTGCGAGCCATCAATACAGGCGAGAATATGGGGCTTTTGTGTATTGGCTATCATAGGCGCTCCTTTTGTTAGGTATTGTTATTATGCTGCGCAAGTGACATGAGTTTTTACATGGCTTTTACGCAGATTTTTAAGGTTATTTTTATTAGCACTGCTTTTATATTGTCTACCTTTTATACTATCTTTTTTTTAGCTTGCCAGCATCCATTTATTTTTAGCATAAAAGTGATATCGCAAAAAATCAAGACAAGCCATTGCGAACATACCGACTTATGTTTTATTTCTTAGCATACAACCATTGACTGGACGGTGAAATACGGTACATTGGCAAAGACATCATAAAATTCCACCTTATGCCCTACCGTAACAGAGTCCACCATGAATGTATTAATCGCTCCCGATTCGTTTAAAGAAAGTCTAGAGGCACAAGATGTATGCCGCGCTATCCGTGCAGGCTTTGCGCGCAGCTTCCCCGATGCTCACTATACCTTGCTGCCGATGGCAGATGGCGGTGAAGGAACCGCCGTTGTTTTGTCTTATGCCTTGGGCGGCAGTTGGCAACATTTGACCGTACACGATGCATTGATGCGACCGATTGAAGCAAAGTATTTACTGCTACCCGATGGCACAGCAGTAATTGAAACTGCCGAGGCATGTGGCCTACAACAGCTTGCGACTAATGAGCGCAATCCATTACATACCAGCACTTATGGCGTTGGCGAGCTGATTAAACATGCGCTGAATAAAGGAGCAACACGCTTTATCTTAGGCTTAGGAGGCAGCGCTACCAACGATGCGGGTATGGGCATGCTGACGGCACTTGGCATGCGTTTGTTGGATGCTAAGGGCATGATTCTTGAGCATGGCGGCGGACAGTTGGTAGATTTGCACACGATAGATGCCACGCATTTTGAGCCTTTGGTTGCTAAGGCTGTCTTTGATGTGGCGTGCGATGTGACCAATCCCTTATGTGGCGAATCAGGAGCATCCGCCGTCTTTGCCCCACAAAAAGGCGCAAACGCGCAGCAGGTGCAGACGCTGGATGACAACTTACAGCACTTTGCCACTATGTGCGCGCAGCATGGCTATGCTGATTACCAAAACGCGAAAGGCGCTGGTGCGGCAGGCGGTTTAGGCTTTGCCTTACTGAGCTTTTGCGGTGCACGATTGCAATCAGGCTTTAATATTATTGCAGAAAAGCTTAATTTAGAAACACACATTATCGCTGCTGATTTGGTGATTACAGGTGAAGGTAAATTTGATACCCAAACACCAATGGGCAAGGTCGCAGGCGGTATTAGCCAGTTGGCAAAAGCCTTTGATACGCCTGTACTTGCTATTTGTGGCAGTGTAGATATTAAGATTGCTGTCTTGCCTGAGCCGTTCACTTGCGTCGTGCCCAGCATCCAAACGCTCGCGCCCATTGAGGATATATTGGCGCAAGGCTATGATAATATTGAAAAAACGGCCGCCAGTCTCGCTGCGGCAATAAAGCTTGGACAGCAATTATCAAGCCAAAAGTAATTTTGGTTAAAAAACATACCCTTTTACTTAAATATCTACCTTACCGCGCAACGCTTTGATTTTACCGCGCTGGGTCTTGTCGTCCATGCGGCGACGTCGGGCATTACGACTGGGTTTGGTCGGCCGGCGCGTCTTATTCACTCGTGTTGATGCAAGAATAAAAGCGCGCAGGCGCTCATAAGCGTCCGTCTTGTTTTGTTCTTGCGTGCGGTATTGCTGCGCCTTGATAATCAGTACGCCGTCTTTGGTAATGCGTTTATCTTTACTTGCCAGCAAACGCCCTTTCATCGTATCGCTCAAACTGGAAGCAGGAATATCAAAGCGTAGATGAATGGCGGTCGCAACTTTATTGACATTTTGACCACCTGCCCCTTGCGAGCGTGTCGCGTGTATCTCAATCTCGTGCTCTGCTAAGTGGATATGGTCATTGATAAGCATCATGTTTTATCCGTCATAAATCGGTTGCGATACGCGCTTGGCGTCAGACCGACAAGGCGCTTAAATATTTTACAAAATGCACTGGCGTCACTGTATCCTACCGCCCACGCAATCTGCTCTATCGGTGATACAGAAAACTGTAATAAATCTTTTGCCTCTCCAATCCGTAACTACTGACAGTATTGACTTGAGGTCATGCCCGTTGCCCTGTGAAAGCGCCGCAAAAACGTACGTTCTTCTAGTTGTGCACACTGTGCCAATACCGACAGACGCATATCCTTCGCTTTGGTTTTTTGTAGCCAGTGTTGGACGCGTAATATCGCCACATCACCATGTGTCAAAATTGGAGAAAATGCGCTGTAATAGCACTGTTCGCGTCTTTATGGATCAATGAGTAGCGTACGTGCGGTCGCATTCATAACCTCTGACCCCAAAAAGCGATCTACCATCCGCAGTCCCAAATCTGTCAGACAGAGCACGGCAGCCATTTGTGCGTTTTCATACATCACGACACCGATTTCAATCGCCTTTTTTTGCACGCATATGTCGTTATTAACCCCTTATATGTCGATATGATGCCTCGCTAGCTGGGCATAAACCTTATAGACTATAGCTCTATCGCAATACGTTTATCACCCCAAGGAGCTATTATGAGTACACACGCCCTAATCATCGTAGACATTCAAAATGAATATTTTCCCGACGGAAAGCTGCCGTTAGTACATATCCACGAAGCGGCAGACAATGCAGCGTCCGTTTTGAAGGCAGCACGCCAAAAAGATCATACCATCATTCATATCCGTCATGAGGGTGCGTCAAAAGATGCCGAGCGGTTTACCCCTAACAGCAAAGGGGCGCAGATTAATCCTATCGTACAACCAAAAGACAGTGAAACGGTATTGACCAAGCATTACCCCAACGCCTTTCGCGATACACCGCTTAAGCAAATCTTGGATGATAAGGGTATTGACAGCATTACTGTTATCGGTGCGATGAGTCACATGTGTATTGATGCGACTGTGCGTGCAGGTTTTGATTATGGTTATACGGTGACGGTGGTTCATGATGCTTGCACTACAATGGACTTAACCTTTAACGGTATAGACGTCCCTGCTGTACAAGTACACGCCGCCATCATGGCAGCGTTTGATTTTATGGCTATTGATTTGGTGACGACAAAAGATTGGCTGGCGCGTTAATAAGTATTAAAGATGCTACATTGTTTAAACGGCAATACATTGCCCATACAGACCCATGTGTCATAAAATATCATAAATAAAAGACTAGCAGCTAACTTAGCTACTGGTCGTTAGCGAAATATAACCTAATGTTTAATGTACGAGCATAATAGGCGATGACGTATTGGCAATGATTTCCTTTGTGGTACTGCCAAGCAGCCACTGTTGCAGTTTAGGTCGACCATAGGCCCCGACTACAATGATATCAATGTTATTTTTGGTCTGAAAATCAAGCAAACCATCAACCACAGGCACTTCTGGTACATTATGCGCCTCAATCTGAAAACCTGCTGTACGTAGCTTGTCGGTCGCAGCGGCCAATCGAGCGTTGGCTGAGCTGCCTGGGTCACCAACCATGACAATATGCCCCTGCATATTTTTGAGTAGCGGACTACGGGCAAGAACATCGGTAACTTTAAGTGCTGTATCACTCGCATCAAACGCAATCAAATAAGAACTCGGCTCAATAAAAGGCTCAGAGCAAATCAAAACAGGTACATTGGCTTTGCGGGCGACGTTTTCGATCTGATTGCCGACGATTATCTCCTTGTCTTTACTGTCTTCACTATGACGCCCCATGACAATAGCACGAGTGCGGCCACTAAAATATTCAATCGCTGGCAGCAGTTTTCCTTTGTGCTGATGAATATATACTTCGGCATCCGTATATTGCTCTAGATGATGTTTGGCATTTATGGTTAATGCGTCACTCTGACGGTTTGCTTTATTGCTTTTTTGCTCGTCTTTTTCTGTCAGGGCTTTTAACAAGCCATTGTCACTATCAATACCGAGCGCTTCTGACAGCTCTTTGATTTTGGAGGCAGGCACGTCATCAACATGAAGCAAGCCTACAGGCAAAGCCAATTTTTTGGCGTACCAAGCGGCATAATCGCATACCGCATCTGTTGCGTTTGAACCATTAATACAGGCTAAGATGTGTTGTTCTGTTGTCATGACTTCTCCTTGTTATTCGCTCGTAGATATTCACGTTTAAAACCGTTCACTCGTCAAATAAAAGCAGGCGCTAAGCAATCAATTACTTATCCAACTCTTTAATCAACTGCTGCATTTCACCAATTTCACGCTCTTGAGCGGTAATGATGTCATCGGCAAGTTTACGCACACGCGGATCTTCAATGTCAGCACGTGAACTGGTCAAAATAGCAATGGAATGATGCGGTATCATCGCCTTCATCCAGTCCACTTGATCTACCGTCGCCTGCGAGCGGACGCCCCAAATACCAACGGCAAACAATACGACGCTGATACCATAAACAGCAAGGTTAAGCTTGGTTTTTTTATACATGTTGCCCATAAAGGCGAGCATAATGACCGCCATAGCAGCGCCCATATACAATGCCATATAGGCGCGAGTCTCGCTAAAATAAACATGATCCCAAGCGTAGGTATTAAAATACATCATGATATACATGACGATGGTTGAAGTGACAATCATCAAGGTAAACTTGACGTAAGGGTTCATAGGATGTGTGGATGTGCTGTCCTGTGCCATCATCTACTCCTTATTTATTATTATCAGGCTATGACAATCAGATGTCGTCTACAGCCTTATGCTAATACAAATGAAGCGTGGTAAAGGTTAAGAACAGCAAAAACGCTACATAGCCGCTACCGATAACAACATAATGCGGTATGCGTATGGTACAGATATGCGCAGCTGGCTATATCTGCTGACTGGCACTATCAACGTGGACATAGACCTGCGTTGTACCGTCTTTATTGATTTGTAGGACATCATAGGGATCAAATTTGTTTTCAAACTCCATGCCAGGACTACCCAATGGCATGCCAGCAACGGCCAAGCCCTTTGCTTCGCTCGGTGGGTTTTTTAAAAACTGTGCCACGTATTTGGCAGGGACATGCCCTTCAAACACATAACCACCGCTCGTCACAGCAGTATGACACGAGCGCGCCTCTACAGGGACGCCATACTTGTCCTTGGTTAGCGCCATGTTGGCTGGATGCTGTACCGTGGTTTTCATACCATGCTCGCCAGCATACGCCACCCACTGCTCGCAGCAGCCACAGTTGGCATCTTTATACACAATCGCGCTTAAGCCCGCGAGATCTTGTGGTGCCTGATTGGTATCTGCGGACATAATAATATCGTCATCAGGTGCGGGCGTGACGGTCGTTTCGGTCACGTTTTCGCTATTGGCCATATTTTGAATGGTTTTGGGTGTTTCATTTTGATTACACGCACTTAATAAGGTGGCGGTAGGCAATAATAAGGCTATGAGAGTCATACGTGGTTGCATGAGACATTCCTTTGGGTAACAGTCTGCATAATTTTTGGCGTCATCATTCAGAAATAAATAAGAAAAAACGAGCAAAAATAAGCAGATAAAATAAAAAGGATTATCGTATAGCATACCATAATCCTCTTTATTAATGTGGTTTTACTATGAATACGATTACTTAACGCTCTCCCAGCCCTTCAGATAATGTCTTGGTGATTGGCTTGGTCAGATACGATAGTACCGTACGCTCCATGGCTTTGATGTCCACCGAGGCTGTCATTCCTGGACGGATAACAATACTGCTGTCAAAGCGCGTAATCAACAGCAAATCAATCAGGTCAGTAATAAACTTACAGACACAGCCCCCACAATGGTAGACGCAGCGCAAGGCATTTCTACGCTATGAAGCATAGAAAGTAAGGAAAAAAGATAGCGATAATAAGAAGAGAGAAAATAACGCGTATACAGTAACTGTAGGCGTTGTTAGTTACTACTATAAAGGTTTGGGCAAATAACGACTTACCGCCGCAATTAGCGTTAGTAACAGCAGCGCAAGCACAATCAAGAGCCCAGACAATATATGAGCATTGGTATAGCTTAATGCCTCGACTTGCTCATAAATGGCAATAGACACTACTTTTGTCTCACCAGAAATACTACCACCAATCATGAGCACCACACCAAACTCACCAATCGTGTGCGCAAAGCTCACCAATGCGCCTAACAATATACCGACCCTTGCTTGCGGCAATATCGCCAGCAAAAATCGCCGATAAGGACGCGGCTCTAATAAGCTTGCGGCCTCAAAAACACTGCGTGGCACACGCGCAAACTGCGCATAGACTGGCTGCACAAAAAAAGGTAGGGAGTACACGATAGAGCCGATAACCAGTCCTGTAAAACTAAAAGCCAAGCTTGGGATGCCATGCGCCGTTAGCCAATGACCAAGACCAAAGTTTGGACTCATCAAAAGCAGCAGATAAAACCCCAGTACCGTGGGCGGCAAGATAAGGGGTAACGCAATGATGCCCATTAGCAGCAGCTTGATACGGCGTATCCCTTGATGACGGCTACCACGTGCCAGCCAATAGGCAAGTGGTGTACCCAGTAACAGCAAGCAACCTGTCGTAACCGCTGCCAATTTAAGGCTGACCCATAGTGGCAGTAGCGCCGCTGACCAGTGTTGTGCCAGTATGGACGTCTCCATCAGCCAACCCTTTGCTTACCATTACGGCGCATGTATGTATCCTGAGCGTTCAAGCACGCGCTGCGCCTCGGCCGACTGTAAATAGCGCGCAAACCCTTGCGCCGCAGGGTCATCAGACAGCACGATACCGTCTTGTAAAATAGCAGGATAGGCACTGCTGGGCAAAACCGTATATTGCGACTTTGGTGTATCGGTTGCGATTAGCTGCGACAGCGCGACAAAACCATAGTCCACGCTACCGCTGTGTACATATTGGAATGTTTGACCGATGTTCTCTGCCTGTATCGTGCGTACATTACTTGGTAGTGGTGCAGATAGAGCCGCTTGCAAGTATTGCTCAGCAGCCGCGCCATAAGGTGCAAGCGTGCTGTTTGCTAAGGTCAGTTTCAGTGGCAGACTGGTGCTGCGTATCTTGGATAAGGTTTGCGCATCGGGCGCACCTAAAGGCTGCGTCACACTGTAGATCGCCAGCTGACCACGAGCATAACTAAATGGTATCTTGCCATGATGGGTAGCTGCCAGCTTTTGCGGAAAATCTTGATTGGCAGATAAGAAGATATCATAAGGCGCGCCAGCCCCAATTTGTGCGTATAACTTACCCGATGAAGCGTATGTCACTTCAATATCAGTACCCAAAGTATCCGCCGTCACCTGTGCTTGGTGATACTCATCAATAATTTTGGGCAATACGTCTGCTAAATTGGCAGCGGCAGCAATACGAATGTGCGCCATGTCTGTACTGTCATCTTTTTTTTCTGTATTAGACGCCTGTGAGCTACAGCCTATAAGTGTACTGGCACTTGCCAGCAGCACTGTCCCTAGTAACAGGCGCGTCTTATATGTGCGTTTATTGATAATTGTGCTATTTGTATTTGTCTTAGCCATTATTACTCAGCCACTCACTATGGTTATCGGTATAGTATTCTTGTTTCCACACAGGAATGTCCGCTTTGATGGTATCAAGTATCCAGCGACACGCATCAAAAGCAGGATAGCGATGAGCAGACACGACCCCAATCCATACCGCCATATCACCGATAGCCAAGGCACCAATACGATGTACCGCAATGGCGTCAACAATATCAAAGCGCTGCTTGGCACGAGCGATGATGTCGCGTCCCTGATTGAGCGCCAGCGCTTCGTAACCATAGTAGGTTAAACGCTCCACTGACGTATCATTATTATGATTGCGCACCCAGCCCTCAAAGCTGGCAAATGCTCCGCACTGCGCGTCATTGAGTCTGTTTTTGAGACGCATCTCATCGATGGGCGTGTCTAATAAAGCAAAGCCAGCTTCATAGGCCGTTTGGTAGGCGCTCTCGGTATTCCCTGCGATACGCATCGCGTGCGCATGTACTGTATCATTGTCCGAATGCTGTACCACACTAACCTCCCGCCACAGGGGGAATAAAAGCGACCCAGTCGCCATCATGAATCACTGTTGACCATGATGCAAAGTCATCATTCACGGCGACACGTAGTTTATGATGCGATTCAGTGAGCTGATATTTGTCTTGAATAAGGGCATATAACGCTGTCGCGGTACTGTCAGGCGCTATAGAGACGACTTCTTCATGTTGACCAACAGCTTCAGCCAGTGAGGCAAAATACAGAATATGAACCTGCACACTGTCTGTCGCCTTCGTTTGCTTTGCAATATTATCGTTATCGAGCGTTTGTGCGGTTATGGTCATAAGGTCTCCTGCGTACTCGCTGGCTTGATGTCATCTACAGTTGCCGCATAATCAGATTTACCGCCTGTTTTATTTATGAGCTGCACCGCATCAATCACAATATCGTGCGACAGCGCTTTGGTCATATCATAAATGGTCAAACATGCCACGCTGACAGCGGTCAAGGCTTCCATCTCGACCCCTGTTTTGTGCGTCACTTTCACCTCTGATTGCACGTGTAGCGCGCACTTATCATCGTTAAAATCAATCTGCAAATGCACTTTATCAAGCGGCAACGCATGACAAAGTGGTATCAAATCATGCGTGCGCTTGGCCGCCATAATACCTGCAATGTGCGCTGTTTGTGCGATGCTGCCTTTTTTGGTCATGCCATCAGCAGCTTTAATCGCTGCATACACATCAGGCGTAAAACGCACTCGACCCATCGCCCGCGCTACCCGTACGCTGGGCGTCTTAGCACTGACGTCAACCATCTGAATATCACCTGACGCATCGAGATGCGATAGGGTTTTATTATTAGCAGAGGTATCACTTTTGGCTGGCTTAGGGTCGTCATACTTCTTATTATTAGATGACTGATTTTGGTAATTATTATTCATGTTGTGGCACATTGTGGTTGGTTTTAAAATGAGTCGGCACTGAGGCCATTAATGGCTTGGGTTGGTACGCAAAAAGTGCGCGACAAAGTTACATGGACGCGTACGGTTATCGAGCTGAGCTTTTAAAATACCTTCCCAACCTGTGCGGCACGCCCCTGTTGAGCCTGGCAGACAAAAGATACCTGTACCGTTTGCCATACCGCCGATAGCGCGAGACTGCATGGTTGACATACCGATATCTTCTAGTGACAATAGGCGAAACATCTCACCAAAGCCGTCGATGGTTTTGTCAAACAAGACACTGGCCGCCTCAGGCATACTGTCGCGCTCATAAAATCCTGTACCGCCCGTGGTGAGAATGGCGTGAATATTTTCATCAGCAATCCAGCGGCTTAAAATCGCTCGCGTCTGATAGATGTCATCGGTGCTCAGCGCGCGTGCCGCCAGATGATGCCCTGCTTCGATGATTTGGTCCGCCAGATACTGTCCTGATTTGTCTTGCTCTAATGTGCGACTGTCAGATACGGTCAACACCGCAATTTGTAAGGGAACAAACCCAACTTGATTCATAGCCTATCCTTGATAAGTAAGCATACAGTCCGCGTAAGATAAAAACGATAGCATAAGGCTTTTGAGGTTTTTATATTATTATTGGTTAGCCGTATGAGGGGTGATAAAAAAGGTCGTTAAAATAACGATAAATAAAAAATATAGCTAGCCGCCGATTACAGACAAGTTGTCCATCATACCGCTATTGTGCTCATGCAAATGGTGATGCTCAGGCTTTATCGGCATCAGGCCTTGTAGCTTTGCAATCAGACCCGTCACATCGCCCTTACGCAGATAGTCACGGATATCAAAATTGCCTTTATCAAACAAGCACAGATGAACTTTACCATGGCAATTAACACGCAGACGATTACAATTGTCGCAAAAGTGTGCTGCATACGGTGCAATCACGCCAATACGCCCCGCATAATCAGGATGCGTATATTCCACTGCGGGGCCTGCGGCAATACTGCGCGGCATAGCTTGCCAGCCAAGCTGCTCTAGATAATTGATAACATCTTTAGACTGTGCGTGCTGCGCAAAAAACAAGTCACTGTTGTCGCTCGTTTGCATAAACTCAATAAAACGATAGCTTACAGGTCGCGTCTTTACATAATCAAGCGCATCGGTGACATTCTGCGCTACGGTGTCACTCATCAAGACGCTATTAATTTTTAGCTTAATATCCGTGGTTTCCAGCAACGTGTCCATATCACGCAGCAGCGCAGGTAGAGTATTCATACCTGTGATTTGCGCAAATGTCTGCGCATCAAAGCTGTCCATGCTGATATTGAGCTGGTTTAATCCTGCCGCTTGCCAGCCTTGAAGGTGTTTGCCAAGCTTATAGCCATTACTGGTCATTGCCACAGTTTCAACACCCTCTGTCGCAGCGATTAACTCAATAATGTCGCGCACATCACTACGAATAGACGGCTCTCCCCCAGTGATACGCACCTTTTTTGTGCCCAAACGTGCAAAGGCTTGTACCAACACATCAATCTCTGCCACGCTCAGTTCATCGTTAGAGCGCTTGCCCTGATAGCCACTCGGCAAGCAGTAATCACAACGAAAATTACAAAAATCAGTAATTGACAAGCGCAAATACGTCAGCTCACGCGCAAAGCCATCGACCAGCGCGGTCGGCTCAGATGGGGTTAAGGTGGGTATATAGACAGATGCTGGCAAAGGGCTTCCTTGGTATATTATGCGTTTTATTATTATGATACATGCTTATAGGCAGTACAGTTTTAGCATGCATCGCACTTATCATCATCGCATGTATTGATACAATAAGTGTTGTGCTTTATTAACTGTTTTGCACAAGACAGGACTTAGGGTACTACAGGAATAAATGCCCAAGGAAACGGCTGTACCCAAACAGACGTACCTGCAGGTACATCCCCGCTATCTTTGTCTAATATAGCAAAACAGTTGGCTTGGCTAAGCTGTTTGATACGGTGCGACTGCTGCCCTGCAAAACAAGTGACATCAAAACTGCCATCAACCTGCTGCACCAACTGCGCGCGCTGAAAATCGGTGCGACCTTTTGCTTTTTTGGTGTCACAAGTCAAGCGTGCACGCAGTGTCAAAGGGGTAAGCAATGCTGGTGTATGGATGCCTGATAAACGCCATAGCGCAGGAATCACAAACTGCATCGCGCCGACTACCGCTGACAAGGGGTTGCCAGGTAAACCAAAATACAGCACAGGCGTATTATCGGCTTTATACAGCTCGCCAAATACAAAAGGCTTGCCAGGTTTCATGGCGACTTTGTAGTGATTGATATGACCCAGCGCATCAATCACGCGGGTTAAATAATCATAATCACCCACCGACACGCCTGCCGTTGAGATAAGCACGTCGCAATCTGTCGTGGCCTGCTGCACGGTTTCCTTGGTCTTGTCCCAATCATCAGGAATAATACCGTAATCTTGCACTTTTATTGGCAACCCTGCCAACAGCTGTTTTAGGGTCGGTGTGTTGGCGTCATAAATCTGCGCGCTATGCGTGAGCGGCTGCCCCACGCTAACCAGCTCGTCCCCTGTCGCGAGGATACCCACAGTCAATGGACGATAGACGCTAATCTCGGCAACGCCCAAACTTGCCAGCAAGCTAATATCCGTTGGGGTGATACGCTGCCCTTTTAGCAGCACCGCTTCGTCTTCTGCAATCTCTTCACCTGCATAACGAATGTATTTGCCCGCAGGCGCGCTCGCCGTCAAAGAAATCGTGTCATGGTGATTGCTATTATCGGCAGCATTGGCAGAAAATCTTTCGGCCTCTTCTTGGATAACGATAGTATCACAGCCCTCAGGTACGACCGCACCTGTAAAGATACGCACGCCTTGATTCGTTTGGATAAGCCCTCGATAAGGGCTGCCCGCCTTAGATTCACCGACAATCTCAAGCGTTGCCCCTGACTCGGTATTGCTGCCTGTCGCGATGGCATAACCATCCATTGCCGAGACATTTTGGCGAGGTATCTCAAAAGGTGCGCGTACGTCCATTGCCAAAATATGATTGAGGCTATCGTCAAGTGTCAGGGTTTGCGTATTTAGCGTGACTTCGGTGTGATATTGCGCAATACGTTCGGTAATGGCCGCTTGCATCTGTTCAATGGTAATCATAAGGGCGGTGCTCCAAATAGGCTTATTATTCTTATTTTGTGATTTCTTTGGTTTTGCTGATGTTATATTTACGCGTCAAGCCAGCCACAAGCTTTTGCATGTGCCAGCTGCGCAGGAGTATCAATATCTGTACTTAGTTTGGGATTATCGACAATATGTGGGGTGATATCTGTATGACGAATCAAGGCGCGCAGTCCTTTGTCCCCTGACAGCTTTGCATACCATGCCAACAGCTGCGCCTGCTCGACCACCACGGGCAATCCTAATATCTGCTTATCCTCACTACTGGTATCGCTTGCAGGGTATTGGCTGACCGCAATCGGCTGCACTGCTGCCAAAAGGTCAGTCACATGCGCGCTGTCTAAATGAATCTGGTCTACACCCATAATCAATACACGCCCGCACTCAGGTGCATGGATACGCAGCGCCTCAATACCCAACTGTAAGCTGTGCGCCATACCTAGGCCGCTTTGGTCGTTTTGCACAACAATAAGCTGATTAGCAGGTACCTTTATACTTTGCACCGCAGTAGTGACGGCTGGCAAGTAACTGGGTACCACGGCGATGATTTTTTCAGCGCCACTTTTTAGCGCTATATGCAGCATGTGCGTTATCAAAGGCAGACGCGCGCGAAGTAATAATTGCTTTGGCGTACCTAAGCGCTGGCTCAGGCCTGCTGCCAAGAGTATCACCGCATGCGCGTTTGTCTGTGTCGTTTTGTTATGGTGCTGAATCATTGTAGCTGAGTCGTCATACTTGGGTGTCAGTCAGTGGCTTCAATTCGGCGAACAGGTTGCGGGTTTACGGACGTATGACTAGTTATCTTATGCAGCACTTCTTGCATCTGCGCCATAATACCAAGCGCCAATGCCGCTGCGCCATCACCGCCCAATTTATAGCCAATAGGATAGTGCAGCTTATCAAGCCCTGCAAATGATGCCTCAGGGTCTTGTTCGCGTATTTCCATCAAGAGCCGCTCGGTACGATAGCTCGGCCCAAGCTGTCCAAGATAATGATAATGGTCAGGATAAGGCAGTAGTGTTTTTAAGCGCGCTCGGTCTTGGCTAAGACTGTGCGACATCAAGGCAACGGCAGCGTTACGGCTCAGCGTTAACAAGGTCTCTTCATCATCAAGCGCTACGCATTGCACTTCATCCGCCGCCATGAAGCGAGCGCGCGTGGCATAGTGGGCGCGGCTATCAATAACCGTCACATGCCAATCTTGCATCTTCGCCAATGTCACCAGTGGCGGGACGTCTGTCCCCGCACCGCAAATCAGCAAACGTAACTGCGGACACAAGCGCTGTACCAACCATGCTTGCCCATTTTCTAAAGAGACGTAATCGCTACTGCTGGTCACTGCAGCAGTTTGCTGCAACTGCTGTGCTGCTTTAATAAGTGCCGTTTGCGTCTCGCTACCTACCTTTGCATCAAAACTCTCTGTATCAAAATCACTGCCGTCGTCACACTGTACGTTAGAGCTATCATTGTTCAGCCAAAGTCGTGTGCCGATGGGTGTGACCTGCTGGTCTTTGGTTGTTGATTGAATCAATGTGGCAACCAAACGTGGTATTTGGTTACGACGCACCTCCCGCAATTCTTTCAAAAAGGTAGCGGCCTTGGGCAAGTGCTCAAATAAAACGTGAACGCGACCGTTACACCCTAAGCCGAAGTTTAGGGCGTCGTCATAACCATCATAGCCATCATCTTCGTGTTCGTTGTCGCCTGTTTGATAAATTTGCACAGTACTGCCTGTACGTGTGAGCCAAAAAGCGCGCTTGATGATATGCGGCTCAAGACAACCCCCACTAACCATACCGACCGAACGCCCATCCGCACAGATGAGCATCATTGCCCCTGCACGTCTGTAGGCTGAACCTTCAGTATGAACGACAGTTGCCAGTACCGCATCTGTGCCATCTTGCTCAGCCGACTGGGCAAGGCTTAATAGCTCGCTTAGCTCCGACATTAAGCGCTCGCAGGCGCATCAGGCAGATGCTCAATGAGTTTGTCTAAAGTAATTGGGAAGTCATACACACGGATACCAACCGCGTTGTACACTGCGTTAGCAATCGCGGCAGCTGCTCCCGAGATAGCGGTTTCGCCAATACCTTTGATATGCATCGGGTTGGTATACGGGTCATCTTCATCGACCAAGATAACGTCCAGCTGCGGCACATCCGCATTGACAGGTACGTGATACTCTGCAAGGTCATGGTTGCATAAACGGCCATCACGCTTATCAAAAATCAATTGCTCCATCAGCGCTGAGCCAATACCAAATACCATGCCACCATAACACTGGGACGTGGCTGTCTTTTGGTTCAAAATACGGCCTGCAGCAAATGCCCCTGTCATACGGCGTACCCGTATTTCGCCTGTGACGCGGTGTACAGCAACTTCGGCAAAGTTTGCGCCGTATGAGGCTTGACGGTAATTGTCGCCATTTTTACCTGGCTTTATCTGCCCCTTAGCAATCAGTTGCGGCTCATCATAGTGACTTAAAATATCGGCAAGCGCATAGCTGTTGTCATTGTCAAAATTATATTGTACGCCGGCGTCTTCTGTCCCTTTCCCCATACGCTGTGCAATTCGGCCTTTGATATGCTTAGCCGCTTTAGCGCCCGCTTCTTTTAGCGCTTCTTGGCTGCTGCTTGGGGTATGTACGCCCGCTTCTTGTACGCGCCCATCTTGTAGCTGCATGGTATCACTGTATAAACCAACGGTACTTGCCAACTGCTCGCGCAAATTTTCGCACGCCAAACAAATACCGCTGCCCGCACTTGCGGCACCAAAACTGCCACCACTGCCTGATGCTGGCGGCAAATCACTGTCTCCCAGTACCATTTCGATATGATCAAGCGGTAAACCAAGCATGTCGGCCGCAACTTGAGAAAACACGGTATACGAGCCTGTACCGATATCTGTCATATCCGTTTCCACCACCGCTTTTACACCATACTTAGTAGAGGCGTCACGCTTAAGTGTCACACGCGCCTCTGACGGCTGTAACCTATTCCCCCGTGCAGCGGCCGCCATACCCATACCGATCCACCAGTCTCCTTCTAAACGGCTGGCAGGTTTTTGGGGACGCTCTGACCAGCCAAATTGCTCAGCTGCGGTATCCATACACTCAACCAATTTGCGCGTTGAAAAAGGAATGTTTTGGCTTGGGTCAACGTCTGGTTCGTTTTGTCGGCGCAGCTCAACAGGATCAACGCCCGCCTTCTCTGCCAATTCGTCCATCGCACACTCAAGCGCAATCTGTCCGACCGCTTCCCCTGGCGCACGCATAGAGCCTGATAGGGTTTGGTTGGTATCGACCATTTGATATTTTACGCGACGATTGTCACCGCGATACAGATAATGCGTCGATAATGCAGACGGCTCAAAAAAGCTCTCACCAGGCAAGTTGCTAGAGATGTTTTCATGAATAATAGTGTCAATAATACCCGCTTGGTTTGCGCCAAGCGCCACACGTTGACGGGTATTTGAACGACGTACGGTCGCTGACATGACTTGTGGTCGCGTCATCACAATACGTACAGGACGCTCAATCTCTTTTGCTGCAATCGCGGCAGCAATAGATTCAGGCGCGATACCAAGCTTACTGCCAAAGCCGCCACCCACATAGCGAGCAATCAGTTGGACATTTTTTTCATCCATATCTAAGGCATCAGCCACTTGTTTTTTGCATGAGGCCAGCATTTGATTGGAGGTATATAAGGTTAAATGCTCACCATCCCACTCGGCGATGGTCGCATGCGGCTCCATTGCCGCCCCATTTTGGCTGGGCGTATGATAAATGCGGTCAATCGTAATGGCCGCGTCTTTTAGCGTTTTATCAGGGTCGCCTTGCTCATTGTTTTTATCTGAGCCTTGTTTTTCATTGACATCATGCGCGTCATCAAGTGCTTTTTCAAAATCAAGCACCGCATTATCACTGTCGTCTTTATATTCGATGATCAGCGCCTCTGCCCCTGCTCGCGCTGCTTCAAAACTCTCAGCAATGACCGCAGCAATCGGTTGCCCATGATAATAAATGTCTTTAGCGCCTTGAGTTGGCGCTTTTTCTTCGGTGCCTTGTTGTGAATTGCGTAAAAAACGCTCGGCATCCGTCACAACGGTAATAATGCCGTCCATTTTGTCCAAGACGCTGCTGTCAATATTGGTCACTGAGCCTTTGGCAATCTTAGCCCCGACCAAAACGCCATAAGCAATATTGTCCAGTTGCACTTCGGCACTATACGTAGCTTGACCGCTAACTTTTAATGCGCCTTCTACGCGGCTTACATCGCTACCAACGAGTTTGCTTTTGGTTTTGGCAAGTAGAGAATCGACAGCCGTATCCATGGTCATTTTTTTACTGGGTTCTGACTGAAATAGCGCCATGGTTATACTCCCTGTGCGCGGCAGGCACGCTCAATAATTTGTGTAAGTAGACGACGGGTCAGTACGATTTTAAAATCATTTTGTCCATGGCCTTTTGCATCTTGTAGCAAGGTATCGGCGGCTTTGTTAATAGCGTCTTTATCGCCTTTTGTACCGACCAAGCAGGCCTCTGCCGCTTCATCACGCCACGGTTTTGCCCCAATACCACCAAAGGCAAGACGCACGGTTTTTAATGTGCCAGCCTCGTCTTTGTCAATCACAGCAGCGCAAGACACCAAGGCAAAGGCATAAGAGGCACGGTCGCGTACTTTGTCATAGGTGTGCATGCCCTTAATGGGCGCAGGCAGAGTGACATGCGTAATCAGCTCACCTGGCTCTAATACGTTTTCTTTGTGCGGGCTGTCTTCAGGCAAACGATAAAAATTTTCGATAGCGATTGTGCGAGTATCGCCATTTGCTTTTTGCGTTTCGATGGTGGCATCCAGCAGGCGCATGGCCACTGCCATATCAGAAGGATGCTGCGCGATGCATGAATCGCTCGTGCCTAAGATGGCAAGCGCACGGTTTTCACCCTCTATCGCAGGGCAGCCAGAATTTGGCTCGCGTTTATTACACGCACTATCAGTTTGATAAAAGTAATAGCAGCGAGTGCGCTGAAGCAGGTTGCCGCCTGTGGTGGCTTTATTACGCAACTGACCTGACGCACCCGCCAAGAGTGCGCGCGCTAACACAGGATAGTTGGCAAGCACCTTTGGATGCGCCGCAAGGTCGCTATTGGTCACAAGGGTACCAATACGCAGGCCACCATCGTCTGTGTCCTCAACTTGTGCTAGCTCAAGACGGGTAATGTCTACAAGCTTGATTGGCGTCTCAACCTCAAGCTTCATCAAGTCCAACAGGTTTGTCCCGCCTGCGATAAACGTATTGCCATGATGGGCAGCAGCTTGGCTGGCATCCGTCGCGCTATCGGCGCGCTGATATTCAAAGGCTCTCATGCGTCGACTCCTTGTACTTGCGCTTTGGCTTGGGCGAGGCTATCAGTATTGGTCTTGCTCGGCGTCTGCACATCGCTGGCAGGTGGCGACCAAATGCCACTGACTGCACCTTTTTTGTTGTTATTCGCGTGATTATCAGTCGATGCGTTTGCCTCAGACAGGTCACCATCCAGCACCTCTTTGATGGCTTTAATGATATTGGGATACGCTGAGCAGCGGCAAATATTACCACTCATACGTTCTGCAATTTCTTGGATTTGTAGCACATCAGGCGCTTGCAAGTCTGCGCTCACATGACTTGGCCACTGGTTTTTAACCTCTTCGATTAATGCGGTGGCAGAACATATTTGCCCTGGTGTGCAATAACCACATTGAAACGCGTCATGCTTGGCAAAGGCTTCTTGCAACGCCGATAGGTTATCAGGCATTCCGACCCCTTCAATGGTGGTAATCTCGTCACCATCATGCATGACTGCCAGTGTCAAACAGCCATTAATACGGCGACCATTAATCAGCATGGTACATGCACCGCACTGTCCGTGGTCACAGCCTTTTTTTGCACCAGTAAGGTTTAAATGATGACGACACACATCAAGGAGTGTCGTTCGCGGGTCTAAATCGTGCAGCTCATAGCGCTGCTTATTGATCGTCAAAGTTAAGGTAGACATGCTGGCTTTCTCGCTGGCAAAAGGTCGAATGGATAATCGTTATATAACGTTTTATGTTTTATATCGGTGTGATTTTTAGCGTCGTTATCGTTATAAGATGCATTGCTTAGATTTTGATTAAACCATGCATCTTTGACTGATTTGGTTACTTCATAAGGCGTTTTTGTAGCTTATTGCTAAGATAAGCGGTAGTTTTGTGCAGATAACCTTGTCAAACTAAAGCTTGTCGTGTCTATTCACCAAAAAGGTTCTATCTAAAAAGATTGGAGGTACTACAGAAATTATGAAGGCCAAGTATTCACCCAAATAATGAGGCATAAAAAAAGCGCCCAAAAAGGACGCTGTTATTACTGATTAAACTACTTTTATGGCAGATATTTTTAGCACTACCTTAACTTTACTGCTAATAGACCTCTTGCATAAGTCATCGCTAGCCCTTGTAACTCCGTCAGTCAAAGTCAATAAACTGGTACTTTTGCAAGAGATCTAATAGCTAATAAAGTTGGTGCAGTGATATCAAACGCTATTTTTCTCGCTTGCTGTGACTTTGTCTCCAGAGGCTGCGAAAAATAGCGTTTAATCGCAAATACCTATCATGGCGTGTCTTTTTTTATTTAGACTCAACCATATCCCCCTTGTCACTTAAGCCCATCGCCGCAAGCAGCGCTGTCACGCCGATATGCTCATGGGCCTTTAGCGGCATACGATTGCTTAGTAGTTGCCATTCTGCGCTAGTGTCACTGGCCTTAATCAATAACGTATCAATATCCATCGTTACCAAACGCACGGTATCTGTTGTCATTAAAGCGCCGCGGCAGCGATTGCAATCGGTTTCTAGCGCGGCAAACTCGCGTTGTAGGGCTACTAACGTGCGCGCTTGGTACAAACGCAAATATACACATTGATTGACGTAATCAGGTTTTGGGCGCTCAGGTGTCGCGGTAAAGTCAGGGTTTTGATACGCGTCTGAGTAATGCGCCTCTCCAAGTGCTACAAGCTTATCTTGAACATACGCCAAGTGCTTTTTTGCTTGATAGTTGCTGCCAAGCGCAAGTACCACTTCACTTATCAGTAGCGCCTTGACAGTCTCAGGCGCGATTGTTTCCAAGGTATCTATCGCACGTGTATTTTGTACGTCACGCATCACGCTATCCTGCACGGCGAGTGATTTGAACACCGACAGCATCTGCCGCCCCAATCGCGGTCGGTTTAGCAATGCTGAGCGTGACCTTAGTACAGGGATAGCTTGCCAATAGCTTTTGGGCGATGGCTTCGGCAAGATGCTCTATAAGTTGCGCCTGTATGCTTTGACACCACTCGGTTACATCATCACACACCGCCTTATAATTGAGTGCATCTCCCACATCATCAGAAGCTGCCGCTTTGCTAATGTCTGTCTCTAGCGCAATATCAATACGCAGCGGCTGCGTAATAGCGCGCTCCCAATCATAAACACCGATGACGGCCTTTACCTCAAGTCCTTTAACAAAAACCACATCCGACTCGGTGTGTAGCATAGCGTTATCCTTGGTTGTTGTGCGTTGATTGTTTAATGATTGGTATCAGGGTGTGTGGTTATTCCACTGATTATCCCAACTCTTTAACTGGGGCGGGCAATCTCATTGGTTTTGGGATTTTTTCTTGGGCGATGTCGCCACAAGTCAATGCTAAATAATAGCAAGCCAAACCAAATCAGACCAAAGACCGCCAAGCGTTTGGTATCGAATGGCTCATGATAGTACAGCACTGCCAATAAGAAAATAAAGGTCGGCGTCAGATAATTCATAAAGCTCAAAATACTGTATGCCACTTGCTTGGTCGATTTATTAAACAACAGCAGCGGAATCAGTGTAACAGGGCCTGCCAGCATTAACAGCCAAATAGACGGGCTAAACCAAAAGTCTAAATGACTGCTCGCCACGCCTGCTTGCCAAAACCACCAAACACACACAGGTACGAGCATCGCTGTCTCAACGAACATCGCATCGAGAGCTGCTAGCGGTGTCTGGCGCTGAATGGTGCCATAAGTACTAAAGCTGACTGCTAAAATTAAAGACACCCAAGGCAGACTGCCAAGCGTCACCACCTGTATAACGACAGACAATAGCGCAAAACCAATCGCCACCCATTGCAAGGTTCGCAGACGCTCTTTAAACAACACCATCGAGAGCGCGACACCAACCAGCGGGCCAATAAAGTAACCGAGGCTCGCCTCTAATATCATATCGTGCGTGACTGCCCACACATAGGTCAGCCAGTTGGTGGTAATAATCAGGCTCGATACCAAGCTGATAAGCAACCATTTTGGCTGCTGCTTTAAGGTATCAATCCAGCCCCAACGCTTGGTGACGGTTAAAATCACCAGCAAACAGACGAATGTCCAAACAATACGATGCCCAATAATTTCGACGGCATCGTACATCGCCAACTGTTTAAAGTATAAAGGAAACGCACCCCAAATAAAAAACGCCGTCAGTGCGGTGATGATACCGCGCTTGGTCGTAATGACAGCGGGTTTTTTAGGAATAGTTGGCGTGGTTGCGCTGTCGCGTGTTGTGGTCATAAAAACAACTTAAAAAAATATGGGTCTCACGCCGTAGCACAGACCCAGTAAGCCAAAAGATGCCACAAGGGCATCTTGATTAAAACAAAACAGACGTAAGAGTGCGCCTAATCGGCAAGATTAGACGTGGTCGTTAGTATCCGCTTCGTCTGTTTCGGTCACACGAATCAACATACCGACTTGATTGGCAAGACCTGCAAAATCAGGGAAACTGGTATTGACTGTCTCTGTGCCCTCGATAGTGATGGTATCAGCAGCACGTAGGCTCGCGACGGTAAAGCTCATGGCAATACGGTGGTCATGGTGCGAGATGATATGTCCGCCACCAAATACCGCAGGGTAGCTGCCGTCGGTCACGCCTTTACCATTAATAATCATGCCGTCTTCAGTCACTTCGCAATCAATACCCAAGGTTTGTAATCCTGTCGCCATCACCGCGATACGGTCAGATTCTTTGACGCGCAGCTCTTTTGCGCCTGTTAATACGGTACGTCCGACCGCACAGCTCGCCGCGACAAACAACACAGGGAACTCGTCGATTGCCAAAGGCACCAAATACTCAGGAATCTCAATACCCACGAGCTGTGAAGAACGAACGGTAATATCCGCCACAGGCTCGCCACCGACGTGTGTTTGATTGCTCAAAGTGATGTCCGCTTGCATCAGTTTTAAGATATCAATGATGCCTGTGCGCGTGGGGTTGATGCCCACTTGCTTTAAGGTCAGCTCGCTGTTTTGGCTAATCGCCGCCGCCACCATAAAGAACGCTGCCGACGAGATGTCCGCAGGTACGGCGATATCACAGGCAGTTAATTTGCCGCCGCCTGTCACGCTGATGCGATTATCATCGACCGTCACAGGATAGCCAAAGGCTTGTAACATACGCTCGGTATGATCACGGCTGATCTCTGGCTGGGTCACGCTGGTTGTGCCCTCTGCCCACAAGCCTGCCAGCAGTAAGCATGACTTAATCTGCGCTGAAGCCACAGGCATGTTATAGTCAATGCCTTTCAGCGTGTCGCCGACATTTGCGCGGCCTGTAATACTCAGCGGTGCAGTGCCCTTCTCGCCTGTACTCTGAATGACCGCACCCATCTGGCGCAGGGGCGCAGCGACACGCTCCATCGGGCGTTTGGTGAGACTGGCGTCCCCTGTCAACACACTATCAAACGCTTGCGCTGCTAAGATGCCAGACAACAGACGCATGCTGGTGCCTGAATTGCCCATATAAATCGGTGTTTTGCTTGGCTTGAGGCCATGCATACCTACACCATGAATCACCAGCTCGCCATCATGTGGCCCTTCGATGGTCACGCCCATGTCGCGGAATGCCTGCAGGGTCGCCAGTGCATCTTCGCCTTCCAAAAACCCTGTAACACGGGTCACGCCTTCGGCAAGGCTGCCAAGCATAATACTGCGATGCGAGACCGATTTGTCGCCAGGGATGGCAATCGTGCCTGAAACGGTGGTACTGGGAGTGATGGTATAAGAAGCTGACATAGTAGAAGTATCCGTATAAGGGGTGCTGGCAAGCATATGCCCAAAGTGACGCCGCGCCGCTTGTGCCCGTCCAAGTAACCCCATAAGGGCGGTTGAATCTTTTTGCACAATAAGCGTACGCAGGTGCTGTAAATAATCGTTATAAGTGTCTAAGGCCTTGATAATGGCAGCGTCATTGGCAAAGAAAATATCGTGCCACATCTTAGGGTCGCTGGCAGCGATGCGCGAAAAGTCGCGAAATCCACCCGCAGCGTAGCGAAACATATCCAAGTTATCGTCGTGTCCTGCCAGTTGCTCAACCAAATTAAAGGCAAGTAAATGCGGCAGATGGCTGGTGTGCGCAAGAATTTGGTCATGACGCTCAGCGGACATGGTCATCACCTGCGCGCCGATGGCCTCCCAGATGCGGCACACGGTCGTAATGGCTTTGGCATCACTACTTTCCAGATTGCAGACAATCACGCTGTGATTGACAAACAGAGTCGCACGGCGAGCGTGATAGCCTGAATGCTCAGCCCCTGCGATGGGATGCGCGGGCACCAGTCCTGTTGGCAACTTACCAAACGCAGACGTTGCCGCTTCAATGACATTCACCTTGGTGCTACACACATCGGTAATAATACAATCAGGCGCAATCATTCCTGCCTTCATGGCCGCCGCAATATCTGTCATGACCGCAGGCACCGTTTGTACAGGCACCGCAATCACAATCATATCACTGCCTGCGACCACATCCGCCAATACGCTACTACCCGCTTGCAATAGACCATCGTCCATCGCTTCGGCGAGACTTAACGCATGACGATCGACCGCAACGATACGCGCACTTAAATGGTTGTCCTTAATAGCCTGCGCGACACTGGCACCAATGAGTCCCAGCCCAATCACACAAACTTGTTCACACAGCGGGGATTGTTTTGGGTTTCGTTTAAGGTTGTACATAACGCTGAACTTTTTCTCTATGCGCGTAAGGCGCAATATTATTTAATGTCTTAAGATTAAATCTTGAATACAGGCTGACCATCAAATGTGTGATAACGAACAGATGGTTTAGGCCGAGTCATTGTTTAATATATAACTCAAGGTATCAATCAAACGCAGATTATCTTCAGGTAAGCCCACGGTAATACGCAGCCAGCCTGCCAGCCCATAACTGACCAGTGGCCGCACAATCACACCTTGCTCTAATAACGCATGATAAACGGCCAAAGCATCGCTAATCTCAACCATAATAAAGTTGCTCGATGAGCGAATAAACGCCAAACCGAGCGCGTCAAATTGCTTTTCTAACCAGCGCATTTGCTCTTTATTGTTTTGATACGCACGTTTAATAAAGTCTTTATCAAGAAGTGCTGCCTTTGCCGCTGCCAAGGCCAAACGGTTGACATTAAACGGTTGGCGCACACGGTTTAATACGGTAGCGACCGCTTCGCTGCTCAGCGCGTAACCGACACGCAAACCCGCCAGCCCATACGCCTTAGAAAAGGTGCGAACGATAACGACATTATCAAAATCATCAATCAGCGCACGATTGTCACTCTCAGGGCTGTATTCGATATAGGCTTCATCGAGCACCACCAGCACTGAGCTTGGCAGCGCACTGACAAAGTCATACAGCGCCTCTTTAGTCAGCAATGTGCCTGTTGGATTGTTCGGATTGGCAATAAAGACCATTTTGGTATTGGCATTGGCCTTGACAGCAGCGAGCATCGCCTCCAGGTCATGGCCATAGCGCTGGGCTGGCACTTCTATCGCCTGTGCGCCTTGCAGCTTAGTAAGCATGCTATACATAACAAACGCATATTGACTGTATACCACCGCATCGTCACTACTGACAAAACTGCGCGCTAACATGGTCAGCAAGTCATTAGAGCCGTTGCCAAGCGTAATGCCTGTAATCAATGTTTGGGTGAAGTCCGCTAAAGTTTGTTTAAGCTCATAGCCATCATTATCAGGATAACGGGATAACTGCCCAAGCTGCTGGGTAATGGCTAACGTGACATAAGGCGAGCAGCCCATTGGGCTTTCATTACTTGCAAGCTTGACCACATCTGTGACTTCATACTCACGTGTCAGCTCCTCAATGGGTTTGCCCGTCTGATAGGGCGCCACATCAAGAATGCTTTCAAAGGCTGGAGAAACCTCAGGACTGTTCGGTGTTGAAGTCGGCTGCATAAAGTATCCTTATTATAGATGGCGCCGCCGCAGAGTGCGGCGCGTCTTCGCTATCGTCTGTTGTCGTTATGACCGTCGTTATCGTTGTTATACTTGTGTCGCGCTATGATTTACTTTACGGCTAGCACCATATTGACTGTGCTCAGGGGTTTCATCTTAAGGTTTTTTACGCACGGTAATCTATGGGCATAAAAACACTTACAGTACCGCTTTTGGATAGGAACCTAAAATACGCACGTCTTTAACCATTGGTCGAATCGCTTCAATCGCGGCTGCAACGTTGGCATCTTCAATATGTCCATCCATATCAATAAAGAACACATACGCCCATTTGTTTGGACGCTCAGGACGGGTTTCGATACTGGTCATTGATACGCCATGCTCAGACAATGGCTTTAGAATCTCAATCAACGCGCCCGCTTTGTCATGGGCTGATACCACAATTGACGTTTTGTCTTGACCTGATGGCGCAATCGCTTCGTGACCGACGATTAAAAAGCGCGTGGTGTTGCTTGGGTTGTCCTCGATATTTTCATACAGTTTGTGCAGGTCATATTCGACAGCAGCAACGTCACCTGCAATGGCAGCCGAGTGCCACTCATTTTTTAGGCGGCGCGCCGCTTCGCCGTTACTTGAGACCGCGACACGCTCTACATTCGGGAAGTTCACATCCAGCCAGTGGCGACACTGGGCAAGCGATTGCTGATGCGAGTAAATACGGCTTAGGCTATCGACTTTGGTATGTTCTGCGACCAAGAAGTTTTGGTGAATAGGCAGCTCTACTTCGCCGATAATTTTTAGCGTCGATGACAAAAAACCGTCCAAAGTATGGTTGACCACACCTTCTGAAGAGTTCTCAACAGGGACGACGCCATAAGCTGCAGTGCCCGCCTCTACTTCGCGAAACACATCGGTGATGGTAGCCAGTGGTAGCATGTCCGCTGCTTTGCCAAAATGCTTTTGTGCGGCGGCATGGGTAAAGGTGCCAATCGGCCCCAAAAACGCAATGCGCTGCGGGGCTTCTAAGTCCAAGCAAACCGACATAATCTCGCGAAACAGACGCGCCATTTTATCATCAGCGATTGGGCCTGTATTGCGCTCCATAACCGCCTTTAATACTTGAGCTTCACGCTCTGGACGATAAAAAATCGGACTTTGATGACTCTTATTGTCGCTGCTGCTTGATTGTTTTTTATAAATCGCCACATCTTGAGCCAATTTTGCGCGGTCATTAATCAAGTTGTGAATCTGCACATCCAGCGAATCGATTTGGTCGCGTAGGCTGCTTAAGGGAGATGGGTCGGTCGCGGCAGTGCTGGTGTCGTTTTGATTGTCAATGTCTGTGTTTGGGTTTGCTGATTGCTCGCTCATTACCGCCTTTCCTTTTAGAACTGTTGTTAGCGCTTTGTGGTGTGATGCATCATCACAATAATAAAGTTGGATACTAATACATTTTTTACATAATTTGTAGCCGCAATCACCGAATTGCACCGTTGACCCTACTGTCACGCGTGTTTATGGCAAGTTTCTATGCTAAAAGATGCCAAAAGATGTATTGTCTGTCGTCTTACTATAGCAAAATCCGTCTTTGCTTGCCCATGCCTATTCATCGAAAACGCTTAAAATCTTGCGGAGCGTAAGCTCGCTCACCTGCGTCGCAAAAATCGCCCAAGCGCCCAAAATCTATGTTACAGTTTTAAGCGCGGTTGTTGACCGCAAGCGACCTTGTCACTAAACAACGTGTGGCTATTTACTCTTTAGGAGGTGTCTCTATTTTAAAAGTGGTGATAAAAATGAGAAAAATCACAGACAAAGCCATTTAGTCATTAACATTTATATTAGAGTCCCCTCCAAACGTTTGACAATAAATAATTAATAAGGATATTCAATGAGCGCATTACAACAGCTTTGCACCATGACGACGATTGTTGCCGATACGGGCGACTTGCGTGCGATTGCTCGTTTAACGCCTGTAGACGCCACGACCAACCCTAGCTTGATTACAAAAGCCTTGATACACCCTGACAATCAGCAGATGCTGGCAGAAACGATGAGTCGCCATGACGGTGATATTGATGCGGTGATTGATGCGCTGACCATACAGCTCGGCTGCGATATTTTAAATCTGATTGACGGGCGCGTCTCTACCGAGGTCGATGCGCGCTTATCTTATGATACCCAAGCGACCATTGATAAAGCGCTCAGCTTTATTGAAGCGTACAAAAAAGCTGGCGTAGACACTGAGCGCGTTTTGATTAAGATTGCGGCGACATGGCAAGGTATTGAAGCGGCGCGTTATCTTGAGACCCAAGGCATTCACTGTAATCTCACGCTCCTGTTTGGGCAGCATCAAGCGGTCGCGTGCGCTGACGCAGGCGTAACCTTAATTTCGCCTTTTGTGGGACGCATTTTGGATTGGCAAAAGCGTCAGCAACAGCGTCAAGAGATTCCTGTGAGCGAAGATATGGGGGTTGAGTCGGTGAAGTTGATTTATCAATATTACAAACAGCACGGCTACAAAACCCAAGTGATGGGCGCAAGTTTCCGCTCGACCGAGCAAGTACTGGCTTTGGCAGGGTGCGATTTGTTGACCATCGCCCCTGATTTGCTTGACGCGCTTGCTGAATTGGATACTCCAGTCACCCGCCAGCTGTCGCCTGAGATGGCAAAAACGGCGGAGCCCATGCAGCGCGTACAGCTTAGCCATGAGGATTTTAATAATGCCTACCAGCAAGACAAGCTGACCCAAGACTTATTGCCAAAAGGCATCGATGGTTTTATCAGCGCCCGTGAAGAATTGGCACAAAAGCTGGCAAGTATACGCCGCTAATAGGTAATAAAGTACAGATGATTTAACGTAAAAAAAGCGCCATTACTGACAGATAATGGCGCTTTTTTTGTCGATGCTTATTGTAAGCCTTTAGGCTTCAAGCACACTATATACAGGCACAGGTAAAGGCTCATGCAGGTCAACTAAGTCGAGCAGCACCAGCACACCAACCACCGTATGCTCAGCAGAATGGCATAAGGTATGAGCAGTTTTTAATGTACCGCCTGTCGCTAAAATGTCATCCACCAGTAACACGCGCTCAGGCGGCAAGTTGTTTTGCATCTCTAGCGTGTCTTTACCATACTCTAGCGCGTAGCTTTTATTAGCGACAGGTGGTGGCAGTTTGCCAGGTTTGCGCAGCAAAATCATGCCTTTACCCAAGCGACCTGCCAGCAAGCTTGCAAACACAAAGCCGCGCGCTTCAACTGCGCCTAAGCAGTCTACGTCATCGAGTAACCCTTCAGGCAATGCCGCAAGCAATGCGTCGATCAGCTCATCCACATGACTACGCAGCAATGGCGTAATGTCATAAAAATCAATGCCTGGCTTTGGAAAGTCAGGCACAGTACGAATCATTTGCCACAATGGATGGTCTTTGCTGCGTTTATCTGCTGACGTCGCGTGCGCGCTCATAATAACCCTTACTTTTACAAATCAATAATTGGTATGTCTAACACCGCTGATAAAGATGATCATGGCGCTCTATACAATGCGGTGCGTGACGGCGCTATCATAGCATATTTGCATGGTTTTATTGCGCCCACTTTGCTCGATAACGCCTACTCGCTCTTGATAAGTACACAAGTATCTCAATATACAAGTGTAAACTTAAACACGTGGCATCAAGATATATGCTACACTACGTGCGTTTTTGTGGTCGATAGCGGCTATAAAATGAACAACAATTATAGGACTGAATATGAAACGCTATGAATGTATCGTCTGTGGCTGGATTTATGATGAAGCCTTGGGCTGCCCTGAAGAAGGTATCGCGCCTGGCACAAAATGGGACGATATCCCTGACGACTGGACTTGCCCTGAATGCGGTGTGGGCAAGCTCGATTTTGAGATGGTAGAACTGTAAGTAGGAGCGCTTATGATGCACTCACATCCTCACACCGAACCCACCGAGCCGCGCTCAGACGCTGAGGCATCGGCGGTCACTGATACCGCTGACCATGCTGGTGGCAGCAGTGAGCGTGTCATCAACTACCCTACGCCTGAATGGAAAAATTTCGGCGCGCACAATTGGTGGGCGTCGGATTTAAGCGACCATCTGTATCAGACGATGATTGACATTGGCGATAACATTGAGCTGTGTGTCGAAGCGGGTGGCAATCCGAACAACCCCCCACTACTGATGGTAATGGGACTTGGCTCACAGATGGTCTTTTGGCCAGATGGCTTTATCAAGCGCTTGATTGACGCAGGCTTTTTCATCATCCGCTTTGACAATCGTGACATCGGTCTGTCCTCCAAGGTACAAATTGATGGCCTACCGCGTATCAGTCAGTTAAAAATGATGCTGCGTTTGCAAACAGGCTTATCGAACAAATCTGAGCCTGTCGCGTACAACTTGACCGATATGGCTGAAGACACCGTGCGCCTGATTAAGGCTTTAAACCTTGGCAGCACGCATTTAATGGGTGCGTCCATGGGTGGTATGATTGCACAAATTGTCGCAGCCCGTTACCCAAGTTTGGTGCAGCGTATGGCGCTCCTATTTACCACCACCAACCGCGCCTTTTTAAGTCCACCGCGCCCGCGTCAGCTCTATACACTGATTAATCGCCCTGAAAGCCATTCTGAGCGCGACATTGTCCGCCATAGCGTGTGGTTTATGAAGACGGTCGGCACGCCTGGGCACGTCAATGTGCGTACAGTGCGCGAGATTGCCAAACTGCGCTATCAGCGCAACTTTCATCCGCTTGGCACCGTCCAGCAGCTCAATGCGATTTTGTCCTCTGGCTCTATTGCGCGCTTTAGTAAGCAAGTCAAAGCGCCAACCATCGTCATTCATGGTAGCGCAGATGGTCTACTGCCTGCCTCACAAGGGCGCGTGGTCGCTAAGACCATTCCGAATGCCAGCTTTCACCTTATCGAAGGTATGGCACACGACATTCCGACCTATTATCAGCCGTATTTGGTGACTTTGATTAAAAATCACTTACTGGGTAATGCATCACACGATGATAAATAAGAGACGCATTGATGTCTCTTTTTTTGTCTCAAACCGTGATCGCTATTAAGATGGGCACGGTAGCGTAACATTGGCTGTGTTGATACATAGGCGCTCGCCTTTATCCGACATCCCGACCCATGCCACACCGTTTTTAAATGTCCATGCAGGCGGCTCATCATTGTTTGCGCGATTTAAGCGCGCATCGTCATGGTAATCAAACGGAATGACCACATTCCCGCCCAAATCTAAAAACCCCCACGTATTTTCAATACGCACGGCCGCCAGCCCTTCTGAAAATGGACGCACTTCATCAAACGAATAGGTAATCATAATCACCCCGTACTTATCAACAAAGCCCCAAAGCCCATCTTGTTGATGCGCGATTAAGGTAGTGAACGGCTCGCGCTTTGGTTCAGATGTGTTGACAGTGGTATTTACAGCGGTACTTTGCGGCGGGTCTCGGCGGCTATCTTGCGAGATACTGTTTTTCGATGTGCTGTTTTGTAGGGTATTGCTTGTGGTTGGGCTGTCTTGATTACTGGCTGTTTTGGGCGCAGCAGGTTCAGAGGCGATGGTATTGCCGCTGGTATCGACATTACGGCTGCCTTGACGGCTCTCAATACGCGCCACACCGCTACGGTAGTTGGTAATGTTGGTGATACTGCCAGAAAAAGGGACGATAGTGCCATTATTGGTATCAATCACGCCATATTGCCCGCCTTTTTTAACCACAATACGGTTTTCTGATGCCGCGCGCGCCCACTCTGCGCCGCCCATTTGGTCATAGATGGGCGCAACCACTTCACGTCCTTGCAGATTAATATAACCCACGCGACTGTTTTTGAGTACGGGCATCACGCCTGAGGCAATTTTATCCGCGGCGACCGTCTGATAAGCGGTCAAATTCACCACAGGCTTGCCTTTATTGTTAATCAAAGCCACAGGTTCACCATAGTCTTTAACTGCCAAAAACAGCCCGCTATTTGGCGTACATGAGACATTTTTATAGTAGCTTTTGGGCAGCTTACAACCAGCTGCCTGCGCGGACGTGCCAGCGAGCATCCCTACCGCACATACGCTTGCGATGACAGCGCATTTACCCCAAACAAACACAGTAAACGGACGAATAAACCCTAACATAGCAAGACCTAAGAAAATAAAAATCAGTGACGACAAAATAAACGACAAAATTCAGTACATATTGCATAACAACAGTATCACAAAGGTATACCTGCCCCTGATGTCGGTGGTATGCTACCAAAATACACTACCAATACCAATAGATAGGCAGGTTGGGCGACAGAAGCACCAAAATGCTGCCTATACGGCTGTCATTTTATAATTAAAAGGATACGCAATGAGCACCACCACTTCTAAGCTCAGTGCTTCAGGACTGTTACTCGGCTGTATTATTTTCGGCTTGGGCAGTCTTATCGTCGCAAAACTAAGCCTCGGCGGCTGGGCGATGTCGTTTTGGCGCTTGGCGGTCGCTGGCGTGCTGTTTGCACTGCTGGCGCTACTAAAAAAACAGCGCTTTCCAACGTCCAAAAAAGCCATCTTTTTTGGGCTGTGTTCAGGCGTATTCTTGGGTTTGGACTTGGCGCTATGGCACGAGAGTATCTACGCGGTCGGCCCTGGTATCTCAACGCTATTAAACAGTCTGCAGATTTTCTTTTTGGCCTTGATTGGCTTTGTTTGGTTTTCTGAGCGTCAAACTATTTTGCAGCTGGTCGGCTTGTGCTTGGCATTGTTTGGCGTGATGCTGATTGGCAGCCCTGAATTTGGACATAATACCAATGCCGCGTGGGGTTTTATTACAGGCATTACCTCAGGTGCGATGCTCGCAGCTTCCATGACCTTTATCAAAAAGACGCACGATGTCGAACCGACTCCTATTTTGCCGCTCATGACCTTGGTCAGTATTGGTGGTGTGGTCGCGATGATTGTGCCAATGCTGATACTCGATAACGGACAGATACTACCGACTTCATGGGCTGAGGTATTTTGGATTTTTATCTACGGCTCAGTGATGCAATGTCTCGCATGGGGACTGATTGCATACTTTATCCCGCGTTTGTCTTTGGCAGTGACAGGGCTGCTGCTGCTTAGTGAGCCAGTCGCCGCCCTATTGATTGATTATTTGTGGTTGGATAAGCCCATTACAGGTATGCAGTGGCTGGGGGCGGCGTTTACGATGCTTGCTATTTATCTTGGCACCATGAAACCCAAAAATCGCACCCTGCGCCGTTATCGGTTTTTTGCACGGTTTTATAAAAAATCGTCCCACACTACCGATTAAGAAATAATTTATTTGTTGTTAATCGTCCTTTTGCAATGAAAACAATGCATTTAGGACGATGGCGGCAAGTGTCGCTGTACCAATACCACCCAAGTCAAACCCGCCTATATGCAGGCTTAGATTGCCCGTACCCATAATCACAGGAATACCTGCGATAATCAGATTGCTGTTTTTACTAAAGTCGATGTGGCTGTCGAGCCAGATTTTGACCCCAGCGACTGCAATCAGACCAAACACCACCATCGACGCACCGCCAAGTAATGGGCTGGGAATGGTCTGAATCAGTGCGCCAAACTTTGGTGACAAGCCGAGCAAAATCGCCACTAAGCCCGCCATTACAAAAATGGTGGTGCTATACACCTTAGTCACTGCCATCACGCCAATATTTTCTGCATACGTGGTCACACCTGTACCGCCAAACCCTGCCGAAAATGTGGTCGCAAGTCCATCCGCCAAAAAGGCACGCCCCATATAAGGTGTCACGCGCGCGCGGGTCATGCTCTCTACCGCCTTAAAATGCCCCAAATTTTCGGCAATCAAAATAAAGGCAATCGGTGCAATCATCACGATGGCATCTCTATCAAACACAGGGGTATGAATGCTTGGCAAACCCAGCCAAGACGCCGCAGTCACGCCACTAAAATCAATCGGCGCGCCCAAGCCCATGACATTGGTGAGCACAAAATACACGATATACGCCAGCATCAAACCCACAAGCAACAGCAAGCGGCGCAGCATCCCACGTGTAAAGACGGCGACAAAGCTGATCATTAATGTGGTCATGGTCGCAATCCACGCATCGAACTGATTGCCCATCACGCCTTGAATGGTCACAGGCGCAAGGTTCAGACCAATAATCATCACGATAGCACCCGTGACTACAGGCGGCATCAAACGCTCAATCCAGCCAGTGCCTGTCTTCATGACCAAAAGCCCAACGAGTGCGTAGAGCATCCCACACGCCATGATACCGCCGAGAGCGACATTCAGATTGGCATTTGCGCCTGTGCCAGCGTAGGCCGTTACAGCGATAACAGGAGCAATAAAGGCAAAGCTTGAGCCAAGATAGCTGGGCATACGCCCACCTGTTATCACAAAAAACAGTAGCGTACAGATACCTGACATTAAAATGGCTAAATTGGGATCAAAACCCATCAGTAGCGGCGCAAGTACCGTCGCGCCAAACATCGCAAAAGTGTGCTGCACACCAAGCAAGACACTTTTACCTGCTGGCAGATACTCATTAATACCTACAGGATGCTGATTGAGATCACCTGCAAATGGCCGCCACGTTGGAAACCAGCGATCATTGTCAAAGTCAGGATTAGATGCGGTGGTTTCAGAAACGGGTGGCTTGGAAGCATGAAGGGTCATACGCACATATCCTATGGTAGTTAAAGACACTGATGCTTATAAAGCAAAGACTGAGCTTCAAGCCAAGAGTGCCTAAAAATCAAAGAGGGGGAGTTGTGACAATATAAACGAGCGATTGGATCGAAACCTCAAAACACGGCAAAAGTCGCGATTCAATTACATAAAGTTACACAAAGAAAGCTGGCGTGCATCATAGCCGAATTTACCCATAAAAAAAAGCGCTTATTCCCAACAGCCCTTTACGCACATGTATAGACAATACTATAGACAGCAGTCCAATTATCTTTTATTCTGCACGCATAAACCGCCCTTCGATGAGCACAGACGCTCGGCCCTCTGTGGGCATCATATGGATTGACAGGATTATTATGATTAGTATTTTTGATTTATTCAAAATCGGTATCGGCCCTTCTAGCTCGCATACCGTCGGACCTATGGTTGCCGCCCAGCAGTTTTTACAAAGCTACCGCGAGCAGCATGACCTAAGCAATGTGGTCAGCATCGATATTGACCTTTATGGCTCTTTAGCAGCAACTGGTGAAGGACACGCAACCGACACTGCCATTTTACTGGGTTTACTGGGGCATACACCTGAATATATCGACACGCGTGAATGTGCCAATTATCTGCGCCCGATTATGGACGAGCAGCGTTTGGCTTTGGCGGGCGAGCACATTATTGATTTTGACACCAAGACACACATTCATTGGCACCCTGACACCGTGCTGCCCTATCATCCTAATGCCTTAAGCATTGCTGCAACGACGCAAAGCGGCGATACCTATACGCAGACCTACTACTCTATTGGTGGTGGCTTTGTTATCAATCAAGATGACGCCACACATCCCGATACCGACCCTGCCAGCCCAACGATTGACAATCCACCCTACCCATTTACCAATGCTGCTGACTTATTGACCATGTGTCAAAGCGAAAACCTCAGCATCAGTGAGGTTGTGCTGGCAAATGAATGCCACTACCGCGAAATAGAAACCGTCTACCGATACCTTGACCGTATTTGGGTGGTGATGCAAGATTGTGTTTCTGCTGGCTGCCAACAAGATGGTATTCTGCCTGGTGGACTGTCGGTCAAACGCCGTGCTAAGGCACTACATGAGCAGCTTTTGTACGAGGCCAGCCAGCCTGATGCCAAAGACAAGGTGGGTGCAGACAAGCTTGCGGCGATGGACTGGGTCGATCTCTACGCGCTCGCGGTCAATGAAGAAAACGCCAATGGCGGCAAAATCGTCACCGCTCCGACCAATGGCGCAGCGGGCATCATCCCTGCCGTTTTGCATTATTACCGTGATTTTTTGCCGAACTATGACATTCAGGGCGTACGCAAGTTTTTGTTAACCGCAGCCGCAATTGGCAGCTTGATTAAACAAAATGCCTCTATCTCAGGTGCTGAAGTCGGCTGTCAAGGCGAAGTCGGCTCAGCCTGTGCGATGGCAGCCGCGGCGCTCGCCGAAATTATGGGTGGCTCGCCAGCACAGTGCCTAAACGCTGCCGAAATCGGTATTGAGCACAATTTGGGATTAACCTGCGACCCTGTGGCGGGTTTGGTACAAGTGCCCTGTATTGAACGCAACGCTATGGCCTCTATCAAAGCCATCAACGCCGCACGTCTTGCCTATCGTGGTGATGGGCAGCACTTTGTGTCGCTCGACAAAGTCATCGAAACCATGAAACAGACGGGCGCTGATATGTTGGATAAATACAAAGAAACCGCACGTGGCGGCTTGGCAGTTTATGCCAACACCCATATCCCAACCGTGCAGCATGGCGTTAGTGTCAACTACAGCCAGTGCTAATTGCTACTGCGTTATAGTCAAGTCAATTTAAAATGATACAGCGAGATTAAAGGCTATTTTTCGCAGCCTCTGGAGACGAAGTCACAGCAAGCAAGGAAAATAGTATTTAATCGAGTGTGTTTGTGATGCTATATCAGTTTTATTTGAGATTTACTATATTTAATCCTTGATCATAAAAAAAGCCCAAGCAAATCAATGCTTGGGCTTTTATTTGACTGTCACTAAAGCAAAATTCTTGCCTTTAATAATTACTTATTCAGGCGTTTTTGAAATTACTTCGTTGAGTGTCCACACAGGGCGTACGGTGTTGGTCGTTTCGTCCATAACCGCATCTTGACGCACATCTAGGACATAGCGGTAGTTTGGCTCATAGGTGAAGCCTTGGATATTACCGTTTAGCGTATTATAGTTTTTCTGATACGTCTGACGATACTGTATACATTCTGACTCAGTTTTCACACCTGTCATGGTGGTGTATTCACATACTGCCTTGCGTGGCGCAATCTCTACCTCAAAGCTTGGAATATTCACAACTTTGACGCTCATTGGTTGACCATCAACCACCATGGTGCGCTCATCGTTCATATCCATCGTTGAACAGCCTGCTAGGGCAAAGGTGGTCATCATCGCGGCTACTGCTAATTTTTTCATTGTATTATCCTCAGTTTATAATATAAGTCACCCGCCTGACTCATTCTCTTTGGGTTAAAAGATAGCGTGTTTACACAAAGCTTTTAACGCGGTTTGCTGGCGAGCATTTTGTTATTGCAGCTGTCGTGCTGCTTATTTTTTATTGCAGATGCGGCATCGGCTGAGCATCAAGAAAGAAAGTGACTCAGTTGCGCCGCTGGATCTAGTATAGGGCGCGCAAAACCTATCGCTCTATGGCGGCTTTGTAACTTCACGTCAGTATTTGCAACACGTGTTAATCAACGGTACGCTGTCAAAGGCTAAAAAAAATAAAAAATTGCCAATAAAACGCTTTTTTAAGTACAAAAAAAGGCAGGTAATCTCCCGCCTTTTTTGTCTTTCTAATTGTTTTGTCTACACTGCGTTACCCATCAGCTGCGGTAGTCGGCGTTGATTTTGACATAGTCGTACGACAAGTCACAAGTATATACCGTATCGCTAGCATCGCCACGCGCAAGGTCGATATGTACGGTGATTTCAGGACGGCTCATGACTGCTGCGCCCTGCTCTTCGGTGTACTCTGACGCAAGACCACCTTTTTGACAAATCAAGACGTCATCGAGTGATACATTGACTTGTTCGGTGTCTAGCTCAGGCACGCCCGCGTAACCGACTGCGGCAAGCAAGCGTCCCCAATTGGCATCACTGGCAAAAAATGCCGTCTTCACCAGTGGAGAATGCGCTACCGCATACGCCACATCGCAGCATTCTTCGGTAGTTTTGCCGCCTGTGACTTTGACAGTGATAAACTTTGTCGCCCCTTCACCATCACGGACAATCAGCTGCGCCAAGCGCACAAACACACGCGATAACGCATCAAACAGCGCCTGATAATGCGGATGCTCAGGGCTGTCGATAATGTCATCACTTGCCTTGCCTGTCGCCATCAGCAAGCAGCAATCATTGGTCGAAGTATCGCCATCGACGGTGATGCGGTTAAACGACTGCTCGTTAATCGCGCTCAGCATTTCTTGTAATACGTCGGCAGGAATGTTGGCATCGGTCGCCACATAGCCGAGCATGGTCGCCATGTTGGGGCGAATCATGCCTGAACCTTTGGAGATACCTGTCACATGATAGCGCGTACCGTCCACTGTTACTTGCTCACTGGCAAGCTTAGGAATGGTGTCGGTAGTGCGGATGCCGTTTGCTGCTGCAAGCCAGCTGTCGGCAGCTAAGGTGTCCAGCGCCTTATCCAAGCCTGCAATGATGGCATCGCTGTTTAGTGGCTGGCCGATAACGCCTGTCGAAAATGGCAATACCGCCTCAACGCTGGTGTTGGCTTTTTCTGCCAATGCCTGACAGACCGCTTCAGCACGGCGACGACCATCTGCGCCCGTACCTGCATTGGCATTGCCTGTGTTAATCACCAAATAGCGCGGCGCGGCGGTATCAAAGTGCTCGCGCAAAATACGCACAGGTGCAGCGCAAAACGCATTGGTGGTGGTGACGACTGCCGCTGATGTGCCCTCGGCAAGCTCAAAGACGACCAAATCGTCACGGTCTTTGTAACGTACGCCAGCAGCCGTCGCGCTTAGGCGAATGCCCTCAATGTCGTAAATCGTCTCAGGTACTGAAATATCACCAACTGCCATAATGACCTCTTATTGTTGTTTGCTGTGTTGAATAAAGAGTGAATGTGTCTTTTATCAATCTAAAAATTGCTTAATCTAAAAACGGCTTAACCTAACAGCTGTTCATCTAAAAACGGCTTAATCGAGCTTAAACGCTGACCAAATCGGCGCATGGTCTGAGGGCTTTTCCATCGCACGCAGCGGATAGCTGATGCCTGCATCGACGCAATTATCGACCAAATCTTGACTGCATAAAATATGGTCAATACGCAAGCCGCGCTTTGGCTCATCATTAAAGCCGCGACTGCGATAGTCAAACCAGCTAAACAGCTCGGTGCTGGTCGGATAATGCAGGCGGTACGTGTCGGTCAAATCACGCGACATCAGCGCGTCATACCAAGCACGCTCCTCGGGCAAAAATGAGCATTTATTGTTCTTTAACCAGCGTTTGGCATTGGCCTCACCGATACCGATGTCAATATCTTGCGGTGAGATATTCATATCACCCATAATGATAAGCGAGCGTCCTTCTGCCTTTAGTGTGTCGATATACGCCATTAAATCAGCATAGTACGCGCGCTTCATCGGAAACTTGGTCGGATGGTCAGCGCTCTCGCCTTGCGGAAAATAGCCGTTTAACACGTCCACTTCACGCTCGCCAAAGACGTAGCGGGCGTGAATAAAGCGCTTTTGTGCCTCATCGTCATCGCTTGGAAAGCCTTTTTGTACAAAAATAGGCGCGGTTTTAGACAATAGTGCCACGCCGTAATGTGCCTTTTGCCCAAAGTATTCTACGTGGTAGCCAAGCCCTTCGACGTCGCTCAGTGGAAATTGTTCATCGTGAACTTTGGTCTCTTGCAGCCCCATCACATCAGGGTCGATGACATCGCGTACCGCTTCCAGTTGGTGCTGGCGCGCACGGATGCCATTAATATTAAAACTGACAAAACGGGTCATAAATCATCCTATAAGTCATGGTAAATGGATTGTATTGCAAATCAGTGATTGGGTACTTGCCTTTGTGTGTTAACGCTTAAGCCACGACCGTTGGCAATAGTGCGGCTATCTTGTTCTAATAAGGGCTGCTATGATTCAGTGCGCGCTGTCTTTTATGCTTGATATTTGTTTTTATTGACGCCGTTTTATTGACATCATTTTTAATCACTATTAAAAATAATACACGCCCAGCGCCCGACTTTTTAACCATTCATGTTTATAACAATATACCGAGTGTTTTATGTCCAATCACACCACATCAGGCGCACAGTCGCCTTTATTTACCGCCGACTACCGCGTGTATATCAACCACACCGACGCAGGCGGCATCGTCTATCATGCCAATCACTTGGTGTTCTTTGAAAACTGCCGCCGCGACTGGTTCACCCAGCTTGGTTTGGACGGTTATTTTTTGAAGACCGATGCAGGCGAGATACAGCATTTTGTGGTCTCTAAAGTTGAGCTGGACTACCGCCATGCGATTTTACTCGATGAGACCATCAGCGTGCGCGTTGATACGGTCGAATTAAAACCTGCCAGCATCGTCTTTTATCAAAGTATTTGGCGCACCCATCTTGATGGAGATACCAAGCTTAGCTCAGGCAAAGTGGTCATCGCGTGCGTACAAAACAATGTCAAATCAAAAGACAATGACAACGATAGTCAGACAGCAAAACCTGCCATGCGCCCTATCCGCGTGCCCAAAGTGCTCTATGATAGCATCTGTGCTGCCTTATCGCAGCAACAAGGCATATAATAGAATAAAGATACGGGCAAGATAAAGGCGGTATGCCTAATGATTGACTTACAACGCACACGTCTCTTGGGGCATCGCGGCGCAAGGCTGGAGGCGCTTGAAAACACGCGCTTTGGTTTTGAGTACGCGCACCGCTTGCAGCCACGAGGGCTTGCGGGTATTGAATTTGATGTGCAGTTGACTGCCGATGGACAATTGGTGGTTTTTCATGACGAAACCTTACAGCGCCTGTGCGGCATTCAGTCACGTGTCGATCAGCTGACGTGGCTTGAGGTGCAGCGTCATTTGCAATCAGGACATCCGATTATGACCCTTGGCCAGTTGACCGAACTGCTCTGTGCGCCGACGCTACTTGCGCCTCGTTTTGATAACCGATTTAGTCATATCGAGCTTGAGATAAAGACGCACAGCCGCACCAATCATCGCAAGCTGATTGATGCCTTAGCATATCACTTTGGCAGCACCAGCCTTGCCAGCTTACCCATTACTTTGACCTGCTTTGATACCGAGCTATTGTTACAATTACAGCGCCACCCTCTCTTGTCTCATGTGCCGCGCGGACTTTTGATACGTCAGCCTCGTGCGTTAGCGACTGCGCCTAATACTGCGCTCCAGCTGGGCTGCGTGCAGCTTGGCATTCATTATCCGCTGTTAACCGCTGAGGTCATACGCCTGTGTCATCGTTATGGCTTGCCGATTAGCGCATGGACGGTCAATGACTTTGCGGTGATGCGCCAGCTTATCGCGTGGCAAGTCGATGTGATTATCACCGATATTCCCGCGCAGGTCCTGTAATATCAGCCTTTCGGAATAATGAAGTCTTAACAAGATACTGATACTGCTTACATTTTTGTTTAATTCCTGATAGCTAATAGGGTATTATGCGAAAAATAATCAATAATTCATACAAGTTATTGTTATTTAGAAATATTTTTATAGTGTATACCCGTTCACTTTACCACTCTTTTCAGGTAAGATAGAGGCTGAAATGTACACCGCTAGGGAAATAATATGATTGCAAAAAAAGCAATAGGTTTACCGCTTAAAGGCTTACGTTTGGCTATCAAGTCTGGTGACGCGCTTTTACAGACTGCAAGCACACAGGTGACTCGTCTTAAGCGTCGACTGGACCAACAAATGGACACTACCCAGCCGCAACCAAGTGCAGTGCGTGGGTATTTAACTGATGCTCAGGCAGGTGAACGTGACATCTCGATGAACGAGAGCGTCGATATCCGTGAGCTTGAGTTTAAAAAAGCGCCGATTAACTTGATACCTGCCGCCGTTTTGATTGCGACACCTATCGCTGCTGCGGTGATTACGCCTTGGTATCTGATGACGCATAAAGTCAGCATGCCTGTCTGGGGTGCGTTTGGCTTCTTTATGGCGTGGACGGGTATCAGTATCACGGCAGGTTACCACCGTTTGCTATCGCATCGTGCCTACAAAGTGCACCCTGCGGTAAAAAACTTCCTATTACTGGGTTCGACGCTTGCTGTGCAAGGTTCAGCGTTTGACTGGTGTTCAGGTCACCGTACGCACCATCGTCACGTTGATGACGTGATGGACGACCCGTACTCAGCCAAGCGTGGTTTTTTCTTCAGTCATATTGGCTGGATGCTACGCAACTACCCAAGCGGTAAGTTTGACTACAAAAATATTCCTGATTTGACCAAAGACAAAGTGCTACAGATTCAGCACAAATACTACGGTCTGTGGGTAGTGGCTGCCAACATTGGTGTGGTTGGTGCGGTTGGTTGGTTATTGGGCGATGTGTGGGGTACGCTGGTGTTGGTAGGTTTGCTACGCTTGGTGTTGACGCATCACTTTACCTTCTTTATTAACTCCTTGTGCCACATGTTTGGTACGCGTCCATACACCGACACCAATACCGCACGTGATAACTTTATCCTTGCGATATTTACTTGGGGTGAGGGCTACCACAACTATCACCACTTTTTCCAATACGACTATCGTAATGGCGTGAAATGGTGGCAATATGACCCAACCAAATGGCTAATCGCTGGTTTGGCAAAACTGGGTCTAGCAAGCGACCTACGTAAAGTCGACGACGCGACCATTAAGCACGCTGAAGTACAAATGCAGTTTAAGCACGCACAGCAGCATTTAGATACCGCTACTGAAGGTGGCATCGATATCCCACATGCACTACAAAACTTCCAAGAGCGTATCAAGCACGAGTACGAAGCATTTACGCAAACGGTTGAAGAGTGGCAAGCCCTAAAAGCCAAAGCCATTGAAATGAAAAAGACGGAGTTTGCTGACCGCTTGCACGAAGTGGACGACAAGCTAAAGCATGAATATGCGAAGATTGAAGAAAAAATCATTGAGCACAACAACAACCTAAAAGTTGCGTTCCGTTCAATCGGTCACAAACAGCACGCCGCTTAAGCAAAAAAGTAAGCCATTAGCATAAATATAAATCCCGCCTTCATCGTGATGGCGGGATTTTTTATGTGTAGCGCTTTGGTCATGACGGCTGTTGCTGGCTGCCTTAGCAAAGTAAAGCACACAGCAAAGCGCTATGTTGACTTTTCTTTGACTGTTATCATAGTCACTGTCTAGTGCCGTGCACGCTATTTTTTGATTTCTCATTACTATTCGTTCGTTATTATAAAATACTATCAAAGGTTATCATTATGGATTATTGCCACACTTACGCCGATTTGGATACGCGCTTGTATCACAAGCAGCCCCCTGTCCCGCTGGACAATCCACGTGCGGGGCACTTTAATCCGTATGTTGCAGCGAAGCTTGGCTGGGACAAAGATGAGGACTTAATGGCGCGCTGGGTAGAGATTTTAGGCGGGCATTATGTGCCAGCGCAGTGGACGCCACTTGCGATGGTTTATGCGGGGCATCAGTTTGGGCATTGGGCTGGACAGCTCGGCGATGGTCGCGGCTTATTAATGGCGCAAGTCCGCGATACAGATGGTCATTGCCAAGACTTACATTTAAAAGGCAGCGGCTTGACGCCCTACTCGCGTATGGGTGATGGGCGCGCGGTACTTCGCAGTACCATTCGTGAGTATCTGTGCGGGCACGCCTTGACGCAGCTTGGTGTGCCCTCATCATCTGCGCTGGGCTTTGTGGTGTCGGATACACCTGTACGCCGCGAGCGTATGGAAGCTGGCGCAGCACTGATGCGGGTGGCGGATTGTCACATCCGTTTGGGACATATTGAGTGGATAGCGAGCTTTGCGCCTGATTTGCTGGCAAGCTTTACCGATTATATGCTAGACACCTATTATCCTGAATGCCGTGATACGCCTGTCCCTGTTGCGGCATTTTTACAGCAAGTGGTCGAGCGTACCGCAAGGTTGATTGCCGACTGGCAACTGACAGGCTTTGCGCATGGGGTGATGAATACGGACAATCTATCGATTACGGGCAGTACCTTGGACTTTGGGCCTTTTGGCTTTATGGAGCGATTTAATCCCAGCTGGATTAACAACCACTCTGACCATACAGGGCGCTATAGTTACCAAAACCAGCCTGCCATTGGCTATTGGAACTTGCAGCAATGTCTCACGCATTTCTTGCGATTGCCCAATATTGACCGCGCCACCATTGATGCGTGCTTAAGTCTTTATGAGCCTGTCTTTATGCAGCATTATCAAATAGGCATGTGCCAAAAGCTTGGGCTGCCGCATAATCAAGAAGCGCTCAATATCGCCTTTGAATTTTTGACGTTGGTTGAGTCAGAGCGTGCCGATTACACCAACAGTTTCCGTGGGCTTTTGGCGCTTATTGACAGTACCAAATATGCCTATGAGCAAACGTTATTGACCACTTTCATTAACGAGTTAACGCCTGAAGGCCTGAGTACGTGGCACGATTGGCGCGAGCGTTATATCGCTTTGATGTCTAAAAATATCAGTGCTGCCGAAGCGCGTATGTATCACAACAATCCTGTCTATATCCTGCGTAATGCAATGGCTCAGCGGGCAATCACGGCAGCAGAGCAAGGACAATTTGAGGAAGTGGCGCGTTTGTTTACGCTGCTAACAACACCATACGATGTACAAAATATCGCGACAACGCTGGATACCACGCCGCCCGCGCCTGATGCGTGGCAACCGCCCATCAGCTGTTCATCATAGCCTATGGTTTATCTATAAAGCTGAAGCTAAATAGTTCATTGTAGATACCCCTGCCGTTTTGTCATCAATTCATTACATAATGATTATAAATTTATTATATAATCTCTATATTGACTTGGACTGACTAGGCAGTGTATTAGCATTGATGCTAGAATGTCCCACTTGCCAATTTGCAATTTTGCATTAATGGCTCGTGAGGTTGCTGCTTATAACGCTGTTTATTCAGACAGCTGCAGTACTATCAATGCCCAGTTAAAGACCACTATTACAGTTTATTCTATTTTAATTTATTCCAACAATGGCAATTACTATGAATGACGATACCAATCTGAATGCAGATAAAGCGAGTGCAGACAAACAACAGTTCGAACAAGCAGCACTGCATTATCACGCTCATCCAAAACCTGGTAAAATTTCAGTAACCCCAACTAAGAAGCTGGCCAACCAGCGTGACCTTGCATTGGCTTATTCGCCAGGCGTTGCGGTTCCTTGTCTTGAGATTGAAAAAGACCCAACTTTGGCAGCGAAATATACCGCGCGTAATAACTTGGTTGGTGTGGTCACGAACGGTACTGCCGTACTTGGCCTTGGTAACATTGGCCCCCTCGCTTCAAAGCCTGTTATGGAAGGTAAGGGCGTGTTGTTCAAAAAGTTTGCGGGCATTGATGTTTTTGACATCGAAGTGGCTCAAAATGACCCAGACAAATTCATCGAAGCCGTTGCTGCTCTTGAGCCAACCTTTGGCGGTATCAACTTAGAAGACATCAAAGCACCAGAATGTTTCAGAATTGAGCGCGAATTGCGTGACCGTATGAACATTCCTGTGTTCCATGATGACCAGCACGGTACCTCTATCATCGTTGCTGCGGCGATGCTAAACGCGCTTGAATTGACGGGCAAAAAAATCGAAGACCTAAAGGTGATTTGTTCAGGTGCAGGCGCGGCGGCAATCTCTTGTCTCGATATCATCTGCGCCCTTGGTATCAATAAAAACAATGTCTACGTTTCTGACTCTCGCGGTATCATCACAACCAAGCGTGAAAACCTAGACGAAACCAAACAACGCTACGCGCGTGATACTGACGCGACCACTATCGACGAGCTGATTGACGACGTTGATATGTTCCTCGGTCTATCGATGCCAGGCATGCTGACTGCGGATATGGTTCGCCGTATGGCAAAAGACCCAATCATCTTTGCGCTTGCCAACCCAACGCCTGAGATTATGCCAGAACTGGCGCATTCAGTACGTCCAGACGTCATCATGGCAACAGGTCGCTCTGACTATCCAAACCAAGTCAACAATGCGCTTTGCTTCCCTTATATTTTCCGTGGCGCGCTAGACGTTGGTGCGACGGCGGTTAATGAAGAGATGAAAATCGCCTGTGTACGCGCCATCGCGGCAATGGCACACGTAGAAGCGACGCCAACCAACAACTCTAAAGACATTGATAATATGAAGAGTTTTGGTCGTGACTACCTAATCCCTGGCCCACTAGAGCCAAATCTAATCCTTGAGATTGCCCCAGCCGTTGCAAAAGCAGCGATGGATTCTGGCGTTGCCACCTTACCAATCGACGACTTTGACGCATACCGTCAGCGCTTGTCTGAGTTTGTTTATAACTCAGCATTCGTCATGAAGCCTGTATTTGCCCAAGCAAAATCTGAGCCAAAGCGCATCGTCTACTGTGAAGGCGAAGACAAAAATGTCCTACTTGCGGTACAGGTCGTGGTGGATGAGCAGTTGGCTAAGCCAATCTTGGTCGGTCGTCCAGCAGTTATCAACTCACACATCGAAAAATTGGGCCTACGTCTAAAAGATGGCGAAAACATCACTATCGTCAATCAAGATGACGACCCACGCTACAGAGATTACTGGGAAACCTATTACGAAAACAACAAGCGCCGTGGCGTCAGCATTGAGCTTGCTCGTCGTGACGTGTACCGTAAAACCTCACTTATCGGCTCACTATTGGTCGAGAAAGGCGATGCCGATGGCATGATTTGTGGCACATTCGGTCATTACAATATGCACCTAAAATATGTTGAAAACGTCATCGCTAAACAAGAAGGCGTCAGCGACTTTTACGCGATGAGTGGCGTACTGATGCAAGACCGCAACGTTTTCTTTGCCAATACCTACATCCATGAAAACCCAACGGCTGAGCAGTTGACAGAAATGACCGTATTGGCAGCTAAGCAATTACGCCGCTTTGGTATTACGCCACGTGTTGCTCTGACTTCACACTCAAACTTTGGCACCTCAGACAGCCCAAGCGCAGTAAAAATGCGTAAAGTGCATCAGCTATTGACTGAGCGCGGCGTAGACTTTGAATTCGACGGCGAGATGCATGCTGATGCGGCACTCGACGAGCACATACGTATGGAAGATATGCCATCAAGCACGCTAAAAGGTGCAGCCAATCTGTTGGTGATGCCGACGCTTGATGCGGCAAATATCTCTTTTAACTTGTTAAAAGCTGCGTCGCAAAGTGCCTCTATCGGCCCTATCCTATTGGGTGCAGAAAAATCTGTACACATCTTGACGCCTGCTGCGACCCCTCGCCGTATCGTCAACATGACAGCGCTTGCCGTAGCAGAAGCGCAAGACTTGGCAAAATAAGTCAAAACAAAATAGCAGCTTAACATGTATCGGTAGGCACACTGCCTGCCTGATACGCACCAAGTTTGTTATAATCAAACCAGCCAATATCTACGGATGTTGGCTGGTTTTTTTTGGTTGGCCGCAAGGCATAAGGGGTAAGCATGCAGGTATATCTGGTCGGTGGCGCAGTGCGTGACACTCTATTAAAACATCCTGTCAAAGACAAAGACTTTGTAGTTGTCGGTAGCAGTGTCGATGAAATGCTGAGTGCAGGATTTTTGCAGGTTGGCGCAGATTTTCCGGTATTTTTGCACCCAAAGACACAGCAAGAATATGCCCTTGCCCGTACTGAGCGTAAACAAGGGCATGGCTATCAAGGCTTTAGCGTCCATGCCAGCCCTGATGTGACGTTAAAAGAAGATATGATGCGCCGTGATTTGACCATCAACGCGATGGCCATTGAAGTCACCAGTCTTTATGATGATACGCCGCTGACAGGCGAAGTCGTTGATTATTATGGCGGGCTGGATGATATCAACCATAAAATCCTGCGCCATGTGTCAGATGCCTTTATCGAAGACCCACTGCGCGTACTGCGGGTGGCACGCTTTTATAGCCGTTATTTTGCGGCAGGTTTTAGCATTGCCGATGAGACGTATCGCTTGATGCAATCGCTTAGCGCGTCAGGTGAGCTTGGGCATTTAAGTGCCGAGCGCATTTGGCAAGAGTCGAGCCGCGCTATGATGCAAAGCGCGCCGCAAGCCTATTGGCACACCCTATATGACATTGGGGCGCTACAGACGCATTTTGCCCCTTTGGCAGTTGCTTGGGACAATGCTGCACTGCGTAAAACCATTATGACCGCGCTAGACTATGCCGCGCAGCAGTCACTTGATTTATCGCAGCGCTGGGCGCTGTTGATGATGAGCGTCTGCTCTGCTTGGCAAAAACAAACTCAGCTGCCACTTAGTCTAGCGGATAACAAAACCACTGATGATGATAAAAACGCTGCCGATGCCATTCGCATTATTGGCAATGCTGCAAAAGTACCCAAGATACATACCCAATTTGCTGTATTGTTTGCACGGCACGTTTGCGACTTATCCAACCTTGCGCACTTAACCCCTGCTGAGCAAATAGCGCTGATACACGCCAGCCAAGCGCACAAGCAGCCTGAGCGCTTAGAACAACTGATTGTCACGCAGCATGTGTTACAGATGGCGTTAGATAGGCTACGGATGCAGCACGCATTAGACAGCTATCACGCGATTGGTATGGCAGATATTGACCCCAGCCTCAAAGGCTCTGCTATTGGCGAGGCTTTGACACAAGCGCGCATTGCTCATTTAAGCGCGCACTTATCATAAACAATCATCTAGCGTAGACAACCACTGCCATTTTTTATTAAAAATCTTATATGCCGTTATGACATTGACCGAATCAATCAAAAGTAATCCTGATAATTGCCCATCTGCCAGCCATACGCCTGACAATAATGCCCCTGTCATGCTGGTAACGGGCAGCGCCAAGCGCATTGGTGCCGCGATAATACGTGCCGCGCATCATGCGGGCTATCGCGTGATTATCCATGCCAATAACAGCGCAGACCAAGCCCGTGAGCTTGCCGCGCAGCTAAATACACTACGCGCAAACAGCGCTGCTGTGGTGGTTACTGATTTGGCAGTGATTGATGATACATCCGCCTTACAAGACTTCGTTAATGATGTGCTGCGCTCGTTTGGGCAACTGGACGTACTGGTACACAATGCTTCGCGCTTTTATCCTACCGCTATCGGACATATCACCCATAGCGCATGGGATGAGCTGATGCTGACCAATGCCAAAGCACCGCTCTTGCTTAGCCAAGCATTTTTGCCCTACTTACAAGCGGCGAATGGCTGCATCATCAGTCTATTGGACATCCATGCGCACAATAAACCCTTTATCGGCTATAGCGTCTATAATATGGCAAAATCTGCACATCGAACCATGGTACATTCCTTGGCACTAGAGCTTGCGCCTGCTGTGCGCGTCAATGGCATCGCGCCTGGCGTCAATGTCTTGCCCGAGGATCAAAGCGACCAAGCGCTATCTGACGCGCAGCAAGCGGCTATTGTCCAGTCCATTCCCATGCAGCGTATTGGCAAACCTACAGATATTGCTGAGTGCGCATTGTATCTGGCTCGCGCAAGCTACATCACAGGCGAAGTCATCACCGTTGATGGCGGACGCAGCCTGACGCTGGCGGGCGGCAATGTGGGCGTATAAGTAACAAAAACTCGATTTTTTACTTGAAAATACGAAGAATTCGGGTATGATAGTGCATCTATTGATAGGGCCTATAGCTCAGTTGGTTAGAGCAGAGGACTCATAATCCTTTGGTCGTAGGTTCAAGTCCTACTGGGCCCACCAAATTCAAACCCTTTAAAGTCTATGATTTTAAAGGGTTTTTTATTGCCTGATGGTTTTGCTTTATAGCCTTCTTATCCATTGAAAATACAGTCATG